>NZ_JAARML010000001.1:1517471-1820965 GCF_011759375.1 Paraflavitalea devenefica | reverse complement strand
GTCAGGGAAATCGGCTCATCAGGCTGGTCAATATCCTTGTGCAGGCCGCTGATGATCTTGCCGGAGATATATTCTGAGAGGTAAAAATTCTTTTCCATCACCGAATCCAATGCCAGCTTCAGCTCTTCAGGCTCTGTATTCTTCATAATATAGCCTTTGGCGCCCAGCCGCAGCATGCGGATAATGGTACTTTCATCACTGGACATAGACAAAGCCAGTACCTTGATATGAGGGTGATTCTTGAATAACCATTTCACGGTTTCATATCCATCCATGCCGGGCATACTTACATCCAGCAGGAGAATATCCGGAATAATATGCTTGCTGATCTTGTCCTTTACATCTGAGCCATTGTCGGCCTCAAATAAAATAGTGTAATTCGCAAACGTGCTGATCAACCTGGCCAATGCCTTGCGCATCAGGGTATGATCATCAGCAACCGCTACCTGTATTTGTTTACCAACTGTCATTTCGGAGAGTGCTTAGCTTTCTTGTGGCAAAGATAATTGAATGGTCACCGTAGTTCCCTTCCCCGGAACACTTTTCATATCTAAATCAGCACCAATCAGTTTTGCCCTGTTGAAGATACTCTTTAATCCAACACCAGAGGAAGAAGAAACAGAATTTCTCTTGGCCTCCACGTCAAATCCGACGCCATTATCGGCCAGGGTAAGGACAAACCGGTTATCTTCCGAAAAAAGCAGGCTCACAGCAACTTTAGCAGCCTGGGAATGCTTCAGAATATTATTCAGCATTTCCTGGAACATCCGGAACAGGAACGTGGCTTTCTGGCCATCAAAATCATACTCCGAACCTGTTACCTCATACTCCACGTCCATCAGACCGCTCTTACGCACGTTCTCCATCTCAAACCGGATGGCCTCTACCAGGCCTATCTGGGCGATACGGTCACTATGCAGACTTTTGGTAAGATCAGAAAGGTCCAGGGCTGCTTTATTCAGTATTTGCCGGGAAGTAAGGATAGGTTCATACGCTTCATGGTCCTTATCAATGGGCAATATGGCCAGTGATAACTTCACTACCGATAAAACCTGCCCGATATTATCATGTAATTCCTGCCCGATCATCTTGAAAGTCGCTTCCTGGATCTCCAGTTGCGAGCGCAATACCTCCTGCTCATACAGATCCTTCATCCGGGCCAGTTCACTGGCATGCCGGTGCTGCCTGCGCTGGTACAAAAACAGGGTGGCTACGATAAAACCTACCAGTAAAAGGGCTATCACCCCTCCAATGATCACGATAGAATAAATCTCTTGTCCCTGGTCTTGCATAAAGAATAGTACATAATATGAATAGTAAAACAGCAGCCGGGCCGTAAATTATAAATAAATTTTGATCGGCCGCTGATCTAAATAACAGGAAGACCGGACTTTAGGGTAGTTATATACTTTATAAAGCAGGCTTATGGAACCTCAACCTGCATAAAAAGCCAATGGTGAACAACGAGTAGAGCAGTACGTTAAGAAAGCTTAAAATAAAAGTCAGGTTCTCCAGCAGCAATGGCGAAAGCCGGTATAAATAATTGGCCAGCCCCAACAGCGGAAAGCTGCAACAGTAAAAAAACAACAGGCCGCAGCATATCCAGAAAGCAGGTTCCCGGGCAAGGTTGATCGCCTGCTTCAACTGGAACAATTCAAAGAAATAATAGATACCAATAATAATGATCGCCAAACTGCCTATGGTATAAACAGTACTGCTAAAAGTATCTGTGCTTTGCGTGGAAATGATCAGGATACCCAGTATGGGGAACAGGACTGCAATACCCAGCAGTATTCTTTTTATTTTCCGGTTCTGAACGATCCGTTGCAGCACATACAAATAATAAGTAAAAGAATAAACAGAAAACAGGTTATACAGGTAAACATTTTGCTGTCCGGTGGAATGAAGGTACCTGCCATAGATGTCAGTAAACAAACAACCCAGTAAAAAAACCGGGAAAGTTTTAAGATAAAACGGGGTTCTGGGCGTAAAATAGACCGTAATACCGGCTATCAGGCTGATCAGAATAATTATAATGCTGATATATTGCATATCCCCTTAAAAATAGCCAGTATTTCTTAAAAAAGAAAACCTCCCGCCAGGCGGGAGGTCGAATTAAGTAAAAAGGGACTGCTGTTAAACGATAACCACACCCTTGTCGCCACGGTCAACGATGGTTACGCCAATACCACCCCATTCATCACCGGCGGGTTCTGCAGGCTTGATAGGACCGCCATTGGAACAGTTGGGAGGGCACATCTGGCCATAATTGTAAGCCAGGATGGAATTGCCCTTTCCGGTGTTGACGTAAATGTCTTTGTTGGCCACGCCTGCTGCGGTAGTATTTGCCTTAGTACCTACCAGCACCAGCGTTTGCCTGTCGGCATAAGCAGGATTCTCTGCAAAATCGGATGAATAAGCACCAAAATAGATCTTAACACCATCTGCGCCGTACATCTTTATCTTTTCAATGAATTGTTCCAGTTCTTCTACGCTATACCAAACACTCAACGAATCTTCCTTGCCAATGCGCTCTGAATTCTGCGCCCATCTTTCCTGTTTGTAATTGCGGATTAAGGTGTCTACGTAAGTAGTGTCTACGAATTTTCCAACCTTTACGGTTTTTTTTTCAATAGTTGTCATTGCTTGGGGGATTTAAACATGAATGATTTAATTACCGGTGTAAAATTAATCAGGGTAAACGTACATCTTCGGCTACAATAGAGTGTTAGCCATGTAATTACAAATTAGTATTATTCGTAAAGCGAAGTAACTCAAGGACTCGTGTGAAAAACATCGGAAAAAAACCGCTAAACAGCCGGCTTTAAAACCGTAAAACCATGGGGCGCCTACCCCGTAAAAAAACGGGGCATATCACCCCCGTCATTCAACTGAAAAAAATCCCGTCATTAATAAATAGCACTTTGTATGGGTAGGTTAGTTTTTTGTCTGAAATTAGATACTGGAGAGTTGCTATCATCCCGTTTTTCAAAATCCAATACTCCTGTGAAAGCCAGCCGACAGATTTCCTCAAGGCCTTTGTTCACGCAAATAACTTGAGGAAATTTTATTCTGATCCTTCCAAATTCACTAATAGCACCGCAACTACCTGATTTCCCATTGCCATTATGACCTTATCCTATTTTTTCATCTTTCAGGGTGGAAGTGGTGCTTTTTCTTCTCTAATTCAATACTGACGCGACTTGTAGCCCTTTTTGTTAACTGAGTTTTCCCCTCTTTTAGTATGTATTTGCCCGGATTATTTGCCTGGAAAGAGGCCCCTTTCCTACGCTTTATTATCCCCTTTATAGCAGGTATTATAGCCCAATCCTGCAGCAGCCTGCCTGTACAAAGCGCCTGGCTGATTGCCGGCTGTTGCAGCGCCTATATGGGGTTATTTTCACAGATTCCGCTTTCCCTGCAATTCAGGTACCGCTCCATCAATGGCATTGCACTCAACGGCCTGCTTTTTATAGCCGGGGTATTATTGGTACACTATAAGGACATAAGGCGCTCCCCGCAATGGTTTGACCTTATTTATACCAGCGGCGATGCACTCCTGGTGACCATAGAAGAACCGTTAACAGAGAAAGCAAAATCTTACAGAACAGTAGTGTCTGTTGAGGCAATCATAAAAGGAACACAGGTACAACCGGCAACAGGAAAGCTCCTGTTGCATTTTCAAAAAGACAGCGCCCCGCCCCAACTACATTATGGAGATCAGTTGTTATTTGCCAAAACACCCGAACACATTAACAATACGGCGAACCCAAATGCTTTCAATTATGCCCGGTATTGTGCCCTTAAAAGTATCTGGCACCAGGTATACCTCAGACAACAAGAATACACAGTTGCAGAAAAAAAACAGGTTAACCCCGTAAAAAAAGTACTGTTTTATACCCGTAAAAAAGTGCTGAATATCATCCGGGAAAACATTCCTGACAAAAAGCAAGCCGGATTAGCAGAAGCTTTGTTAATTGGTTATAAAGATGAGCTCGACAAACACCTGCTACAATCATATATCAACACCGGTGTGGTACATATCATTGCTATTTCAGGGTTACATCTTGGTTTAATTTACGGGTTACTGATCCTGGTGTGCACACCTTTGCGCGGACAATGGACACGGTGGGCCACACCCCTAATTATACTTGCAGGGTTATGGTTATTTACCCTCCTGGCCGGAGCCACCCCTTCCGTGTTGCGTTCAGCAGTCATGTTTACCTGTCTTATTATTGGCAATTCTTTAACACGCCCGGTTACTGTTTACAATTCACTGGCTGCATCAGCCTTCCTGCTGCTCTGCTATGACCCCTGGTTATGCCTGGATATAGGTTTCCAGTTGTCCTATGCTGCCGTGCTCAGCATCGCACTTTTTATGAAACCTGTTTACCAGTGCCTGTTCATACAAAACAAATACCTGCACTATTGCTGGAAATTAGCAGCCGTTACCCTCGCCGCACAAATACTCACCCTCCCCATCAGCATTTACCACTTTCATCAGGTCCCTAACCTTTTTCTCATCGCCAACCTCATAGCCGTTCCCTTATCAGGTATCATACTAATAGGCGAACTTGTATTATGCGCCCTGTCCTTCATCCCTGTTGCAGCAAAAACTACCGGTTGGTTATTGGATAAACTCATCCGATTGTTAAATGAGATTATTGAGCTCATAAACCAGGTTCCCTTCAATACTACCGGCGATATATCCATAAGCCTGGTGCAGTTGATACTGCTATACACTATCATCGGCTGCCTCGCCGCCTGGTTATTACAAAAAAAGAAAGCTGGCCTGCTGATGGGTTTAGGAGCTGTATGGTTATTCTGTATAGTGGGTCTACAATCCTGGTGGTCATCGGCCAGGCAACAAAAAATAATCGTATACAACATTCCAAAGCACCAGGCCATTGACTTCATTGATGGCCGGCATTACCTGTTTACAGGCGATTCATTACTCCTGGAAGACCCTTCCCTGCAAGACCGCTATCTAAAGCCCTGCCGCATCGCCCACCACACCAGGCCTGCCGATAGCATCCATCACCTGTTCCGTGCTGACTCCCTTTTCCGGTTGGGCAATACCTCCCTGCTCATCATTGATGAAACCTTCTCTCCCGGAAAATCAGCCGCCGGTATCCCTATAGACCTTATTGTACTCTCCCGCAATGCGAGGGTCACCATACAGGAATTGGCAACTCTTTTCAAGGGTAGCACAATCATCATTGATGGCACCAATTCACGCTGGAAAACAAGCAGTTGGCAGCAGGATTGCCATAAGTTGGGCATTGCCTGCCATGCGGTGGCCAACCAGGGCGCTTTTGTTTTCACCCTGCATTAAGTTACCTTTGCGCCTCATTTTACAGTTTTACTATGACAAAAAGGATCCAATCTGCACTCATTTCCGTTTTTTATAAAGATGGCCTGGAACCAGTGGTACAACAACTGCATCAACTGGGCATTACGATCTATTCTACCGGCGGCACCCAAAGCTTTATTGAAAAGCTCGGTATTCCGGTGGTTCCTGTAGAGAACCTGACCACCTACCCCTCTATCCTGGGCGGACGGGTTAAAACCCTTCATCCTTCCGTATTCGGCGGCATCCTCGGACGCAGGGATAATGAAACAGACCTGCAGGAAATGAAGCAGTACAAGATCCCGGAAATAGACCTGGTGATTGTAGACCTCTATCCTTTTGAGGAAACAGTAGCGAGCACCAGCGAAGAAAAACTGATCATTGAAAAAATAGACATTGGCGGGCCTTCCATGATCCGTGGCGCCGCCAAGAACTTCAGGGACCTGGTGGTCATTGCCGCCAAAACTGAATATGCACACCTGGAGCAATTATTGAAAGATCAGCAGGGTACTACCAACCTCGAACAGCGCAGGGCCTTTGCCGCCAAAGCATTCGAAATAGTAGCGCACTATGATGTGGCCATTGCCAAATACTTCAACCCCGGGAATGCCCTGTACTTCCTGGAATCCATTCCGCATCCCAAAACCATGCGCTATGGCGAAAACCCGCACCAGACAGGCGTGTTTTATGGCAACCTGGAACAACTGTTTAACCAGCTCAACGGAAAAGAGCTTTCCTATAATAACCTCGTAGATGTAGATGCAGCCGTACAGCTCATTGGTGAATTTGGGGGTGATGCCGCCAATCCCGTGTTTGCTATTATCAAGCACACCAATGTATGTGGTATCGCTTCCCGCTCCTCGGTAAAAGAAGCCTGGGATGCTGCCCTGGCCGGCGACCCGGAAAGCGCTTTTGGTGGCGTGCTCGTTTGCAATGGCACGATAGACAAAGCCACTGCTGAAGCCATCAATGAGATCTTCTTTGAAGTATTGATTGCACCTGCTTTTAATGAAGATGCTTTGACCATCCTGAAGTCGAAGAAGAATCGTATCTTATTACAACAGAAAGCCCCTTTCAAAAAAGCGGAAGAATACAAAGCCGTGCTCAATGGCGTATTGATACAGGGAGCTGATGAAGGCAACTACCTAGAATGGAAAGAAGTGGGTGGCCGTGATACCACAGCAGCAGAAAAAGATGACCTCAGCTTTGCCAACCTGGTATGTAAACACCTGAAGTCAAATGCCATTGCACTGGTAAAGAACAAACAACTCATCGGCAAAGGTTGCGGACAGACCAGCCGTATTGATTCATTACGCCAGGCTATTGAAAAAGCCGGCCAGTTTAAATTCGATCTGAATGGGGCAGTATTGGCCAGTGATGCCTTCTTCCCGTTCAATGATTGCGTACAAATGAGTCATGCAGCCGGTATTACCGCCTTTATCCAGCCCGGTGGCTCTGTGCGGGATAAGGATTCCATCGAATATTGCCAGCAAAACAAACTGGCGATGGTAATGACCGGCATGCGCCACTTTAAGCATTGATCGTACAACAACAATGGCCGCCCCAACTTATATAAAACCTTTCCTTCAGCAACGGGGCACTCGTTTCAAAGCCCTGTTTGCCCTGGGCATGGTATGCTTTTTCTGGGGCACCACCTGGATCGCTTCGCGGCAGGGAGTTAAATACATGCCTGCCCTGCAACTGGCAGGCATCCGTCAATCTATTGGCGGATTGCTCTATGTCATTTTCTTTCTGAGTAAAGGAATAGCCTGGCCGCGGGGAAAAGAATGGGGCCCCATCATTGTGCTGAGCCTGCTCAACTTTGCGTTAAGCAATGGTTTATCTACCTGGGGCGTGAAATATATTTCAGCAGGTCTGGGCGCTATCATTGCCGCCACCTTCCCTTTATGGATCGTTATCATCAACCTCTTTGTGGCCAAATCGAAAATACCGGTCAAAGCGGTCATAGGCTTATTGCTGGGCTTTGCAGGTGTATGTGTCATATTCTATGAGCACCTGGCCGACTTCCTCGAAGCAGAGTTCCGCTTTGGTATCCTGCTTTCACTGGCTGCTTCGTGGACATGGGCCTTTGGCACCCTGTATACCAAGCAACAGGCGGCTGCCTTCAACCCCTACTTCAGCCTCGGTCTGCAAATGCTTATATCCGGCATCCTCACCACCATCATTACTTACGCCTTTGGAGAGCCCATCCCCATCAGTGATATACCCTGGCAATCATGGACTGCCATCGCTTACCTCGCAACCTTTGGCTCCGTCATCTCTTTTATTGCTTATCTGTATGCATTGCAAAACCTGCCCACCGAGCAGGCATCTATCTACGCCTACATCAATCCGGTGGTAGCAGTGCTCCTGGGATCATTATTGTTCAATGAAAAGCTCACCCTGTTCATTGCAGCGGGCGGCACCATCACCCTGCTGGGTGTGCACCTCATCAACCAGGCTTTCAGGAAAAAAATAGCTAATCCGAGTAAGCATCCCAATACACCGTCTCGCGCATAAACAACTCAAACATCTCCCGCCAGCCGGCGAAGTTAGCATCGGTACCCAGTATGGAATTATGCCAGATGGAGATCATCATACCATTCACCTTTTGTACCTGCTCATGATACAATATCAGCTCTGCATAAGCTTGTTGCGGGGAATCTCTTTGCTCGTACAATGAATTGGCATCCATAAAGCAAAAAGGATAAATAAGCAGGGGAGTAGTAACTTCTTTTTCCAGGTCGTACCAGGCAAAGGAAGAGCATACAGAGGCCCTGAACCCATTGATACTGCCATATCCCATCGAATAATCCTTTTCGATACCCGCCTTCATCAGGCGATGGTAGGTATCAGGCAACGTAAAACGGATATAATGCTGGCGGCTGCGAATGATCTCCGTACCGGCCACTACTTCCAGCCATTCCTTTTCTTCCAACAACAGGTCGGTATCATCACCGCTCTGCCACGAGGGATGTATCCCCGTTTTATAAGTATTGGCATAATACTCGATCAGCTCGCGAAAGGGCTTTATATGGGTAGGCGTATTCTTGTCATAACCCACCTGCTTCTGGGCTACCAGAAAAAAATAATAGGGCCTGGAACGGCAATACAGGTGCAGGGCATCCAGCCACTCAAAGCAATCATACGGGTCCCTCTTCTTACCCCGCAGCACAGCCCACCTGTCTTTTACCTGCGACCATTGCCCTTTCAGCACAGACCTGGCAAAGCCTCCGGCCGTACGGACAAATCCTTTATGCAGATATGACCACGCAATATCAATATCATAAGAGAGGATACATTTGAAATTCTTCTTCCTGAACAGCAGGCCCGGAAACCTTTGTGTAAGGGTCTGCTTCAAATGCAGCAGCCAGTAATTCACCAGCGGCTGATCTAAAAACCCTTCCCGGAATGCCAGTGAGTTCGTATGTGCATACCGGCCATATTCGTCCTTTTCATGCGGCAGGTATTCTTCATAACGGCTCAGCAGGTAAAAAGAAGCCGCCAGGATATCAAATGGAAAATCGCCGGTAGTGGGGAAAAAAGCCCGGTGCCCCTGGACATTAAAGCAATGTATAGATTGGGGGGTGATGCCCTTTTCCCAAAGCAATCCAACAGGGTGGATCGTAAATACAGCGCCAGGAAAAACCTCAGACGAATAATTCAGCCTGGGGCCATCATTATGCTGAAAAACGTTGCTATCCGAAGTAATCAAAATAGGCGCATCGAACAATTCTTTGCTGAAAAAATCAACAACATATTGCAGTCGGGGAGTAATGGTATTACAATAAAGCAGCATCCGTCACACAAAATAGAAAAGTCAACTGATAAAGTTGACTATTGAGCAATAATATTGGTATTTTTTGACTTAGGAGGTGCCGCGTGGGGCATGACGTTCGCGCCACTGTTCATTAAACGTCTTACCGGCAAAATCCAGGTCGCCACGATGGGCTGTCCAGCCTTTAAACACCTTATTTACCATCCAGTTCTTCGTTTTCTGGTTACCGCGGTTCATCCATTTGCGGTTCAGGCTGGCTATTTTCCAGGCCTTCCAGGCCATCTTCTCTGTCCAGCCGGCCGCCCCTGCTTCTACTGCTTCATGCCGGTTTTCCAGCAACAACTCATGCAGGTTGATCTTAACCGCACAAACCTCGGTACAATTGCCACACAGGGACGAAGCATAACTGAGATGCTTCCACTCATCCAGCTCTTTTAAATGTGGGGTGATCACCGAACCAATAGGACCACTATAAGTGGTTCCATAAGCATGACCACCAATATTCTTATACACCGGGCAGGCGTTCAGGCAGGCTCCGCAACGGATGCAATACAGGCTCTCCCGCGTTTTTTCATTGGCCAGGATATTCGTGCGCCCGTTATCCAGCAAAATAACATACATCTCTTCGGGGCCGTCTGTTTCGCCGGGTTGCCGGGGTCCGGATACAATCGTATTATACACCGTAACCTGCTGCCCCGTGCCATACGTAGCCAGCAGGGGCCAGAACAATCCCAGGTCATTCATGGAAGGGATGACCTTCTCAATCCCAACGATCGCTATATGTGTTTTGGGAAAGGCACAACTCAGCCGGGCATTGCCCTCATTCTCAGTAACAGCAATGCCGCCTATATCTGCGATAATAAAATTGGCGCCGGTAATACCGATCTCAGCCTCTACATACTTTGTCCGTAACTTTTCCCGGGCCACCAGGGTCAACTGGCTGGGTGTAAGATTGGGAGCTGTATGCAGCTTATTATAAAAAAGCTTGGCCACATCTTCTTTGCTCTTGTGCATGGCCGGCGTAACAATGTGATAGGGAGGCTCGCCATCCAACTGTTGTATATACTCCCCCAGGTCGGTTTCCACACTTTCAATCCCCTTCTTTTCCAGGAAATCATTCAGGTGGATCTCTTCCGTCACCATGCTCTTGCTCTTCACGATCGTCTTACAATTCTTCTCTTCACAGATCTTGGCGATCTCGTCCAGCGCCTGTTGGGCAGTCTCGGCCCAGATCACCTTACCGCCCCGCTTCATCAGGTTCGACTCAAACTCTTCCAGGTATACATCCAGCATTTCAATGGCCCGCCACTTTACATTCTTGGCGCGCTCCCTGGCCAGGTGTACATTGGTGAACTGCTCTTTGCCCAGCGGCACTGTCGCATTATACTTGCTGATGTTGAAATTCACCTTCCGCCGGTGTTCCAGGTCTGCCGCTTTAACGGTGCTCTTGGCTATGAAAGTTGAAACAATATCGCTCATGCATCCTGTTGTGGAGTGAAATACAAGGTTAATCTTCCTGCTTTGAGGCAAGGTACTTTTGGGCTGCTGTATCCAGCGCCTGGTAAAAATCCTCACCGTACTTACGGATAATGGGCTCCTTTAAAAACTGGTAGGCAGGAACTTTTAGCTTTTTGCCCAATCCGCAGGCAGGCTTACATAAAACTTCCCGGGGTTCATAATTCATCCGGTCAAAATCGCCGTTGCGGCCATTCTTCTGTATAATGGGGAAAAAATGACAACTGATAGGCTTCTTCCAGCCAATAACACCCTCATTATAGGCTTGTTCAAAAGCGCATTTAATAATCCCTTTGGAATCACGGATGCCATACACACAGATCTCATTATCATTACCCAGTGTAGGCGTTACCCAGCCAAACTCCCGGTGGTATACATACTTCCCTTTCCGCTCTATTTCTGCAATAGATTCTTTGGTAAGGTATGGCTTCACCTTGTCGTACAGCTCCACCATCAGGTCCAGCTCTGCGTCTTCCAGCGGTGCGCCGGCATCTCCTTCTTCACAGCATCCGCCTTTACACTTCACGAGATCGCACACAAACTGCGCTTCCACTACATCATTACTGATTAATACATTATCAACTGCTATCAAGGGTATTATATTTTTACCTAGCAAATTTACGATTAATACCCGAAGTCGAAGGGCAGAAGTCGGAAAACAGGGTTTGCGACCTCTACGGCATCAGACATCCCGGCTGCAGACTTCCGGTCTCATACATTCTCCAGCGAAGTCTGCACCTTTTTCTTCCTGAACCATTTGTCATACAGGTTCCTGCCTTTGGCCAGCAGCAGGTGCTGGGAGGTGAGGTAATGGATTACCTTCTCTTCCAGCCAATGGTGCAATGGCAATAACAGCGCGATCAGCAATATCTTAATCGCCATTACCTTCCAGGGCTCTCCATGCGTCCAGTCATGGATCTTATGATCGGCCAGCAGGATAATAAACTCAAAAAAGAAAATGAAGGCAAAGAAGCCAAGTATCTTAATAGTCGTTTTGGATACCCGGAAAATGCCCGCCATCACCAACAAAATAAAAATAGCAGCAATCGCTATTACAATACCCATATACTGGATATTATGACTGCGCGTCAGCTCAGCTTCTTTTTGCCTCGCTTCTCTTTCCTTGCGGCGATTCTCATTATCAATCTCAAGAGATAACAGGTCCTTTTCTTTGGCCAGTTTTTGCAGGCTGTCCTTGTACTGGTAATACAAGGAAGAGTACAAATGGGCCTTTTTGAAATCACCTTTAAATTGATAAAGAGAGTCCAGGTTCTGCGCCGCAATTTGCAGGTAATCCAGGCTGCCAATATCAGTGCTTAATTGTTTAGCCTTCAACAAGTAGGCGATAGCATTGTCATAATCGCCCCGCTTACGGAAATAATAAGCATAGCTGCTATAAAACCAATATTTATTGGTCTTGGTAACACGGGCTTCAATGCCAGGCTCAGCCAGTTTGAAATAATAAAGGGCTGAATCCAGTTTGTTTACAAAAGTGTACATAGCCCCGTAACTCTGGTACAGGAAATAATCAAGCCCTGCCTTCCTGATAAACTCTTCCATCTCCTTATGCGACTTAAAGTAAGCCAATCCCTTTTCAAACTGATTATTTATGAGGTATAGATTCACCAGGTGCCCATAAGTATTCAGTTTGAACACATCAAATTTCAAGGTATCGGCCAGGGCAATGGAATTCTCATAAAACTTTTCCGCCAGGTCAAATTGTTTGGCGCTCCTGTATATCGTGCCAATACTATTATACGTTTCCAACAGATCGTACAACTTATTATTGGCCCGCTGCAGGTGTACTTTTTTAAACTCAAAATCTTTAGCCTTTTCATAATCATTAAGTGTGTGGTAGAAGCCAGATAGGTTGGAGTACACACTGCGCAATAAGGCATACCGTTTATCCTGCTCCGCTACATCCAGCGCCAACAGATAATTACGGAACGCCAGTAACTTCTCATTCTTAGCCATATAGGTAGTGCCCAGTGATAACCAGGACATCACCTTTACAGAATCATTCTTGCTATTGGCAGCCAGCGCTACTGCGAGATTACTGAAATTAAGCGCTTTGTCTACCTCGCCAATGGCCCGGTTCCCCCTGGAAAGATATACATAAGCCAGTGCAGCATAATCATCAAGGCCATTGTTTTTAGCCAGTTCAAGCGCCTTATTGGAAAAATCAAGCCCTTTCACCACAGCATCCTGTGAACCGGAAAATTCATAAAAGCGCCGGGCATTACTAAGATAGGCCCTCACCATCAACTCCCGGTTACGGCTCATTTCGGCAATTTCAAGCATTTGATTGCCATACCTATCGGCCAGGGCATTATCAAGGCCCATATAATACTGAGACAGATCAGCTAACAATTTAATTTTATCGGCATCATTAGCAGCCTTTCCGAGTTCTCTTTTTAAACTATCTTCCAGATGAGTTTGAGCAGTAAGCAGGTAGCTTACGCCAAGTGTACACAGCAGCAGGAACACCCTTTTCATGTGTATGGTTTTGGTTGATTCAGGTAACCGAAAAATAAAGTAAGTTGGCGGGAATGCCAAATCACCATTATTTCCATTGCAACGTATTGATCAGGTGCCGCATATCCTCCTGCAGAAAATCATATACAATCCCGAGGGAATCCTCATTGGGGGTGGTATCAAAATACAGGGCGCCACGCAGAAAATGCTTTACGGAGTCGGTCACAAAAAACTGCTTGGCAGTAGCGGCATTGCCGCCTACATTAAAAAATACGCCGCTGATTCCTTTGTCGGTCCTTATGGCAGAATCGGTTATTTCGGTAGCTTTTGAAGTATGCTTATACGTCATTTGAAAAGCATCATTCACCAGCTTATTCAGGTCATTCTTACCGATCTCCTTATAACTGATATATATCTTGCCATTGAACCGGGGGAAATCCACATTGATCCAGTAATCATTTTCCGGTCTACCTTCAAAAAAAGTAGTATCCTTGATTACCTTGGCATATACGGGATATTCAAAAGTGTAGGGATAACCGGGCTGGTCAAATAATTGATATTGATGGGGCGGAAAGTCTATCTTAAAAAACCCTCTCTTCTTAATGGTATATTCACTTTTACAGGCTGCCAGCAGGCAAACGATCAGCACACCCAAAAAAAATCTTGTCTTCATACTATATTTTAATCAGTGACCTTACACAGTGCCCGGCTTAATGGTCACCTTTACTTTCTTAATACGGTTACGGTCAATTTCAAGGATGGTAAATTCAAAATCGCCAATAACAATAACGTCTTCGGCCTTGGGGATCTCCCCGGAAAACTCCAGTATCAATCCCGCCAGGGAATCGCTGTCGCCTTTTACCTGTTCAAACGTATCTGCAGGCAGGTTCATAATACGGCAAACATCATGGATCATTGTGCGACCTTCAAAAATATACGTGGCGTCATCAATCTTCTTATTGCCGCTTTCTTCTTCATCAAATTCATCCCTGATCTCACCAATAATCTCTTCCAGGATATCTTCCAGGGTAATAATGCCGCTCGTGCCGCCAAACTCATCCACTACCACCGCAAAGTGGATCCGCTTGCCCTGAAACTCAGTCAGCAGGTCCTCTATATACTTTTGTTCATGTACAAAATAAGGCGGCCGCAACAGGGTTTGCCATTCAAAATCATCCGGTTCATTCAGGTGCGTGATCAGGTCTTTGGTATGGACAATCCCTTCAATAGTATCCAGGTTGCCTTTATATACCGGCAGGCGTGAATAATGCAGCTCTTCCACCACCTTCTTCAGCGCCTTAAAGCTAATGCCATGCTCCACGCCGCTTACATCCAGCCGGGTGCGCATGACCTGCTTTACCGTGATATTGGCAAACTTGTGAATACCTGCCAGTATGCGTTGTTCTTCTTCTTCATGGATGGTGGACCGTATCTCTTCTTCCAGTTGTTTCTGTACATAAGCGCGGGAAGCCCTGCCGCCAAATACCTTCTCTACCCGGTCTGACAAATGTACCAGCCAGCCGGCCATCCGTTTGAAAAGGTAATAGATCACTTCTACCAGGAAAGAGGATTCATAGGCCGAGCGGAGGTTATTCTGGTTGGCCCTTACCTTGGGCAATATTTCCCCGAATAAAACAAGCACCGCAGTGATCACCACCACCTTAATGGCATATACCAGGAACTGTACAAACCAGCCATCCTGTTTAAAAGTGAAAATGGGGTCTATCAGGAAGCTGGCCAGGATAATAATGGCAATATTGATCAGGGTATTGGCGATCACCAGGGATGCCTGTAATACCCTTGGCTCTTCCAGCAGGTTGGCAATGCGTTTCCAGCCGGAATCCTGCTTCGTTTTAAGCATATTCACATCCCGGTAGGTAAGGGAAAAAAAGGCCACCTTGGCCCCTGAAATAAAAAAAGAGATCAGTAACAGGAATAATACCACTGCAGACAATATGGTAGTGGCTTGTACGTTCACCGCCAATAATACGGGCTGCCATACATTGCCAGACAATAAACACGGGAAAGGATTATCCAAAGCAATTGGTTTTTGTTAACAATGATCGATCAACAAAGGTCGGCCACATTCCTGGGTGCCGAATCAGAAAGGCAGGTCAATGGGCCTGCCTGTAATAAACTGATTTTGTGCAAAAATATTATCATGGGCTGGAATGATCAAAATGGATTTGGGGGGTATCGCTGTTCTTAGCCCGCGTTTAATCAGCAAGATCAGCGTTAATCCATGAATCAGCGCTTAAAAAGGCAGGTCCTGTGAAGGTTCGCCCAGGGGAGGAACATCGGCATTAAATCCTTCTATATTCTCGCCATGTGTATTTGGATGTTGTCCATGGTGGCCGGCGCCATCCGTTCTCTTGTCCAGCATAATCAGGTTATCGCCCACCACCTCAGTAGCAAACTTCTTATTGCCTTCCTTATCTTCCCAGCTACGTGTGCGGAGGCGGCCTTCTATATACACTAAACTCCCTTTGTGCAGGTATTTCTGGGCCAGCTCTGCCAATCCCCTCCACAACACAACCGTATGCCATTCGGTCTGGGAAATCAGCTTGCCTGCCCTGTCCTTGAATGTTTCTGTGGTAGCCAATGGAAACTTAGCCACTGCAATATTACCTTCCAGGTACTGTACATCCGGGTCTCTTCCTAAATTGCCAATGAGCATAACCCTGTTAACGCCTCTCATAAATGGTAAGTTTATTGTTAGAAATCGTCTACCGGTTTTATTTACTCTTAAAGTTAATTTTTTTTGCAGATATTATTCCATTTTTTTAGCCCCCTAAGTGTTAATATGGGGGCATTCCGGCACAGTTAAAAAACTTAAAATAATTGTGCCAGCGACGACTTCTCCTCCAGGAAAGTATTGATCATGCGTGGGAAAGCATACTGTTTTAATTGTTTTTTATCAATCAATACATAATCCTTTAATGCAGCTACAGGCTTCTGCGTCGTAACAGTGATAAACTGTCCATGAATAAGCTGGTGGGTAAGCTGCTGATGATAAACTTTACTAATATGACTGACCGAATATGATTGCTTGCCTAATAACTTCTTTAAGAACGTCAGGTCCTGGAAAGTCTCCTGCACAGCAGCAGTGGCTTCATACAAAACAAACTCATGCAGGTCTTGCCAGATATCTTTATCTGCCCGTTGCCGGATATAGAACCGGTCTTCATACCGGATGATAAAATAATAGAACCAGCGCTCTTTCTTCGACAGGCTCTTTTCCTTAACTGGTAATTGCTTTACAAGATCGTGTTTAAACGCTTCACAATCGGTTTGTTGGGGGCAGACCGTGCACAAAGGGTTTTGCGGCTTGCAGATCACAGCGCCAAAATCCATGATCGCCTGGTTATAAATGCCTGGCATCTCCATATCCAATAAGGCCGTTGCCAGCTCCTGGTACAGCTTCTTTCCTGCTGTAGTATCAATAGGTGTGGAAATACCAAAATAACGGGCTATCACACGCTGTACATTACCATCTACAACAGCTTTGGGTTCATTAAAAGCAAAAGAGGCAATGGCAGCAGCCGTGTAGGGCCCAATACCTTTCAACTCTTTAATGGCATCATACGTAGAAGGAAATTTTCCTTTATACTCCTTCACTACTTTCTGTGCAGTAGCGATAAGATTTCTGCAACGTGTATAATAACCCAATCCTTCCCACAACTTAAATACTTTTTTCTCAGGTGCTTTGGCAAGATCTTCTATCGTAGGAAATGCAACGATAAATCTTTCATAATAGGCCAGTCCCTGTTCTACTCTTGTTTGCTGTAAAATGATCTCGCTCAGCCATATTTTGTAAGGATCCTTTTCTCCTTTCCAGGGCATAGAGCGGGTATTTTGGCTTTTATTCCAGTCTAGAAGCTTTTCAGTGAATATTGGTTTCATGGTAAATATTGAATATATAACATTCTGATAATGAGACAGGTTATATACAACCCGGCATGAAAATTGATACTCCTCAATATCAATTATTTAGACCTTTTCTTGCAAATGTGCGAATTAACATTTAATTTGAGTAATGAATTGATTTTGTGCCGTTTGCCGTTTAAAGTAAAAAAAATTTGAAAACCCGTTAAAAATTCAACGACATGAGAAAGGCAGACCTCGTTAACCAAATATCTGAAAAAACAGGTATTCCCAAGGTTGATGTTTTGGTTACGCTCGAGACCATGTTCAAGGAAGTGAAAGATACCTTATCCCAAGGAGAAAACATCTACATTCGTGGATTTGGCAGCTTTATTACGAAAAAGCGGGCTGCTAAAATCGGCCGCAACATTAAGAAAAACATTGCGGTACACATCCCTGAACATTACATTCCTGCATTCAAACCTGCTAAAGAATTTGTAGCAGAAGTTAAAAAATTGCAGTCCGTCAAAGAAGATCAACCAAACCCCGATGATGAAATGTAAATTTGCTGCTCAATAAATTTACACTGATACGTGAAAAAGCAGCAGATGATCCTGATAGGCAGCGGAGTTATACTCTTCTGTCTGGTATACTTCTTTGGCAGAACCATACCCCCGAAAAATAACACTTCACCTGCAGCAGCCCCGGCTGCAGGGCAATTGAACATTGAAACGATCCTGGCCGCTTCCCGCCAGAAGCTGACTCCATCACAGCAGGCCCATGTGAGCAAGCTGGAATCAGCCGTTGTGCGCGGTGACGTAAAAGAACAGCAGATCAAGGTATACAGGCAACTGGCAGACTTCTGGAAAGACTCTGCCCATTTGCTGCTTCCTTTTGCCTGGTATACCGGTCAGGCGGCTAAATTGGAAAATTCTCAAAAAAACCTCACCTTTGCTGCCCAATTCTATTTAGACGGGGTCCGCCGGCAGGAAGACCCCGCCCTGAAAAGATGGATGGCGCTTGAAGCCAAAGAGTTGTTTGAGAAGGCTTTACAATTGGATCCGGCCAATGATTCACTGAAGATCGGACTGGGAAGTTGCTACCTTTTTGGAGGGATCAGCGACAATCCGATGGAAGGAATTCAAAAAATCCGCGAAGTAGCCGACCGCGACCCGCATAATACCTATGCACAATTCATGCTGGGCATGGGCGCCTTGATGTCGGGACAACTGGATAAAGCCGTTGAACGTTTAACCCATGTGGTTGAACACGAACCGGCAAACCTGGAAGCCTTATTAATGCTGGCCGACGCCTGCGAACGTAAAGGAGACAAAACCAATGCCATTAAATGGTATACAGAAGGTAAAAAACTCCTGAAAGACCCAGGCTTCATCAAGGACATTGACGATCGTATTAACTTATTAAAGAAATAAACCTTTCCTGAGCTGCGCTGAATTAAATCCCCCGGGATTGATGAAGAACGGCATCGCTGCAGAAGCGCTGAAAGGAAAAACTGTATTAAAAATTATTATCTAACTAAACTCATTGGTATTTTATGCCTTGTGGTAAAAAAAGAAAGCGTCATAAAATTGCGACGCATAAACGTAAGAAGAGACTGAGAAAGAACCGTCATAAGAAGAAAAATCGTTAAGTTTTATCTTCTTGCAACGGGTCCCGCCAAAACGGGGCCCCTTTCCTTCTTTGGCTGAATTTATTATTTGTCATTTATTTACAGACGACCTGCTGCTTGCAATCCCTGAACGAATGGATATTTGACAACTAATTCCGCTTCAGCACCTTCCTTGTAGTGATGATTGGTAAGACGGTAAAAGATGTTACGCTTGAATAAGGAACTAATTATAAATGCTGCACCTCAGGGGGTAGAAATCGCCCTTTTAGAGGATAAAAAACTGGTAGAACTGCATCACGAAAAAGCGGATGCCAGTTTTGCTGTGGGCGACCTTTACCTGGGTAAAGTAAAGAAACTCATTCCCGGCCTTAATGCGGCATTTGTGGATGTAGGCTTTGAAAAAGACGCCTTTCTCCACTATACCGACCTTAGCCCCTACGCACGCTCCTTATTGAAATTCACCCAGCAGGCTATCAACGATCATAGCGGAAAAGAATTTGATTTCGGCGCCTTCCAGGTAGAACCCGAGATCATCAAAACCGGTAAGATCAATGAAGTACTGAGCGGCAAACCCAACATACTGGTGCAGATCCTCAAAGAACCCATCGCTGCCAAAGGCCCCCGCCTGAGCTGCGAAATATCTTTGCCGGGTCGCTTTGTCGTTATTACCCCTTTCAATGATATTGTGGCTGTTTCCCGTAAGATCCATTCTGCCGACGAACGCAAACGGCTGCAGAAGATCGTGGAAGCCATCAAGCCAAAGAACTTTGGCGTCATTGTACGTACGGCTGCCGAAGGGAAAAATACCGCCGAACTGCATGAGGACCTCTCCATGCTGGTGGAAACCTGGAAAGCCATTCAAAGCAACCTCAAGGGTGCAGTAGCGCCAGCCAAAATACTCAGTGAGCAAACCAAGACCACCAGCATCCTGCGCGACCTGCTCAATGAGGATTTCAACAAGATCGTCATCAATGACCGGAATATCTACAATGATACCCGGAGCTATATACAACGTATCGCCCCTGAAAAGGCCGATATCGTAGCTTTTTACCACAATGGCCTGCCCATCTTCGATCAGTTTGGCATTACCAAACAGGTTAAAGCTGCTTTTGGCAAAACCGTCAACCTGCCCAGCGGCGCTTACCTGATCATAGAACATACAGAGGCCCTGCACGTAATAGATGTGAACAGTGGTTACAAAAGTGTTGGCAATAACCAGGAATTAAATGCACTGGAAACCAACCTGGAAGCCGCTGCCGAAATATCACGCCAGCTCCGCCTGCGCGACCTGGGAGGCATCATCGTAGTAGACTTCATTGATATGAAGCTGCCCGACAACAAGCGGAAGCTGTTGGAGGCGATGGAGGAATTCATGAAGCCCGACAGGGCCAAGCATGCCGTACTACCCATCTCCAAATTCGGCATCATGCAGATCACCCGGCAACGGATGAAGCCGGAGATGAACATCAATACACAGGAAGTTTGCCCCACTTGCGCCGGTACCGGCAAAATATCTTCTACCCTGCTGCTGGAAGATGAGATTGAAAAGAACATGAGTTACCTCATTACCCACCAGCATAAAGACCTTACCCTCGTTGTACATCCCATCATGCACGCCTACCTCACCAAGGGTGGCTGGCTCTTCCGTTCAAAACAATGGAAGTGGCGGATGAAATACGGACAGAAGATCAAAGTCAGTGAAAACACCAACTACCACCTCACCGAGTTCCACTTCTTCGACAAGCATGAAGAAGAGATAAAACTCTAATCACAAACATATTTTTACAACGCCTTGGTTCGTGTCCCCCACGAACCAACTCAACTTCTCCTCCAATCTAATAAATCTCAAAATCCCGGTTCAGACAAAAAAAATCGGGTACCGTAGGGAGTACCCGATAGACTATAGAAAGGCGAACCAGAACTCTCGTGGGATCAGATAGTAAACGTAAAAATAAATACCCGCCACCATTACTCCTACCACAAACGAATAAGTGTGCAGTTTTGGGCGGTAAGTGTGCAGTTTTAGGCCATAACTGCGCAATCCGGTACACTGTTTTCAGGCTATAGACAAAAAAAACTCCGGCGTGAAGGCCGGAGCTTGCGTCACAGTTAGCATTGGTTATTGATAGCCGGGTCTCGTAGCAGTAAAAAACACCCCGGCGCAGTTAGATATGGTGACCAGAACGGGCTCACAGAAGCCCGGAGGCCGGAAAAGTTCTTTCTTATGGGATTTCTGCAGGTAGGCGCCTCATGGCTGTAAGGCGCAAGCACGATAGGAAGACAAAAAAGCTGTACAGGTTGCTGCACAGCTTTTGACCAAATTGCTAAATGTTTCAGAAAAAATTTTCAGCCCCCGCCGGAATACGCTCCGGTAGGGGAAACTCACTTTCGGAGGGTTATTCCCGGTCCCGGCTACCGCCCAGGAAAATAAGGACATACTGGACCAGGGTAGCAATAGAAGCCACCGCCGCGACCACATAAGTAAGGGCCGCCCATTTCAGCGCATCCTTGGCCTTGGGATATTCCCGCTGATTCGTAATATTAGTACGGTTCAGCCAGGCCAGGGCCCGGTTACTGGCGTCAAACTCAACGGGTAACGTGATGAGCGAGAACAGGGTCGTAAGTCCAAAAAGGATAATACCAGCCAGCAGCAGGGTAGGGAAAGCATTGATTAACAATACCCCCGCCAGCAAAATCCACTGCACAATACCGGAACTGAACTGGACTACCGGCACCAGTTTGCTGCGCATGGTAAGCCATTGATAAGCAGTAGCATGCTGTACCGCGTGGCCGCATTCATGGGCCGCTACAGCAGCCGCTGCAATGGAGCTGCCATTATACACATCGGGGCTGAGGTTCACCGTTTTAGTAGCGGGGTTATAGTGGTCGCTTAAAAAGCCATCAACCGACACGACTTTCACGTCATATATGCCGTTATCACGCAGCATTTTCTGCGCTACCTGGCTACCGGTTAAACCGGCCGACAAAGGTACCCGGCTATAGGCTGTAAACTTGCTCTTCAGCACCCCCGAAACCAGCATACTGATGCCTAAAAAGATCAGCGAAATAATCAGAATGGAAGGTGTCATTTTTCGTGTTATTTTATATTATATAACACTTATCCATCAAAACAGTTACCAGCCTTTTTGGGGTGTTTTTTTGTCCGGTACAGCGCAAAAAAAGGGGTCGTTTTGTCATCGCATAACTTGATAAAAGATAATAGCTGACATTTTATCACAAAGACTTACCCATAATTAATAATATGTTTTTAACTATATAATTATCAATAAGTTATAGGCATTTTTAGCACCGTTATCGCATACCTGAAAAGGGGGTTAAAATTTATTCACAACCCTAAAAAATAATTTTGTTATGTGGCGCTTATTTGTAATTTAGTGCAAGAATTTAATGGGTTAGTAAGTAAGGGGTCAACAGCAATGTTGGCCCTTTTACTTTTAAAAAAACAGGGGTTCTTAATCACCATTTTTGCTGCATTTTTTCAGCCTCCTTTTGTCAAAAAAATTATAGCTCCGCTGATCAGTCATCAACAATCTTTTCCGGCAACTTTTTTCACATAAACAGGCCCAAAAAATATCCTTATCAGGTCATGTTGTTAAAAACAGGTCTTTATTTTTTTAATCCCGCATGTTATAAGCCTTCCTCTTTCATTTCTTCTTACTTCAATACGCTTATACCACTAACTTTATCGCATGAGTAAAGTGAAAACAGCATTTTTTTGTACCAACTGTGGTTATGAAAGCGCCAAGTGGCTCGGTAAATGTCCTTCCTGTGGTACCTGGAATACTTTTGTGCAGGAAGTCATACACAAAGAGACTTCCCAAAAAGAGAACAACTGGAAAAACTTTAATGAAGACAGGAAAGATATTAAAACTATAGCACTGCATGCTGTCACAACACCCGAACAGAAACGCATCATAACACCGGATATAGAACTAAACAGGGTACTCGGCGGCGGTATAGTGCCCGGCAGTATCACTTTAATAGCCGGCGAACCCGGCATTGGTAAATCAACTTTATTCCTGCAGATCGGATTACTGTTGAAAGATATCACCATCCTGTACATCAGCGGAGAAGAAAGTGATCAGCAGATCAAAATGCGCGCAGATCGTTTGAAAATACAGAACGATCAGTTCTACCTGCTTACAGAAACTTCTACACAAACCATCTTCCAGGAAATAAAAAAACTAAGACCGCAACTGGTCATCGTTGATTCCATCCAGACCATTCAATCACCTTACATAGATTCATCGCCGGGTAGCATCTCACAGATCCGTGAATCGGCCGCCGAGTTCCAGCGGTTTGCCAAAGAAAGCAACATACCTGTATTCCTCATTGGCCACATTACCAAAGATGGCGCCATTGCTGGTCCCAAAATACTGGAACACATGGTGGATACAGTATTACAGTTTGAAGGCGACCGCCACTATGCTTACCGTATCCTGCGTACCATTAAAAACCGTTTTGGCGGAACAGCCGAACTGGGCATCTATGAAATGTCGGGCGAAGGCATGCGCGCTGTCAGCAATCCCAGTGAAATACTCATCACGCAAAAAGAAGACCGGCTCAGTGGTATCGCCATTGCCGCCTCTATCGAAGGCATGCGGCCTTTACTCATAGAAGTGCAGGCACTCGTAACACAATCTGTATACGGAACGCCACAACGTACTGTATCAGGCTTCGATCTGCGGCGCCTGCAACTGCTATTGGCGGTACTGGAAAAAAGAGGCGGCTTTCATTTTGGCGTAAAAGATGTATTCCTCAACATTGCCGGCGGCCTTAAAGTAGAAGACCCTTCCATTGACCTCGCAGTACTATGCTCCCTCCTAAGTTCTTATGAAGATGTACCCCTGCCCCACCTTACCTGCTTTGCCGGAGAAGTAGGACTAAGCGGAGAGATCAGGGCCGTGCACCGCATTGAACAACGTATTGCAGAAGCAGAAAAACTGGGCTTCGAAAAAATACTCGTATCACGCTATAACCAGAAAGGGCTCAACCTCAAAAAATTCAACATAGAAGTAATAAGTATGGGCAGGGTGGATGAAGTGTATCAATACCTGTTTTAAATACGGGCAATCTTTACACCAGCTTATACCGTATATATCCTGGTGAACTTAATCGAAGCCGCCCGCTCATTTGTACACATCTTCTTTCCCCATTGCTGCGCAGGATGTGGCGATGACATACTAAGCCATGAGCAACTGCTGTGCCTGTCGTGCATGGGCCGGTTGCCGCTCACCAACTTCCACCACTATGCCGATAATCCCATACAGCATATCTTCCGGGGAAGGCTGCCACTCATCCATGCTACCAGCTATGTCTACTTTACCAAAGACTCCCTGCTGCAACACCTCATGCACCAGTTCAAATACAATAACCGGCAACAGATTGGTAGTTGGTTCGGCAGGCGCATAGGTGAGGCGCTTACAGCATCACCGGGCTTTACCATGCCCGATGCGCTCATACCTGTACCACTCTTTGCTGCCCGGGAAAGAAAAAGAGGCTATAACCAGGCGCATATCTTATGTACCGGCATGGCGGAAAGCATGGGCATTCCAATTTGGAACAACATCGTTATCCGAGCTACCTCTACAGCAACACAAACACATAAGAACAGGATACAACGCTGGCAAAACATGGAAGGCAGGTTTCACCTGCAGGATGCGGCCGCTATCCGGGGCAGGCACCTCTTATTGGTGGATGATGTAATCACTACCGGCGCTACCCTCGAAGCCTGCGGGCAGGCATTACTGTCTGCCGGCAACGTTCAACTGAGCATCGCCACCATGGGATTTGCTTCCAGGTAACCATTAACAATTAATCATCCGGTTATACGTTAAACCATAAGAAGTATTACTTTAGCACTCTACATGAAGCAAGTACTGGTTTTAATATTGATCGCCGCCTTTGCCGCTACCGCCTGCCGAAAGGATTCTTTCATCACCGGCAATGCCAACCTGAGTACTTCGGCCGATACCCTGCATTTTGATACCGTTTTTACTACCGTTGGCTCCGTTACCCACTACTTCCGCATTTTTAACGACAACAACCAGAAATTAAGGCTCAGCAACGTGTCTGTAAGTGGTGGCGCAAGCTCTTTCTTCAAGATCAATGTAGATGGCACACCCGGCCCTGCAGTAAGCAACATTGAAATAGAGGCCAATGACAGCGTGTACGTCTTTGTATCGGTAAAAATAGATCCCAATGCCGAAGACCTGCCCTTTGTTATCCGGGACAGTATTCATATTCAATACAACAACCAGGAGAAATGGGTGCAACTGGAAGCCTGGGGACAAAATGCCCACTTCCTGCGCTCAAGGATTATTGCGGCGAATGAAACCTGGACTAACGATAAACCCTATGTTATATTGGGCGGCCTACAGGTAGATACCAATGCCACCCTTACCATTCAGCAAGGCTGCCGCATCTACCTGCATGCCGATGCGCCACTCATTGTAGATGGCACCTTGCGTGTAACCGGTGAAAAATACGACAGTACAAGGGTTATCTTCCGGGGCGACCGTCTCGATGATCCCTACCGTGATTATCCTGCCGCCTGGCCCGGCATCTATTTCCGGGGCGAAAGCAAAGACAACTACCTGCAATATGCCATCGTTAAAAATGCCTACCAGGGTATTGCAGTAAGCGGGCCTTCCGTTAATGGCAATCCAAAAATAACCCTGAGCGAATGCATCATTGATAACTGCTACGATGCTGGTATACTGGCCCTGCAGGCTGATATCAAAGCGCAGAATTGCCTCATCAGTAATTGCGGCAAGAACATGCTGCTGGCGATGGGAGGCAACTATGATTTTAATCACTGCACCTCAGTAGCGTATTCCAACTCATTGTTACAGCATAAAGAGCCCGTATTACAGGTAACAGACTTTGTGAAAGAAGGCAATACTGTATTAACGGCCCCGCTGAATGCCAGCTTTACCAATTGCATCTTCTGGGCCGATAACAGCATCGTGGAAGATGAAGTCATAAGCAGCAGGCAGGGAAGCAGTCCCTTCAACCTGAACTTTCAGAATTGTTTATGGAAGCTCAAGAACAATCCTGCCAATGCTACTATCGCCAACATTATTGCCAACACATCACCGGCTTTCGATAGTGTAGACACCCAAAAGAAATTCTACAACTTCCGGCTGAAAGAAGAATCTCCCGCTCTCAATAAAGGAACTGCTACATCGGTCACTATAGACCTCGACGGAAATCCCCGTCCCGTTGGCCTCCCCGACCTCGGATGTTATGAAAAACAATAATCTGTTAGGCTGAGCCATGTCACCCTGAGCTTGTCGAAGGGCTTTCCCTTACCGCCTTTCCACCTTCCCGTCCAAAGCTTTTCTCGTTGCCTTTATGCCTCAATGCCTTGTTACCTCATTAGTTAATGAGTCGTTATCTACCCTGCCATCCATAAATTTTTCAGCAGCAGCAACCAATTAAGCACCATCTTTGTATTATCATTTAAAACTTACATCTATGATACGCCTGCTCATTTGCTCCCTGTTACTCATTGCGGCTCCTACTATTTATGACTTTAAAGTACCTGCCCTCGAAGGTGGCGATGCTATCAACTTTGCCCAATACAAAGGCAAAAAAATACTCATCGTTAATACCGCTTCCAAATGTGGGTACACACCACAGTATACCGAACTGCAACAGCTATATGACAAATACAAGGACAAGCTGGTTATTGTAGGATTCCCTGCCAACAACTTTGGCGGTCAGGAACCTGGCACCAGTGCCGATATCCAGGAAGTTTGCCGTAAGAACTTTGGCGTAACATTCCCGATGGCAGAAAAAGTATCTGTGAAAGGGGAAGACATTCACCCCCTCTTCAAATACCTTACAGAAGAGGCTAAAAAGATGGGCGTGGAAGATCCGATCAAATGGAACTTTACCAAATTCCTGGTAGATGAAAAAGGTAAACTCGTAGCTGTATTCCCCAGCAAGGTAAAACCGCTGAGTGAGGACATTACCAAATACCTGAACTAAGATCACAACACCTACAAATAAAGCGGGAGGCGGGCATTTGTGTCCGCCTCCCGCTTTTTATGCCTGCATCATTAGTTGACGACTGCTCCGAAGGGGTCCTTTCTGACCGGTTGCCAGCTACGGGCTATTAAATTGACACATATCTGCTTTCTTGACTATTGTCAAGTGTTTGAAAATGAAAGAAATGCCCACCTTATCTCAACAAAATCGGCCCTATTTGGCCAAAAAACGTAGAAATGCATCCAGTCACCGAATAGATTTAGTGTTTTAGAGATAATTTAACAACTTTAAGAACTGAGAGCGATCCAATACCTGTTGAAAGACGCGTCCGATAACTATAAAGAACCCCAAAAATCCACTGCCTGCGAAAAGGACCAGGTCCGATAGCTGAGAAAACCATCCAATTCCTGCGAAGACCACGCCATCAAATCCTTTGAAGAGTCCCTGATCCAATCATCCATTGAAAGAGACCTTTCAGTAAAGAAAATATCCTGAGAAAACCACCCCTGAATCCCAATATCCATTGAACGAAATCTATCCTGGAGCGAAGACCCTCAAAGAAACGAAAGCTCAAGAACACGATACAATAGAAGAGTCCGGGATATCCTTGTATTAAAGACCTCGTTAGAATCGTTTCCACTTGGAAAGATTTTGAAACCGTTCGCCTCACCAGCGAACGGTTTCTTTTTTACGCCTATCTTCGCCGCATGTCTTTCAAGGATATCATTGGGCAGCAGGAGGCCAAAGAACACCTGGCGGGAATGGTACAGCAAAACCGCCTTAGCCATGCCTTACTTTTCCTGGGAAAAGAGGGAAATGGCGCCCTGCCCCTGGCCATCGCTTTCGCACAATACGTTGTTTGTGAAAGAGTAAATGGCAAAAAAGAGACTGCTGCCGCCGGTCCCTCTCTCTTCGGCGAAGAACCAGTAACCAGCAACCAACCACCACCACTCGCCGACGCCTGCGGCATCTGTGCTTCCTGCCAGAAAGCACAACAGCTCGTTCACCCCGATATCCATTTCTCTTATCCCGTTATCCCCCGTAAGGCAGGAGATAAACCAGTAAGTACGGATTACATTACCGAATGGCGCGAATTCATTACCGAAACACCCTACGGCAATGCTTATGACTGGCTGCAGTTCATAGGAGCCGAAAACAAACAGGGCAATATTACCGCCTATGAGTGCAATGAGATCATCCGTAAGCTGAACCTCAAAAGCTTTGAAAGCGGGTTTAAAATACTCATTCTCTGGATGCCCGAATACCTGGGCAATGAGGGTAATAAACTATTGAAACTCATTGAAGAACCGCCTGCCGATACCTTATTTATCCTGGTGGCGGAAAATGAATCCCAGATACTGGCTACCATCCTCTCCAGGACCCAGCTTGTTAAAATACCCGCTTTAACCACCGAAGCCATTACCGAAGCGCTCATTACCAAAGCCCAATGCACCCCGGAACAGGCAAGACCGGTAGCCTTTATCGCCGCCGGCAACTACCGGGAAGCCCTTCAGCTCATACGCCATGCCGAAGAAGACTGGCAATCTCACCTGCGCGACTGGCTCAACGCCATCCTCAAAAACGGCCCCATAGCCCAGGTGAAGTGGATTGATGAGATCAGTAAGCTCGGCCGGGAAAAGCAAAAACAGTTCCTGCTCTACTTTAACCACCTCCTGGAACAGGCCATCCGGTTACAGGCAATGGGAACAGATAAAGTATATCTCCCTGATAATGAACGGGATTTCGCCTTGCGGCTCAATAAGATCGCCGGTTTTGAGCAGCAGGAAGCCATCATTGAAGAACTGGACCGGGCAGCTTACTACATTGAGCGCAATGCCAATGCTAAAATGCTCTTCCATGCGCTCACCATCAAACTCTACCACATCATTGCCCACAAGCAGGTAGCACGGCTCATGTAATGTTTTACACTTAATAACCTATATTTGTAAATCGGCCTGAGTAGTAAGGTTTTGAAGGGAGTGGCTGTAGCGGGTGGATTTGTGTAACAGGAGCGTTTTACAGGGTTATCTTACTTCGCTATATTTTTTGTGTTGCATTTGCTTAACTGCTTCTTACCTGCTGGGTATTAATTACCTGTATAAAGCAGGAGACTTAATATTTACATACTGTTTTGCGTCAGACAGTATAGGCTTCTTTATAAGCACCTGCAACCAAAATACCTCCCTCCGGTGACTGTCAGTAGCCGTCAACAATTTTTTTCATTGTCAATTACTTCATAAAATGGGATGTAGTTCATGTGGAACCACAGGAAAAGTGGCTGGCTGTAAAAGCAATGGCGGTTGCAGTACGGGAAGTTGCAACAGGATGAATGCCTTCGATTGGCTCATGAATCTGCCCGTGAGCGATCAGGATTCAACATGCAAAGTAGTGGAAGTGAGTTTTAACCAGGGCAGTCGCAAAGACTTCTTCCGGAACGCTACCATCCAGAACTTCGAAAAAGGCGACCTCATTGCGGTAGAAGGCATCAGCGGTTTTGATATAGGAGAAATCTCCCTCACCGGCGAAGTGGTGCGCGTGCAGATGAAAAAACGGGGCATTAGCGAATACGACTCCGACCTCAAAAAAGTACTCCGCCGCGCCTCCGATAAAGACATAGAGATCTGGCGCCAGAACAAGGCCCGCGAAAAAGATGCCCTCATACAAAGCCGGGCAATTACCAAACAGCTCAACCTGGAGATGAAAATGAGTGAAGTGGAAATACAGGCCGATGGCCGTAAAGCCACCTTCTTCTACATTGCCGATGACCGGGTAGACTTCCGGGAGCTCATCAAGATCCTTGCCCGGGAATTCAAAGTAAAAGTGGAAATGCGCCAGATAGGCGCCCGCCAGGAAGCCGCCAAAGTGGGCGGTATCGGCAGTTGTGGCCGTGAACTGTGCTGCGCCACCTGGCTCACCGATTTTAAATCGGTCAATACCACGGCCGCCCGGTACCAGAACCTCTCTATCAACCAAAGTAAGCTCAGCGGCCAGTGTGGCAGGTTAAAATGCTGCCTCAACTATGAGCTCGATACTTACCTCGATGCCCTCCAGCATTTTCCCGACAATGCGGATATGATACAGGTGGGCAAGGGCAACGCTACGCTGATCAAAAAAGACATCTTCAAGAACCTGATGTGGTATGTATTGCCGGATAGCAACAAACAATACCCGGTAACCATTGAAAGGGTACGCAAAATAAAACAGCTCAATGCACAGGGCGTCATTCCCGATCAATTAGAGGCGGTAGAAGTTACCAGCAGCAAGCCAAGGGAAGTAGAACCCGAATTTGTAGACGTGGTAGGCCAGATCAGCCTGCGCAGCCTGGAAAGAGCAGAGAAGAAAAAGAAGCACCAGCATAAGGACAACCGCCAGCAGCAACAACCACGTCAACAACAACGTCCCCAGCAACAGGGAAATCAACAGCAGGGCAAACAACAAGGCGGCGGACAACAACAGGGCGGCAGCCAGCAGCAGAAACCACAACAGGGTACTCAGCAGCAGGGCGGTCAACAACAAAAGCCGCAGCAGGGTGGACAACAGCAAGGTGGCGGTGGACAGCACAACAAGCAACACCACCAGCAACGAAGGGACCAACGGCAGCAACCTCCTAAAAAAGACGATCGCCGTCCACCCAACCCGCCACAGAAAAAGAACTAACGCTATAGTCTTCAGTCGCCAGCCTCTGGCTGGTGACGGCTATTTCAAAGCCTCTGGCTTTGTCCCATTACTCTGCGAGGGCTTGCAGCCTCGCAGTTTTATTTTATTGCTTTTAGCAATTCCTACAACCAAACTCACCACTCACCCGGATACTTCAATAAATTAACCGGTCCCTCTTCCATGTAGCAGAAAACTTATATATCTTCGTCACCCTGAATTCACACTAACGGTTCTTGCCGCACGACTTTTACCCCTCATACCCATTCCCAATCCATTCATCCGTCTTATGAAGCCTCCTTTAAAATGCTGTCCTCCGCATGCCGGGGTCTGTGAAAACCGTTATGCTCCATGGGAAATAAAGCTACACCATACAACATTCGTAAAACACTCATGCGTATCACAGCATGCATAAGTCTTTTATTAATGGGGGCAACCGCCCTTTCCCAAACCACCGCCGACTTCACCATCAACAAAAAAGAAGGCTGTATACCCCTCAGTGGCGTCAACTTTACCGATGCCTCTACAGGCGGTACAGTTACCCGCCGCGATTGGAACCTCGGTAATGGCACCATCATCAACAACGGAGCGGCAACCGTAGGCACCAACTACCTCACAGACGGGACCTTTACCGTTATCCTTACTGTAACATTTGCCAATGGTGATATCCGCACCAAACAAGACATTATCACTGTACACCCCAAACCGGTAGCACAGTTTACCGCCATTGAAACAGAAGGTTGCTCACCACATGCCGTACAATTTACGCACCAGGCTACCACCAAAACCGGTACCATCACCAACTGGTTATGGGACTTTGGAGCAGGCGGAAGCAGCCAGCCCAACCCTTCCTTTACCTACAACGTAAATGGCAACTACAACGTTTCCCTCATCGTTACCAACAACTGGGGATGCGAAAGCGAAGCAGCGATCAAACAACAATACATCAAAGTATATTCAAAAGTCAATGCCTCCTTCACCATCCCCAGCAACAGCCCTTGCAATATTCCTTTTACAACCACCTTTGTAAATACCACCACCGGCGGAGGCAATATCACCTATGAATGGGATTTTGGCGATGGGCAAACTTCCACCGACCCCAATCCCACCCATACCTACACCGTTACCGGCGCTTATACCGTAACACTTACTGCCAGGAACGGTACCAACTGCGTAAGCACCTATACCAGGTCGGGTAACAATGGTGTACTGGCCGGTACACCCACGCCAACCATTACAGCACCCACCAATGTTTGCGCCAACACAGCAACGAATTTTACAGCAGGTGTTACACCGGCCGCTTTTCTATACACCGTCAAGTGGCTCTTTCCCGATAACGGCGCCATTCAATACGGACAAAACACCACCCATACCTTTGCCAATCCAGGCACCTATGAAATACAAGTAGTGGCTTTAAACTATGCAGGTTGTAATGACACAGCCCGGTACAGCATTACTGTAAGGCCCGGCCCTCAACCCAACTTCACAGTCGACAGGGCCATTGGTTGTGATACACCTTTCCTTGTTCAGTTTACCAATACCTCCCTGCCATTAACTGATCTTACCTACGACTGGAACTTTGGCGATGGCTCGCCGCATGCTTCCGTATCCAGCCCTGCATATACCTACCGGCGTCCCGGCTACTATACCGTTACCCTTACCGTTACCGATACACTTACCGGCTGTACGGCCGTCATGCAAAAAAGAGATACCATCCGCATCGTCAAACCCATCGTGGATTTCACCTACACACCTCCTGACGGTTGCAAACCCTTACCTGTAAGAACAACGGCGCGGCTCAGCAACATGGTGGATCCCGTTGTTAGCTATATATGGGATTTTGGTGATGGGCCGCCTGTTATTACTACCGTTGGCAATGCCATACATACCTACACAGCAGCTGGTAATTACAACATCCGGCTGAAGATCATCACCCAGCAGGGATGTACAGACAGCTCTATTCTCAAGCCTGTGAGCGTTGCCAATCTCTGCGATGACGATGGCTCCGGCGGAGGAGGGGGCGGCGGTGGTGGTGGCGCCGGCTTCACCCTGGGCAAAACCTGCCAGGATAAATACACCGTTGTTTTTACCGATACGGTAACCAACTCAAAGCCACTAAGCTGGGACTTTGGTGATGGATCGCCCCTGTACACAACACCACCCTTAAACCCGGTAACACATACCTTCCCCACCACTGACAAAAAATATGTCGTGACCATTACCCGGCTCGACACAATGACCAATGTCACCACTACGGCACAGGTACGCGCCATCATCATTGATGAAAAGGCCAACTTCACGCCTTCCATCACAGATATCTGCCGCAACAAGACAGTTGACTTCAGCACTATTGGCATCGACTCTTCCAACATCAACAAATACATCTACGATTTTGGCGATGGCACGCCCCGCTACACCATCAACAACAGGAACTACTTCCTCAACTATGGCAGGTACCTCAACGGCAATACTTCCCATACTTATACCGACACCGGAACATTCTATATAAAGCTCATCATTGAAGACAAGCTGGGCTGTCTCGATTCACTCCTGTATCCTGTTCCTGTCAGGGTAAAAGGACCATTGCCCGGCCTCATGGCAACCCCCCTCACTACCTGTGAAAGCAACTTCACTACCGTATTCACTGATACCTCAGTTCAGAATGGAACTACCCCTATTATTGAATGGACCTGGAACTTTGGCGATGGTACGCCCGCTTACACCACTACACAGGATACTGCCATACAACACATCTATTCCAATAACAGCTATTACCGCACCTGGCATGTAACCCTCAACATAAAAGATGCTGCCGGCTGCGAAGCCCAGACCATTGTCTACAACTACATCAAAAGTTACAGGCCCAAGGCTGCCTTCTTCAGCTATGATACCCTTAAATGTGGTAGTACTAATGTATTCCTGTACAATCAATCGGCCGCTTATAATGCCACCTATACCTGGTATTTCGGAGATGGTACGTCCACCAATACCCACAACGCCTCCCATACCTACAGCACCAATGGCGAATATGATATCAAGCTCGTGGTAAAAGATGAGAACGGTTGTGCCGATAGCACCACCACTTCCGCCTACATCAAACTGGTAAAACCCAAAGCAGATTTTATCACCGGCGACACCAGTAAATGTGCCCCCATTGCCATCAGCTTTTACGACAGTTCCACCTATGCCAAACAATATGTATGGGATTTCGGGGATGGCGGCACAGGTTCTACCGATAAAGACCCCGCACCTCATATCTATGCGGCGCCTGGTTTCTATTCCGTAAAGCTCATCATTACAGGTGTCAGTGGTTGCGTGGATTCTATTACCAAAGTCATCCGCGTGAAAGGACCAATTGGTCAATTAAGCGTAGGCCCTGTTATTGGCTGTGCGCCTTACACCTTATCCATGCGGGTTACCGGCAGCAACATCAGCTCCTATGCCTGGGATTACGGCGATGGCACGCCGGTACAGGCTTCGCAGGACGACATAGTAAACCACATCTATCCGCTGGCAGGTAAGTTCCTGCCCAATGTGGTTCTGACAAGCCCTGAAGGCTGCCCCTATACACTTAAAGCAACAGATTCCGTCATTGTTGATTCTGCACACGCCCGCTTTACAATAGACAGGCCATTGCGTTGCCTCACCGACAGGACCATTCAATTCACCAACCTCTCTGAAGCGGCCTTTGGAGCAGTATCCTGGAAATGGCTCTTTGGCGATAACCAAACCTCCACCGCTGAGCATCCTTCCCACACCTATGCCACCGATGGTGACTATGAAGTATCACTCATCGTACAAAGCCGCTATGGCTGTATAGATACCCTCACACAGCCCAAAGCTGTAAAGATCTTTGCCCAACCCGTTGTAAACATCGTAGGTCAAATGGAGAAATGCGCGCAAACAGCCATTGACTATACCGCTAACATCCGGTCGGAAGACAGCGTCATCAGCTATACCTGGAAGCTCAACAACAACATCATCAGCCACAATGATAGCGTAAGCCATTACTTTGCCAATGCAGGAAATTACGACCTGGCATTTACCGTTAATACCAGGTACGGATGCGAAGAAACAGCAGACACTACCATCACCATCCGTCCGCTGCCTGAGCCGGCAGCATCTCCAAAGGATACAACGGTTTGTATAGGAAGCCTGGTGCCCTTACAGGCGCACGACGGCACGCAGTATACCTGGTGGCCGCAAACCAACCTGCAAAATGCCGGCTCAGCCAATCCCGTGGCAACAGCCCTTGTCAATGCTCGCTACTACGTACAGGTCACCAATAACTTTGGCTGCGTACAACAGGATAGTATCATGATCCATATAGACAACAAAGTAAACCTGCAGCACAGCAATGATGCCATCATTTGCCGCGGCGAACGTACACGCCTCTCAGCCGGTGGCAACACACAACAATTTGCCTGGACGCCTGCCACCGGTCTCGATAACAGTTTAATCGCATCACCCTGGGCATCGCCACAGCAAACCACCACCTACCAGGTAGTTGGTTACAGCAACAATACCTGTCCCAATGATACCGGCAGGGTTATGGTAACAGTAGGCAGCATCCCCACTGTTGACCTCGGGCCCGACCTTACGGCAGATGCAGGCCAGCCTATAGACTTCAAACCTGTTACCAGCAGTGATGTCATCAGTTATCGCTGGCAGCCGGCCATCGGCCTCAGTTGCAACACCTGCAGCAGTCCCCGGCTCATTGCCGATAAAGATGCCAATTACAGGCTCACCGTAAGCACGCAATACAATTGTATAGCTACTGATGAGATCAGGATCACCGTTACCTGCGGTAAGGGGGCTGTGTACATTCCCAATGCCTTTACCCCGAATGGCGATAACAACAATGATCTCTTCTTCATCAAAGGATACGGCATACAAAAAATAAAAAGCCTGCGCATCTTCAATCGCTGGGGACAAATCGTGTTCAGCAGGGACAACTTTGCCCCCAATGATAAAAATGCCGCCTGGGATGGTAGGGTCAAAGGACAAATACCCGCCTCCGGCGCCTTTATATACATAGCAGAAGTCATTTGTAACGAAGGAAAAATACTTCCCCTCAAAGGCACCCTCCTATTATTGAAATAAACACATCTACAATTCACAAAACATTTGTTAAATCCTGGCAATCAACCACTCCGGATCGCATTAGGACCTTTCAAAACTTGCTTCTTCCCTTGTTTTAACTAATTTTGTATCTTGATCAAACAAAACAGAACAAACTATGGCCCTTTTTAAATCCGGTAATCCGGCATTAAGTGAAAAAATCTTCGATCGCACCATCAGCACGCCCCATACAGATGTAATGACCGTGCGCGGCACCCTCAACAAATTTGGCATCCTCTTCTTACTCGTGATGGCCACTGCTGGTCTCGCCTGGAAAATGGCTTATTCCGGCGTAAACATCGTTCCCTATATGTGGGCAGCCGTAATTGGTGCGCTGGTACTTGCTTTCATCACCATCTTTAGACCACAATGGGGCGCTTATACAGCTCCTATATATGCAATATTGGAAGGTTTTGCGTTAGGTTGTATCTCCGCTTATTACAACTTCGCATTTGCCAAAATTGCCCCCAACATCATTACGCAGGCGGTAGGCCTCACCTTCGGTGTGGTATTAGCCATGTATGGACTTTATCGTTTCCGCATCATTCGCGCCACAGAAAGATTTAAATCAATAGTAATAACAGCTACCGTTGGTATTGGTATATTCTACCTCATATCAATGGTATTGCGCCTGTTTGGTGTTAACATCCCTTTCATTCATGAAGGCAGCACCATCGGTATCATCTTCTCCCTCGTGGTAGTAGGTATCGCAGCGCTCAACCTTATCCTCGACTTCGACATGATCGAGCAGGGAGCACAACGCCAGGCCCCCAAATACATGGAATGGTACGGCGCATTTGGCTTACTCGTAACCATCGTTTGGTTATACCTCGAGATCCTGCGCCTGCTGGCCAAGCTCTCCGACAGAAGATAATAAAGCATACTGCTTATAAAAAAAGCGTCCCGCCATATGGCGGGACGCTTTTTTTATTGCTTGCTCACCCAACCCCGTCAACTGTCACCTTCCCCCGTTAACGGCTCATTCTGTACCCTCTTTTCCGCAATAAATAGTTAGCTTTAAAAAGCCGGCACATAAATGCGGGGTAGCGTATAACAATGACGAATACTTTTATACGGAATAGCTTACTTACTGCTTTACTCGTTCCATTGCTTGCCATACATGCCCCCGCACAGCAGATGGAAAGCAATAGCATAACCAGGCTGAAAGCAGAGCTGCCTTTTACCACCGGGACCGATAGGGTCGATTGCCTCACCAGGATCGCTTACCGGTACGCTTATTCTGCCACCGTAAAATCCGATTCAGGATTTGTGTATGCCAGGCAGGCTGTGGAAGAAGCAGAAAAGTTGGGATACGAATTGGGGTTATGCAAAGCTGCCAACCTGTATGCCCATGTATTATTACAACTATCAAGACCCAATGAAGGGATCACCTGGTACCGCCGCTCTACCCGGCTGGCGGTTGATCTCAACAATGATTCCTTGCTGGCAAAAGGTCTTCGCGGCATTGGTCAGGCCCTTTGGTACCAGTGTAACTTTCAACAGGCTATTGATACCATCACGCTGTCTATTCAACATTTTAAACAACTCGGCTGGAAAAAGGATATCTCAGATGCTACCATGACCATGAGCAATATATATGGCAACCAGGGTAACTATGAAAAGTCGTTTGAAGTAGCCCAGCAATCCCTTGCATTGAGCCAGGACCTTCACGATATAGGTAATATTGTATTATCACTCACAGAAATAGGTAAGTCATACAGGAATATTGGTGATCATACCAGTGCATTGGAATATTACAAAAAAGGCTATGCATACAATTCCTCGGGAATGCATTGGGCTTACAGATATCTTTCGCAATGCATGGGCGAGCTGTATTGCGATCTGCAGCAATTCGATTCTGCCTGGTACTTTTATCAACAAAGCTTTAACGGCAATCCGGGCAGCAAGTCGTCCAGATTACGCGTAGCAGAATACTACCTGCTCCGGAAGGAATACGATTCCGCCCAGGCACAGTTTGCTTACTTATACAATGTGCTAAAGCCGGGCGGCGAAAAACACCTTTACATGTATTCCATGCTGGGGTTGGGCAAAATATACTTCGCAAAAAAAGACTACACCAGGGCCAGACAATTTGCTTACGAAGCATGGACGCTGGCCCGGCAAAAAAATGCCAAATTAAACCTCCGCGATGCCTGCCAGCTACTTTATTCCATCCATGAGGAAATGAAACAACCCGGCCAGGCCTTCTACTATTACAAACAATACGTGCAGGTGAAAGAGGCCGTACTGAACGATCAGTTGAAAGGAAAACTCTATGAATTCCGGCGCATTGCAGAAGATGAAAAAAAAGTGGCGCAGATAAAACTGCTCGAACAGGAAAAACTCATCAGTGAACAAAAACTCAAAAGCAATCAACTATTAAGGAATATCCTCACAGGAGGCCTGGTATTACTGGCATTCCTCAGCCTGATGGTACTGGGGAACATATCCCTGAAACGTAAAAATGAAAAACTACGGAACGAAAAAATACAGAAAGACCTGGAGCACCGCGCCACAGAATTGGAAATGCAGGCCCTGCGCGCGCAGATGAACCCCCATTTCATCTTCAACTGCCTTAGTTCCATCAACCGCTTCATCCTGAAAAATGAACCCGATAAAGCATCAGATTACCTTACCCGCTTTTCCAGGCTCATCCGGCTCGTACTCATCAACTCCCAAAAACCATACATCGTACTGGAAGATGAAATAGAAATGTTGCGCCTCTACCTTGAAATGGAACAGCTTCGTTTCAAAAACACATTCGATTATAGCATCATCTATAACAATGATATTGAACCGTCCAACATCATGCTGCCTCCTTTATTGCTGCAGCCCTTTTGTGAAAATGCCATCTGGCACGGCTTAATGCATAAAGAAGGACATGGCCAACTGTCCGTTGCATTTAGTATGCGCAATAATATTCTAAATTGCACCATTACCGACAATGGCATAGGCCGCGCCCGCGCTGCTGAAATACAAACCAAATCAGCAGAAAAAATAAAATCATTGGGTATCAAACTAACGGCGGAGCGCCTCGCCTTGTTTAATGAAGACAGGTCTATACAAACTTATTATAATATTGAAGACATAAAAGATGAGCAATGCAACATTATCGGCACCAAAGTGACTATAGAGATCAGATACAAAGAATTGACCGAAACCGTTCGATAAAATAGCATGATCAGAGCCATCATTGTAGACGATGAACCCTACTGCTGTGAAGTACTCAGCACCTTGCTGGAAAAATACTGCCCGGAGGTAACCATAGAAGCCATTTGCTCTTCTGCCAAAGAAGCCATCACGGCCATCAGCACCCATTCTCCGCAATTGGTTTTCCTGGACATTGAAATGCCCCACATGAATGGCTTCCAGCTATTGGAGCGGCTTCCCCATATTGATTTTGATCTTATATTTACCACCAGTTACGACCAATATGCCATCAAGGCCATTAAATTCAGCGCCCTTGACTACCTCTTAAAGCCCATTGACCGGAGCGAACTGCAAATAGCAGTGAGAAAAGCGGTAGACCGCTTGCAACATCCCCTTCCCCAGCAGTTACAGATCCTGCTGCAAAAACTATATCAGCCACCCCCGCAAGTCAGCAGGGTAGCCCTGCCCACCATGGAAGGATTGCAATTGGTACCACTGGACACCATCATCAGTTGCGCTTCCAGCAGCAACTACACAATTATTTCATTAAAAGACAAACAGAAGATCATTGTTTCACGTACACTTAAAGAAATAGAAGAAATGCTGGAAGACTATCTGTTCATGCGGGTACACCATTCGTACCTCGTCAATTTAAACGAAATTCGTAAATACATTAAAGGCGAAGGAGGGAATCTTATCATGAGCGATGGATCGTCGGTAGACGTCTCCCGGAGTAAAAAAGAGCAGCTATTAAAAAAATTACAACCCGGGAAGAGCTGATCGTCACCTGGTAACCCGGATTACTCATTCCAGCCCGCAAATGGCTCAATCTGGCTGGTTTTTACAATAAAGGCCCTCTAGCTTCAGTTATAATAACACGCACAAATCAGGCAGTATGTTCAAAAAAGAAAGACAAGCGTACATTCTGAAACAGATCACCGAACACCAGAAGGTGGTCTCTGCCGATATTTCCCAGCAGATGAACGTGTCAGAAGATACCATACGCCGCGACTTGCAGGAGCTGGCCAACAAAGGCAAGCTCATAAAAGTACACGGCGGTGCTTTGTCCCTTGCCTATACCAAAGAAGATCCCCCGCTTCCTGAATATGAAAAAGCACCGCCTGAGCAGGAAAAATCACTGCCCGAGAAGATCATTGCTCAAAAAGCAGCCCGCCTCATTCGCAGCGGCATGTTTGTAATGACCAGTGGTGGCAGCACCACAGCTCAACTGGCGCGGATGCTGCCGGAAGACCTGAAAGCCACCTTTATCTCGGGAAGCATCCAGGCCATCGTGGAATTTACCCGCCATCCTTCCATAGAAGTCATCATCATTGGTGATAAAGTCTCCAAAAACGGTAAGCTCACCGTAGGCAGTGAGGCCATTGCAAAGATCAGGCAAATAAAAGCCGATGTATGCCTGGTCGAGGTGCAGGCCATTGACATTCAGAACGGCATCAGTGAAATTGACTGGGAAATAGCCCAGATCAAAAAAGCAATGATTGAAAGCTCACAGAAAGTCATTGGTTTATGCAAATCGGATAAAATAAATACGGTAAGACCCGTACAACTTTGTCCGGTGCATAACCTGCACAGCATCATCACCGAACTGGATGCCAGCCACGAACTGCTGTCCCCCTACCGGGCCGCCGGCATAGAGATCATATAAATATCTTCTATACCTTTAGGGCCTACTATGCAACAGGCCAATAAAGCTGCCGTACAGATCGTATTCATCATTCCTCCCAAAGTTCACCTGCTGGATATCACCGGCCCCGCTCATGTCTTTTATGAAGCCCTGAGCTATGGCGCCCCTGTTACCTTACATTTCAGCAACATCCATGCAGCCGAAAACGCCATAGAAAGCAGCAGCCAGCTATGGCTTTCCCGCCTTACAGACTTTAACGCCCTCCACTTAAATAAGGACGACATTATATTCGTGCCCGGTCTGGAATCATCCCTCCTGCTGGATGAGCACTTCCTCACCGTTTCCTCCAAACCTTTCCAGCTTTGGATGGAACAACAGCACCGCAACGGTATTACCGTCTGTTCTGTATGTACCGGCGCTTTCCTGCTGGCACAGGCCGGCATGCTCGACCACAAAGCCTGTACAACTCACTGGAAATACATAGACCGTTTGGCGCAACATTATCCGCAGGCGCAGGTACAGCAGAACCGGTTGTTTGTGCAGACTGGGGCCCTGTACACCAGTGCAGGTGTCGCCGCTGGTATAGACCTCTCCTTATATCTCCTGGAACAGCTCTTCGGTTCCCGCTTTGCCACACAGATCGCCAAAGAGGTAGTTGTATACGTCCGCAGGACCGAGTCTGATCCGCAGCTCAGCGTTTTCATGCAGTACCGCAATCACATGGAAGAACGTATTCATAAGGCGCAGGACATACTGTCTCAGTCGCTGGAAAAGAGGCTCAACATAGAACAACTGGCCACGCAGGTGCACATGAGTGGCCGTAACCTCACCCGGCTCTTCCGGAAAACAACCAACATCTCCATCAGTCAATACGTTGACCAGCTCCGTATCGAACGTGCCCGGCAATTACTAAAGGAAGGACATACCATGCAATCAACAGCCGGCCTCTGCGGCCTCAAAAGCACCAATCAACTCCGCCAGCTCCTGAAGAAAAAATAAGGTAAGGTGGGTCGCCCTGCAGCATAGCCATCTGTTTGGCGGGGCGGCTCGCCTTTCGCTCCGGCTTCAGACTCCCGACTTCCAAATGTCCCAATACTGCGCTATCCTGTCCCGGTTCATATAGCCTACCTGCAATACTTTTACAAAAAAGTAATAGCCATGAAAGACATTATCCTCCATGTTCTCATCTTCCTGGTGCTGCTGTTGGGAACAGCACAGCTACAGGCGCAGCAACCACAGAAAGCCTGGTACTGCCCACCCTGCAACAGCGCCTGTGACAGCCTCGTTTTTAAAACTGCCGGTAAATGTCCGCATTGCGGTATGTCGCTCCTACAGCAAACACCGGAAGAACACCATAAAATCATGAATGAAAAAAAACTAACCGTAGCCTTCTACCTGCAGAATGGCGTTGAAGTATTGGACTTTGCCGGTCCTATGGAAGTATTCTCCTACGCGCAGTTTAAAATATTCACCGTATCCAAAACCAAAGACCCCATCATCTCGCAGGGCATACTAAAAATAATCCCTGATTACAGCATTGAGGATGCACCACCCGCCGACATTATTGCTTTCTTCGGTGGTAATGCCGGCAATGCCTCCAATGACCCTAAAGTCATTGAGTGGTTAAAGCGCCAGCCCACACCCGACTATTATTTCTCCGTTTGTACCGGCGCTTTCATCTTAGGGAAAGCCGATATACTCAATAACCTTACGGTCACCACCTTTCACGAAAGCATTGCCAACCTGCAGAAAGCGGTACCTACCGCGAAAGTACTATCCAATGTACGCTTTGTTGACAATGGTAAAGTCATCACCACAGCAGGTATCTCCGCAGGTATTGATGGCGCCTTGCACCTCGTGGCCAAAATACGCGGCCAGGAAGCCGCCCGCAACGTAGCCACCTACATGGAATACGACAAATGGATACCAGAACAGGGACTCATCATTAAGAAATAAAATCACGACCTCAACATAATCTCCTTAATCATCTGCACGCATTCAAAATGCGGGGCAGCCAATCCATCATGCCAGGCCAGGCCCATCTGCTTCAGGTCAAAATGCTTTAATACGGTACCCGTATGTATTGCATTCCCCTGCTCATCCTGCGGATAACCGATAATATAAATAGAATCAGCCAGCTCCACCGCCAGCTCAATATCATGGGTACTGAAAATGATCGTATTCAGGTCATGACGCAGGCTGATCAATTCAAAGGCCTTTTTAACGCTCATAATATTACCAATATCCAGCCCGGAGAAAGGTTCATCCAGTACCATATAATAACCAGAGCTTAATAACTGCTCAAGGATCGCTGTACGCTGGCGCTGTCCGCCCGAGAGGAAATTGGGGTACTGGTCCTTATTCTTCTCCAGCCCCCACTCTCTCAGGTAATGCATAATCTCTTCTTCTTTTTCCGCTTTCGTCATACCACTCTTGCGTAGGGCAAACCACAATGCCTCGTACACCGTTTTATGACGGAACAGCGTATACTTCTGGTTCACGAAGCCTACATCGCCTTCCTGTACCAGCTTTGCCGGTTGCTTTCCGTTGCTGGCTGGTTTGGAATAGTCCGGGATCAACACCCGCCCGGAGGTGGGATTTTCCAGCCCTGTCAGGGCACGGAACAACGTTGATTTTCCCCGTCCCGATCTTCCCAGCACAGCAATCACCTGCCCCTGCGACTTTCCCTCACGTATCGTATCCCTTTCAAGCAGGTTCACATCCCGTAAAATCACCTTATCACCATAGGCCACACAAAGGTTCTCTACATGAAGGATCGTATCTTTCTGTTCATAAGGAATAGCCATAGCGTATTAGAAACTTGAATATTTAAAAAATGATTTCCTTGCCACCTGCAGCACCCGGTCCAGCAATAAGCCCACCAGCAGGATCACCAGCTGGAGTGCTACAATGCGGCCGTGATTCATAAACTTATCACTGTTCTTGATCAATACACCCAGTCCGCCCGCTGCTACCAGTATGGACTCCACCGTTACCAGCATCATCCAGGTAATAGACAGGTTTTGCCGCAATACATCAATCACATAATCTATACGTCCTTTGATCACCACCTCCCACAATACTTCCCAGCGGCTACACTTCAGCGAGCGGGCATGATCAATTTCCTCCTGCGGAATGTCCTTCAATACTGCCAGCAGCGAAGTGATAAAATAAAGGCTCATGAAAACGAACAATACACTGATCTGCATAGTCCGCGCATCTTTTACCAGGATAGCCAGGTAAAAAGTAATACCCGTCAGCGGCAGGTACCGCAGCTTGCTGAAAATAGTGGCGATAGGTTTTAAAGCCGGCAGTGGCGATAGATATACAATTACCAGGGATATGATAATGGACAGTAACGTAGCCTGCAGGCACAGTCCCAATGAGCTCACTACATGCACTACCAGCCCTTCATTGTATAGCGACTGAAATCCTTCCCAAACCTGGCCGGGTGTAGGGAACAAATGTTTGGTGCCTGCTGAAGCAATAAACCAATATCCCAACACCAGCACCAGCCAGATACCACCAATAAGCATTCCTTGCCTTTGATTAACGGTCTCAAAAGGCCTGAACCACTTCTTTATTTCCATGCATTATGTTATTTAAGAAGACTAATCACTACCCGCCTGTTCTGCGCTTTACCGGCAGCCGTGTTATTATCTGCTGTCGGTTCATCCTGGCCCTTGCCATCAATCTTCTGGAAACGGGTAGCAGGAATACCTTTTTGAATCAAATAATTCTTTACAGATTCCGCACGGGCGGTGCTCAATGCGTAGTTGCCTTCCTGTGTACCGGTATTGTCAGTGTGACCTACCAGCTCCAGTTTGGAATCTTCTGCCTGCACCAGCAGGTTATAGATCTGTTCCAGTACATCCTTTCCTTCCGGACGGATAGTAGCACGACCCGGATCAAAATTGATACGCCACTCACCGGAGGCCATTACACTCGTTGCCTTTTTAGAATAGTCAGTGGCATACGTAGCACCGGCATCAATATCCTTCACATCTTTCAGGAATGATAAATTCACCGCTTCTTCATAAGGTACAATACGCTTAACATTCTGGTTAAATCCTGCCGGGTTCAATGTCTTCAGGTAACGCGATACCTGGTCATACACTGCCTTATAACGGTTCGTGCCATCGGTAATACCATAATACTGGTTGGCATCGGCCAGGTTAAACACCCGGGAGCCACCCATATTATAAGAAATACCGTTCTTTTCCCCCTGCTGACCTTTGAACATCGCATACCAATACTCAGGCGTCTCCATATTAAAAGACTTTTGAGTAGTTTCAGAGGCCCTCTTTCTCCAGGTATCATATTGCTTCATCTGGTTAGAAGCCGCATAGGCCGACTTAAGAATATTACTAACCGCCTCTTTATTACGATCCGCCCATTGACGCAGGAAAATAATCGTAGTTGCCATCTGGTTATTGAACTCTTTCGTGGAAACAACATCTGTGAATCCGGTCAGTGCATCAAAAACCATCTTGTCGCCAGGCGTCCATGTAGCGCAACCATCCACCTTCTTATTAATACTCTTACCGGTCAGCTTACCCGCTTTCACTTCTTTCAGGGGAACAGTCCATCCTTGTGTTTGAGACTTGATCAGCTCTTTGGCAGATTCAATATAATCATCATTGGCAGAAGCCAGGAAATTCACCGCTTCAGCATCATACGTAGCAGGATCAGGGTTGATCTTAAGGCCATTGGCAGAAGCGTAGTTAACCGCAGTAACCCAGTCGCCATCGCCAATAACAGCCGATACCAGCGCCCCCTTCATAGACTGTGGGTTCATCTTCCAGCTTGGCGGCCCGATCAGCTTATCCTCACCATAACTTAAACCAACTGCACCTACCACCTGCAACTGATACTTACCAGCGCCATACTTATCATCCAGCGCCTGCTGAGCAGAGCTGAGATAGAAAGGAACGCCATCACCCATAATAATAATACCAGCGGTGCCTTCTTTGGGAGCAGCATTACCTTTATCGAATTCTTCTACAAACTTCATCTGCAGGTTACGCAACTCAGTCAGCCAGTCCTGGCGGATGATCTCCAGGTTCACACCATTCTTTTCCATAAGGGAGCCTTTGGTCGTTTTAGGTCCGCCATTGGCTACAATCAGCCCCGACTGCGCATTCCAGGCATATCCTGCCACACGTACCAGGGGCTTGGAGGCTACATCGCCGGATGCTTCCGCACCAGGTAAAGGCAATTCTGCAGAAGTAGTTACATTATTTACATCTTTATCAGATACATCCAGCTTCTCCACCGTTTTCGACTCATCCACCCGCAGGCCGGGGGAGAGATAATAAACAGCGCCACCAACACCACCGGCTAATGCCAGTACAATAAGTGACTTAGAGAATAAAGTAAGACTTGTCCATTTCATTGCTTTAGTATTTAAAGGTTTTAGTTGAAAATGTCTCCAAATCCTTTGCTTTCCTGCCTGTCTTCAGACGACAGCTTATAATTTGGATTAGCATATTTTTTTGATTCAGGTATCTCATAACTGTCTGTCCGGATCTGGTCGGCCAGCTTATCCAGCTTCGTGTACAGCTCATCGCTATCCATTGAATACTGGCTGGTAAGCGAATCCAGGTCCAGCAGGTTCTCCTGCGTAGTAGCCAGGTCAATGGCAATGGTATTCGTCACCACATCCAGGGCGTATTCCAGTTCCCAGCCTTTGGTAAACAGCATGGCCGATTTCGCCTGTTCAGTAGCACTGCGGGCAGCTTCGGCAAAAGCATACTCCTTCTTCAGCATATCAATACTCACTTCAAAGTCGGCTACCTTGATCTCCATCGCCGTATCTACCATATTCAGCTTCCGGTCCAGTTTACCGATTACGTGGGCCCGGCTGCCATACTTGCGCACAAGGCCCGTACTCTGGTTCAGCATATGGCTTACCCGCTGCGCTTCACTCAACGTTTTCATCATATTCGTTTGCAGGTCTACATACTCATCCGATTCTTTGGCAGCCTCTCCTTTCTTCTGCTCCATTTCCTGCATCCTTTGTTTGGTAGTAGCCGCCTTCGATTGCAGGGTCACTACCTTATCCTGGTAATCCTTGGCTTCCTTCTCGGCCTTGATAGACTCCGCTTCCATATTATTCTTAATCGCCTTGATCTTTGCCTTGGCTTCCTTAAACTGGATCCGGTTCTGCACCATCTTTTCCTTTTGCTCTTCCAGCTCGCCAAAGGGATCATGACGGATCAACGTCTTATGCATCGCCCGCGCCAGCTTCTTCATTGCTTTAACAATCACAGGCAGCATAATAAAGAAGGCGATCACCAGTACGGCTGCAGCAATGGCGCCCAGTACCTGGCCTATCCAGGTAAACACAATGGGCAAAATGAATTGATATAAACCCCAGGCGATAGTGCCTAATAATACAAGACCTATCACCCAGGCAATACCCTTTTCTCCTTTTCTCCAATTCTTTGGATGAAAAGTGATCTGGCTTTTTTCGAAGTGCTTAAGGATAGGCAGTTCAAGCACCTTGTTGGTTTCTGCTGACATTTTTATTTGATTGTAATTGGTTACTGTTTAATAAACCTGGATATACCTTCCCGGATCGCCTGCAGCTTTTCAATGCTCACCTTTCTTGCCGTATCGTTGGCTGCCAGCTTTTCCCGGATAGCTTTCTCCTGTGGCTGAAACCCTTCATCAATCTTCGACAGCAATGCTTTCTTCTGATTCACGGCCGCCTCTAACTGCTGTAATTCAGCACGCAATTGTGATATCCGCATAGCTCCCTGGTCAATCTCACCCTGCAACTGACCTTTATCAGCATTCTTCTTTTCTTCCAGGGAGCGCAGCTTCACCTGTCCCTGACTTACATACTGTCCGTGTACCTCGTTGATCTTACTGATATAGAACTCAGCATCCGTCATCAGCTTCTGCACCGTAACAGTCTTATCCATCGTCCTGGCCATCTGGAAAGCCAACTGGTAAGTATGCTCGCCCGACAGGCCGGTGCTGCTGATCGCTTTATAAAACTCATAGAAGTCATAACCGGGCATATTGATGGACTCTAATCCCGACTCATACACTGCTGTTACCTCATCCACTACCGTATCATTCACCGGCGGAGGTATAAAGCTGCCTTTATCATTTTTATCAGCAGCAGGAACAATAGTTTCACTGGCCGGGAAAGAAAAAGCTGGTTCAGCCTCTTCTTTTCCAGCTTTAGGGTCATCTGTTTTCACAAACAGATGCTTCCAACTTTTAAGCATGGAACAAAGGGTTTATGTAATAATTATGATAGCATCTTAAGCGAAGTATTCATACTGTACTAATAAAACATCAGTCGTAGTGTTACAGAAATATTACAGCCGTTACAAACGGAATATTTAAATATATTTTTGCAAATACATGCAACCGGTAAGCGTGTAGTGGCTGTTGCTGAAATATTACAGCTTAGCTAAAAAATATTTTTAGCACAAAAGAAAAGGCTGCCTGATAATTCAGACAGCCTTTCTATAATACTGTTTTTCAAATCGCTAATAGCTAATACCTAAAAGCTAACGCCTTATATTTTTAATGCGGCAGCTTATCCCTAAACCGCCCATATACCCAGGTGCCCGCAATAGCGCTTAGCAATACAACAACGATCACTGTAGCGCCCGTTCCGATCAGGGCAAACAAAGGTCCGGGACAGGCGCCCGTCATCGCCCAGCCGAAGCCAAACAGCAAGCCACCAATCACCTGCCCTTTATTGAACTTCTTGGGATGGAACTGTACCGGCTCTCCATAAATCGTTTTCACATTAAATCGCTTGATCAGGAATACGGAGATCATACCCACCACAACGGCAGAGCCAATAACACCATACATATGAAAACTCTGGAAGCGGAACATCTCCTGGATCCGGAACCAACTGATCACTTCCGCCTTTACAAAAACGATCCCAAACAATACACCCACCACCAGGTACTTTATATTATGGTACCACTTATGGGTGAGCTGTGATTCATTCACACAGATCGTATCCTGTGTGCGCATTTCAAAATCTGTATCAATGGTTGGCTGCATAAACTATAAGGATAAAATAACAGGTAAAATAAAATTCGCCATCAGTAATCCGCCCACCATAAAACAAATGGTAGCTACCAGCGATGGCCATTGTAAATTGCTCAATCCCGTAATGGCATGACCACTGGTGCATCCGCCCGCATACCGGGTGCCAAACCCTACAAGGAAACCGCCGCCCACCATCATCAACAGGCCACGTACAGTAAAAAGCTGTTGCCAGCTAAATACATCAACAGGCACAAGACCGTCATAATTGGTAATGCCATGCTGCGATAGCGTTGTAGCCAAAGCCTCATTTACCTCCACCGGTGCAGGGTTACGTAACAGCCAGGCAGCGATAATACCACCCAGCAATATCCCCCCTGCAAAAAACAGGTTCCACAATTCCTTCTTCCAGTTATAGGTAAAAAAGGGAATATTGGCCGGCAGGCACATCGCGCAGATATGCCGCAGGTTGGCAGAGATGCCAAAATGCTTGTTGCCCAGCAGCAGCAGGGCCGGCACCGTTAAACCGATCAGCGGCCCAGCCACATACCATGGCCAGGGCTGCCGGATAAAGTCAATAATATTAGTCATACAATCATTTACACATTAAAGGGTGGTGGAAATGGAAGAGCTGATACTAAACCGGCCGGAATCTTTAAGCTCCTTAAAACCTCCTTTCACATCAATCAGCTTATCAAAGCCCCGCGCACGCAGAATAGAATTAAAGATCATAGAGCGGTACCCGCCGGCACAATGTACATACCAAGTTTGGTGCTTATCCAGCTTTTGTACCTGCTCATTAATATAGTCCAGCGGCATATTCTCCGCTCCTGCAATATGCCCGGCCGCATACTCACTCTCTTTGCGTACATCGACTATAGACAGCGCGGGATCTTTTTCCATCCTGGCCGCCAGTTCTGTTGCAGGGATAGATTCAATCTGGTCCAGCTCCTTACCGGCTTCCTGCCAGGCATTGATACCGCCCTTCAAATAACCAATCGAATGATCATAACCCACCCTGGCCAACCGGGTCACCACTTCTTCTTCCCTTCCTTCCTCTGCAACAATAAGAATGGGTTGATAAATATCTGTTATCAGGGCGCCCACCCACGGAGCAAAACTGCCATCAATGCCAATATTCACCGAATTGGGAACAAACCCTTGCGCAAAAATCTCCGGCGCACGCGTATCCAGCAGAAGGGCGCCTGTTTCATTGGCGGCCGCTTCAAAAGCTTCCGCGCTGAGCGGCTGGGTGCCATGCTTCAATACCTGCTCAATATTCTCATAGCCTTCCTTGTTCATCTTTACATTCTGCGGGAAATAAGCCGGTGGTGGCAGCAGTCCTGCTGTTACTTCTGCTATGAATTCGTCCCTGGTCATAGCCGCCCGCAAAGCATAATTATATTGCTTTTGGTGGCCCAGCGTATCGGAAGTTTCCTTGGCCATATTCTTTCCACAGGCAGAACCGGCCCCATGCGCGGGATAAACAATCACATCATCGGGCAGTAGCATAATCTTATTACGCAGGGAATCAAACAGGGTCCCTGCCAGATCCTCCTGCGTCATATTGGCTGCTTTCTGCGCCAGGTCGGGCCTGCCCACATCGCCTATAAAAAGAGTATCGCCGGAGAACAAAGCAACGGCCTTCCCCGCTTCATCATGCAACAGGTAACAGGCGGATTCCATCGTATGGCCCGGCGTATGCAGTACCTGGATACTTACCTGACCAATCCTGAACACCTCATTATCCGAAGCAATATGTGCTGCAAAAGCCGGTGTGGCCAGTGGACCATATACGATCGTTGCGCCGGTGGCTTTGGCAAGGTCTACATGCCCCGATACAAAATCGGCATGAAAGTGCGTCTCAAAAATATACTTGATCGTAGCGCCATTGGCCGCCGCCTTTGTAATATAAGGCTGCACCTCCCGCAGCGGATCAATAACAGCCGCCTCATTGCCCGATTGGATATAATAAGCGCCCTGCGCTAAACATCCGGTATATATCTGTTCAATTTTCATACAGTCCTTTTTATTTTATAATGTTTCAGATACAAAATTGTTTATTTCCCGGCCGGGAAACCATGACTTTTATCATGCCTTAAAAAATAACTCCTTTATAATGATGTAAATACCCATCGCCAGCACAAACCAACCAGATCCCTTTTTCAAATGAACGGCGGAAACATGCTGCTGCAGACTATTGCCAATAAAAATGCCGGCTATAGCTATACCGGTTACCGGTAACACCAGTGGCCATTCAATACTATAATTCATTACATCGCCCACGAATCCCGCCAATGAATTAATGGCAATGATCAGCAAGGAACTGCCGATGGCTGTTTTAACAGGCAGCCGCAGCATCCACATCAAAGCGGGTACGATCAGGAACCCTCCGCCTGCACCCACCAGCCCGGTAACCAACCCCGTAATCATTCCTTGCACGCCTATACGCAGCGGATGTATACGGGCAGTATCATCCGCCATAGCTATCTCTTGGTCGCGGATCATTGATACGCCTGCCATCAGCATCAGTACGCTGAACAACAGCAGGGTGAAAGCAGCCTTGGTAACAGGAAAGCCGTACAGGGTAAAAAACACTTCCGGCAATGCAGGCATCAGCCATTTGCGGGTTACAAATACGGTCAGCAAAGAAGGGACGCCAAAATACAGCACAGCATGGTAACTTACCAATTGCTGCCTTATCTTACCGGCAGCGCCTACCAGGCTGGAAGAACCCACAATAAAAAGGGAATAAGCAGCCGCAATAACAGGGCTGATACCAAAAAGATACACCAGTACAGGCATTGTAAGAATAGATCCCCCGCCGCCTGTAAGTCCGAGGGAAACACCGATCAGCGCAGCCGCCATATATCCCATGACCATCATATACCTTTCATTTTACAAGGCAAAGATGGCAAGGGTTATACAACTGTACAGTGACAATTGTCACACAAGGCTATCCCAGCCATTCAATATAATTACGGTAAAGGACCAGGCGTTTCTGTTGTTCCATCTTCTTTAACAACCGGGATACAACCTCCCGGGAAGTATTGAGGTCATTGGCTATTGCCTGGTGAGTAATAGGAAGTTCGCGGCGCTGCAGCTTTTTATACTGGTTCTTGAGATAAAACTCCAGTCTTTCATCCATCCCTTTGAAAATCACATTATCAATCACGCCCAGCAGTTCCTCAAACCGGGTGCGGTAACTTTCAATCACAAAATAATACCAGCTTTTATAATCGTGCATCAGTTCATCCATCAAACCAATGGGCATCAACAATACGACGGTATCTTCTTCGGCAACGGCCATCACTTCACTGGTCTGCTGACGGGTAGCGCAGATCATCGAAAGCGCGCAGGCCTGGCCCGGCTCCAGGTAATACATAAAGAACTCACCACCATCAGCCCCTTCCCGGTACAGCTTGGCCCGGCCTTCTGCAATAAGCATCGTAGACCGGAAATATTGCCCTGTCTGCATCAGCTTTTCACCTGCAGGTAATGACTTAACCACACATTGTTCTGCCAGCAATTGCCTCAGTGCCGGCTCAAATTGCGGGAACCGCTGATCAAGATACTCCATAGCGCTCTTCATCCACCAAAGGTACATGCTAAAAGCTAACAGCTAATACCTAACAGCTTACTGATACCCCTTTATCAACTGCTCCCTAAGTAACCGCTTATTCTCCTCACTCGTAAAAGCATGATCAATCGCTTCCAGGTTACAACGAAGAAAATGCGCCTTCTCCCAGTGAAATACCTGTTCCAGCAACTTGTATTCAGATGTCAGGCTCACATCCGAGATCGTACGGGCATCCGTATTAATGCTCATGGATACGCCCGACTGGTAGATCTTATCTACGGTATGGTCCGTAATGCTGTCATAAATAGCTGTCTGTATATTACTGGTGGGACAAACCTCCAGATGAATATCATGCTTCAGGAGATACGCCATCAGTGAAGCATCCTCCATGCTGCGCACGCCATGGCCAATACGCGAAGGACGGAAATGTTCCAGCGTTTCCCAAACACTGGGAGCACCCTTTGCTTCACCTGCATGTGCCGTACAGGGAATACCTTTTTCGTGGGCATACTTAAAAGCGGAAACGTGGTTATCAACCGGGAAACCTGCTTCATCGGCGGCAATATCAAAACCAACCACATGTGTTCCTTTGAATTGTTCCGCCAGCATCACCGTTTCCATACTTTGCATCCTTGAATAATGGCGCAGGGTACAAAGAATAATTCCTACCTGTACACCGGTTTGCCGGATACCTTCTTCTACAGCATCATTCACAACCTGTACTACCTGCTGGGAGGTAAGTCCTTGCTGCAGGTGTTGCAGCGGGGCAAACCGTAACTCTGCATAAATCACATGGTCTTTCTGCAATTGCTGAATAACATCCAGCGTAACCAGTCTTAGCTGCTCTTCCGTTTGCATCAGGTCCACGGCCTTTACAGCGCGGGTAATATAATCTGCCAGGTCAGTACATTTCGATGGTGCTACAAAATCGCGTCTGTATTCCTCGTAAGTAATGGCAGGATTAATCTTTTGCACTACGGCAAAGCTGAGGGAGCAATCCATATGCTGGTGCAATTCTACCTTGGGCAAGGTGGTTACGTCTACCTGGCGCCCATCAGTACATCCAATCATAAAAAAGGGTATTAAAATCATCATGAATATTCGCCAGAGCCACATATACTACCGGATTTTCACGCAAAATAATGGTCAGTACAAAAAAAGATGGGACATTTGTCCCGGATCACCGATATGATACGCACCAACCAGGATTTATTGCAGTTTATTCAACAATTGCCCGGCATTCAGCAGCAGACCTTTCAGCCGGGTCAAAAACTGTTCAGGCAGGATCAGAAAGCCCATCACCTGTACTTCGTCAGGCAGGGCATAGCCAAATGCTACATCACGGAAGAGAACAGCAAAGACTACATCCTTGAATTCTTTGGCGAAGGGGAAGTCATCGGGGAACTGGAACTATTGACCAGTGCGCCCATCCTTAGTACGGTGGAAGCGGTTACAGAACTGGTAGCCTATAAAACAGACAGTAGTTTCTTCTGGCAATTACTGGAAACCAATACAGCATTCAATAAGATCATCTTAAAAGAGCTTGCTACGCGGGTGCGGCAACTGGCCATCAGGGTCTCTTACCAGCAGCTCTACCCGTTGGAATATACCCTGCTAAAGCTCCTTTCCCTCTTTTCCAATCACGAACTGCCCCTGTCAAAAAAGGACCTGGCCGATTACCTCGCCATTTCCGTCAGGAGTCTTAACCGTACGCTCAAACAGCTAAGGGAAAAGAACTTCGTCCATACCGGCAGCTTCAATCTCCACATCACAAAACCCGACCTCGATAAACTATTAAAAAGATTCGACGACGAGTAATTGTTGTCGCTCTGCGAGGCTTGCAGCCTCGCAGCTTTATTTCGTTGCGTTCCGCAACAGTTATAAGACATCCATTACTTCACTAAACGCCTCCAAATACTTATCAATATACACCTGCTTCGTCTTCGACTTATACTGCATCACAAACCGCGGATGCTCCAGCGCAACGATCTTCCCAAAAAATCCATGCTTATCATTCAGCTTGCGTAAGAACTGTTCATTCTTGCCCGTGCCAAAACAAAAGCACACATCCGTATACACGCCCAATGCTATTTGTGTACGCACATTCTCTACAATAAAATCATACACCGCATCCGTAAGCTCCTTACTGTCGTAATAATTATAATTGATCTCCTTTCTGTTAGATGCAACAGACGTAAAGCCCAGCGGGCTCATCGAATTAATATAAATCTTACCATAAAAAGCTTCTACCCCGCCAAAAGCCTTGATCACGTCATACACAAATACGGAAGAAGGCTCATGGGTCTCCTTCCCGGTGTAAGGAATGCCGCACTCATTTTTGAGGCGTTTCGTATCGGTAAAGGGAATGCCGGTAACGCCGCCGCCAAACCGGCCGGGATTAATACCCAGGATCAGATGACGCGTATTATAATCGTCATAAAACTTCTTATAGAATGTGGAAGAGATAGGAATAATATTTTCATCTTCCCGGAAGGGATTCATAATACGTATGCCCGCAGGCAGCTTCCCTGTAAAATGAACATGCTTATTAAAATCAATCACCCGGTCTGCAAATGTCATAGCTGCAGCATCTTTCTTCTTAGCCATCTGTTCGCTTTAGGGTAGCGAAAATAACATTGTTTTTTAGAACCCTCCTTGCGCTCTTGCAGGTTATTGAAGTTCCACCCTTCCCAAAGCATTTCCAAATACAACACACTCGACAAATCCTGCAAATATCTGCACATTTTTAGCGAATTTAAATGGCCTGTCTTTCTTTCAAATGTCCATACCTGTATCTTTAACCCTTCACTGCAAAAAAGTACTTCAATAGAGCAATATGCCCAGCAAACTACTATCCTTTACTACTGCCATTGTCATCATTTTTCTATTGCATTCCTGCGCCGCTTCCAAAAAATCACCGGTAACACAGGCATTCCCTGCGCCCTCCGCTGCGCCCAAAGCAGCCAAAGAATTCCGCGCAGCCTGGGTAGCTACCGTAGCCAACATCAACTGGCCCAGCAAACCCGGCCTCTCCACCGAACAACAGAAACAGGAAGCCATTGTCCTCCTCGACTTCCTGAAAGCAAATAACTTCAATGCCGTTGTCTTCCAGGTAAGGCCACAGGCCGATGCCTTATACCAAAGCGCTTTAGAACCCTGGTCCTATTACCTCACCGGTACACAGGGTAAAGCGCCCAGCCCGTTCTATGATCCGCTGGAGTTCTGGACAGAGGCCGCGCACGACCGCGGACTGGAACTGCACGTATGGCTCAATCCTTACCGCGCGCATCACACCGTAGGAGGTGAAGTATCTGACAGTTCCATCGTTAAAAAAAGACCTGAACTCGTAGTAAAACTGAAGCAGGGCAACTACTGGTGGTTCGATCCCGCCCTCAAAGGCACACAAGATCATTCAGCCGCAGTAGTGATGGATATCGTAAAACGGTATGATATAGATGGCGTGCACTTTGATGATTACTTCTATCCCTATCCCGATTATAACCTGGGCCAGGACTTTCCCGATAGTGTCAGCTATGCTGCTTACAAAGCCGGTGGCGGCAAACTGGAAAGAGGCGACTGGCGTCGTCATGCTGTCAATACATTCATTGAACGGCTCTACAAAGAAATCAAAGCAGAGAAGAAGCATGTGAAATTTGGCCTCAGTCCCTTTGGCATCTGGCGGCCCGGTTATCCCGAATACGTAGCAGGTTTTGATCAATACAGTGTACTATATGCCGACGCAAAGCTCTGGTTAAACGAAGGCTGGATAGACTACTTTGCGCCGCAACTATACTGGCCCATCAGCCGCCAGTCGCAAAGCTTTCCCATATTATTGGGTTGGTGGACTGGCGAAAACACCAAAGAGCGTCACCTGTGGCCAGGCATGAGTGTAGGTACTGATACCAGCATCAGGAACGTCAATGAGATCATTGGTCAGATCATGACCACCCGTGGCATGCTGCCCAAAAGTGCGGGTGCGATACATTGGAGCATATCGCAGCTCACCAAAAATCCCAACATGATCAACGGTATTCTCAATGGCCCTTATAAAAAACAGGCATTGATCCCTGCCAGTCCCTGGCTCGATAACAAAGCACCGGAAGCGCCTGCTGTAACGCTCGATCAGTTGGGCAATGCCTTGCAGGTAAGCTGGACGCATCCCGATGCAAAAGATGTATTCCACTATGTGGTATACCATAAATACAAAGACAAATCGGGCAACCCTTTCTGGAACTACAAGATCATGAACCGCAACGACCGGTCTGCCACCATTGAAATACCGCAGGGTGGTAATGTACCCACGCATATTGCTGTAACAGCGGTAGACCGTACCGGTAATGAAAGCACCCTGCAAGAAATAGAAAATACGGTAAAAATGGTTACGCCTGCTGCTGCCATTGTACCCCGTTCGGGCTGGAATGCGGCAGCACCTAAGCCCTTCAAGCAACACGTACCAGTAAAGCTCACCATCCATCATGAAGGCACCGCCTTCGATTCTACTAAGGATGCCGCTAAGCACATTAAGAACGTACAAACCTGGGGTATGGGCAAAGACAGGAACTGGGTAGATATTCCTTATCATTTTTTGATTGCGCCCGATGGCACCATCTATGAAGGAAGAAGTGTATACACCGTGGGGGAAACTGCTACCGAATACGATCCTGCCGGTCACCTGCTCATCTCCTGCCTGGGCAATTTCGAAACGCAGGAGGTGCCGCAAAAGCAACTGGAAGCGCTCACCAGGCTCATTGCTTATTGCTGCAAGAAATACAACATCCCATTCGAAACCATCGCCTCACATAAAGATCATTCCGCCAAAACCGATTGCCCCGGCAAGAACCTGTACCAGTATCTGCAAAATGGTTATATCAAAACAAAGGTGAAGGAACTGATGAATTAACTATTCTGTCCCTTCCCCACCTTCACCACTTTAAGCCCATAGTATTTTGGTGTGTCTGCTACTTCCTTTTCAAACGTGCAGCTCACCTTTAGCAATGCCATCCAGGGCTCTTTCTCTGGCAACTGCATGGAAAGATGGCAGTCAACATTCCCTTCCTCTTCGAAAGTATATAGCCTGGATTCAGTACTGTCAATCCGCAGCACATTTTCTTTCTCAGGACTGCCGGATAATAAAATGAATTCTACATAATAACCTGTGGCAAGCGAGCTATGCTTTTTCACATGCATATTACCCACCGGAAAAAGCAGGTATAAAACGCCTGCTTTCTCCCGTACGCTCACCAATCCCCAGGCCGTATCTGCTAATCGATAATCATCCTGGAAATCCAGACCTTCCAGGGAAGTATAATCCATCTGGCCATTTTTATTAATGGACTTCTTAAAGCGCCCGGCTATTCTTACAACCGTACGTCCCAGCTTTAAATATTGCAGGAACGGGTACAATTTGGCCATTACCCTTTTAGCAGCCTCGTTGGTGGGGCGGGTAAGCTCCACATTCTTTTGAAGCGTATTGTTTAGTTTGACCGGCTTGACAGTTCCCTTTTTTCGTCGGGGATACCCGCCTTCCCTGGTATTTACCCAGTCATACTTTTGAGGATCATAATCAAGAGGTGGAAGTTTCCGTCTTTTCTTCTTTTTTCTTTTTCGTGGCATAAATAGGATATTTATCCTACAAATTACGCAAAATACATATTCAATCAAATTAAATACGTACCGAGCTACAGAGAACTTACAGAGAATATTCAGAGAACCTTCAGAGAACATAAGGAGAATGCCATCTTGGGATCACCTAGGGATCATCCGGGGATTACCTACGGGTTACCCTACCCTCACGTACTGCAGACAGCCCCCGCCTATACTGGCAGAAACAGGTATTTTGCTAGAGGTCGCAGAGGAGTCGGGGAGGGGCTCACCGCTTACATCGCCCAGGTACGAAGCCCAATCCACCCATGCCGGAATAAAACAAAGGAAATATAGCAAAGCGAAAGCGCCGTGATCAACCAATAAGCATACAACCAGCGATTACCCATCTTTCCAAACCGCCTGATCACTAACACTAAATGCAGCAGGGAAAAAATACCAAACAACAAAGTACCTGCAAAAACAACCACACTACGCCCGCTCACATGCTGCAATTCACTCAGCAGGTAGCTCTCCGTTTGCACTTGTAGCAGGCTCACCACCGCCCATGCCAGTAAAGCCACCGCTACCATGGGCAATACCCGTACCGGTAACTGCCGCAGTTTCACCTTGCCGGCCACATAAGCAACCAAAGAAACAAGCCCGGCAACAACAGCTATCACTGCCAACAAAACAGCTACAATCGCCAGCCACCGCGTAACAGCCACCCGCCCAAAAGAAGCCTGCTCAAAATAAGCGCCATCCATCACCATCACACGCCTCCCGGCTTCATTCGTTGTAAAAATTACGGTGGCGCTATTGGCGCCTTCTTTAGTAAAAATAAACGGGGCGGTCTGGACCAGCTTTACCATTCCTGCAGGAAAGAACTTTACATACAGCGAATTATTCTCCAGGTACACCCTGGGTGTGCCCAATAACCTGTCGTTGAAGCTGGCAATCTCATTGCGGGGGCTCTCAAACTGATACTGCCCTATATAAGGAGTAATAGCTTTCAGGTCCATAGCAACGGTATCCGTTTTTTTACCCGGATACTGTTGCTCAAAATAATCCATGATCAATCTTTCAATGGCCCTGTTCGATTGATTGCCGTTGGAAGAACATACAAAACCAACACCCAACTCCTGGTTATAGGCACAAGTGGAGAAGCAGGTACCCATCCATCCCCCATGGCCCCGCCAGGGATACTTTTGATAAATAAATAGATTGGTATTCCCCAAACCATACCCACTCGTAAGTCCGGCGTTAGCAGCCAGCGAACTATGCATCGTTTCCATTTCCCGGATACTGTTAACAGTAAAAAGAGAATCGCCGTTCTTAAGAAAGAATTGAACAAACTTTACCATATCATCCGGACACGACCATAAGGCGCCTGCCGGTCCCATTAAACAAGTAACAGACGGAACCTTGTTAACCTTACCGCCATGCACCACATACTCCTTCACATCTTTGTCGGGAAACTTACTACGCAGGTTAAAATTGGAGGCTCGCATCCTCAGCGGTTCTAATACCTGGGCAATAATAAATTCATCATAAGAAGAACCGGTTATCTTCTCAATAATATAACCCAGCACCACATAGCCGGGATTGGAATAAGCCATTCTTTCACCCGGCGCCCACCGGCTTACCAAAGAAGGTTGTTGTAGCAGCATAGCTTCCTTACCTGCATACGCTATCGTATCCTGCGAACACATGCGGTTCAGCTTCATATCATCAAACCCTGCCGTATGCTCCAGCAGGTGTACAATCCTTACAGGATGTGTAGCCTCCCATGGATTCCGAAACGGTACTTCAGGAGCCACCTTCTTTAACTCATCCTGCAGGCTCAGTTTTCCCGCTTCCACCAGCTTAAGGATACCCAATGACACAAATAGCTTGGTAATAGAACCCATCCGGAAAAGTGTTTGCCCTGTTACCGGCCGCTTTGCTTCCACGTCAGCATATCCAAACCCACCCGAAAAAAGAACTGAATCCCTGGTCGTAATACCCACCATTAAACCGGGAATAGGCTGCCGCTGTACAAGGGCATGGATAGAATCTGTTAGTGCAGTAAGGGTAGCGGGCGTATTTTTTTGTTGGGCAAAAGAGGTACAGGCAACCAGTGCCAGGCAGGTAATAACTACGGCTTTTTTCATGGAGCGTTATTCAAATCTCAATATAGAGAAAAACGCATCATTCTATAAAACAAGGTTTTTAGCAAATATCTTATCAAGTTTAATATATGAGCTGACCAACGGACTCTTGCGCTCACGAAACCGGTTTCGTAACAAGATAAAAGATAATATTTAGTTATCACTAACTTAATGTATTCATAACCAAAACTAGTGGGGGATGGCCCCCAAAATCTAACAACTTTGCTACCTAATTTAAATTAGAGTCAAATGAAACTATTCTACCCACGGGTTACCAGGTGGGGTGTACTGCTATTGACGCATCTGCTTATGTATGCGACTGCATTTACCCAAACAACCCAAACAACTGCTAAAGGAACTGTAGTCAATGAATCAGCTGCTCCCATGCCCGGTGTCACGGTCGTGGTAGCCAGTGAAAAAACTCAGTTCAAACGATCTGCACAAACAGATGGTAAAGGATCATTCGAATTTAAAGGCCTCGATGCAAACGGTACTTACACATTTACCTTCTCGCATGTAGGCTATGCCGAAAAAGTAGTAAGCGGCAACAAGCCCGACGCCTCCGGCAACATTACACTGGAAGTGAAACTGGAACAATCATCCTCCAATACTGCGGAGGAAGTTGTGGTAGTAGGCTATGGCAAATCCACCAAACGTGATGTAACCGGCGCTGTAAAATCAGTAAAAAGCGCCGACTTCAATAAAGGTATCATCACCTCTCCGGAGCAACTGTTACAGGGTAAGGTTGCTGGTGTAACAGTAACAACCGCCAGCGGCGAACCAGGCGCTATGACAAACATCACCGTTCGCGGACCCGGTGGTGTCAGAACAGGAAGCACCCCCCTTTTCGTTGTAGATGGAATTGCCCTCGATAATTCCAGTACAGGCGGCGCCATCAACCCGCTCGCCTTCCTTAACCCGCAGGACATTGAGTCTATGGACGTACTCAAAGACGCTTCTGCTACTGCCATCTACGGTGCAAGAGGCGCTAACGGGGTCATCATTGTTACCACTAAAAAAGGCAAGGCGGGCGCAACCTCCTTAAATTATTCCTTTGGTGCCGGACTCAGCAAAATGGCCAGGGCCCTCCCCGTCTTTTCCGCTGAAGAATACAAAAAACAGGTGACTGCACTCGGTGGTGACCTCGATGATTTTGGCGGCAATACAGACTGGCAGAAAGAGATCACCCATACCGGCTTTACGCAGAATCATAATATCAGCCTCTCCGGCGGCTCCAACAAGTTTACCTACTTTGGCTCCTTCGGCATGCAATTACAGGAAGGTGTTTTAAAGAACAATGAGCTGAAACGCTATAACGGCCGCATGAACATGTCTCAGAAACTGCTCGAAGACAGGTTGGTCATTGATGTAAACCTCAGCGCCAGCAACACTGTTAATGCACGTCCCAATATCAGCACGCTCGTTGGCAGCGCACTTTCCACCAACCCTACCATACCAGCCTACGGACCAGATGGTAAACCTTATACCTTCGAAAGTGGCACCAATCCATTGCTTGTACTCCAACTGGAAAAAGATCTTACCACCATTAACCGTGTACTGGGTAATATCAGCGGAACACTCACTATCCTCAAAGGCTTTACCTACAAACTCAACTTCGGTATCGACAACTCTACCGGCACCCGCGATATTCAATTCAAACCCTACGCAGTGCCACTGCGTGATGGCAGGCTGGAAACATATAATACGTATAATCGCAACTACCTGGTCGAAAACTATCTTACCTATGCCACAGTGATCAACCGGCACAAACTCACTGCACTGGCAGGTCATTCGTATCAGAAAATATTTGTCCAGGGAAGAGGCACAAATATCAATAAATTCCCGATCAATGATATAGAGCCAATGTATAACCCCGGTCTCGGTCAGGAATTAACCCTTGTTGGTAACAGGCCATCCGGTTATGCTACCATCAACGAATTGCAATCATTCTTTGGAAGGGTAAATTACCAGTATAATGATAAATACCTCTTTACTGCTACACTTCGTGCTGATGGTTCTTCTAAATTTGGTAGCAACAACAGGTACGGTATCTTCCCCTCCTTCTCCGGTGCGTGGATACTATCAAAGGAAAAATTCCTGGAGAATAGCCCCTTTTATAACCTCAAGCTTCGCGCAGGGTGGGGACAAACAGGTAACCAGGAAATTCCTTCCAAAATTACCCAGGCATTATACAACTCCGACAATTCAGCCGGGGCCAGTTATCCATTATATCCTACCGGCGCTTATCCCATTGGAACTGTTTTTGTGCGTTTGGCTAACCCCGATATTCAATGGGAAGTTTCCAACCAAACAGACCTTGGGCTCGACTTTGAGCTCATGGGAGGCGCCCTCAGTGGTACTATCGATTACTTCAGGAAGGTGTCGAATAATATTCTCGTAGAAGTAAGGGCAGGCGACCCTATTCAACCAGCTCCTACCACCTGGACCAACGTCAAGGGTATGAACATCATCAATCAGGGTATTGAAGCCGACCTTAATTATCGTCATACCACATCCGGTGGCTTCTTCTATTCAATAGGAGGTAACATTACCTTTATTGATAATGAAGTAAAAAATTCTCCCTTCACGGTGATCAATACGGGTATCGCCAATACTGCCGGTCTTACTGAAGTTGCTATCAATGGATTTGTAAACGGTCAACCGATCGGCACCTTCTATCTGCAGGAATTTCTTGGTATCGATGCAAATGGCAAGAATATCTTCAGGGATGTAAATGGTGATGGTTCAGTTACTGCCGATAAGGACCGTGTTGCATTAGGCTCTGCATTACCCAAAATCATGTATAACGCTTATTTCAACCTCGGTTATAAAGGCTTTGATCTTGCGGCTAACTTCAATGGCGTTTCCGGCAATAAGATCTACGACCTCACAGCCAACGCTATCTTTAACAGGACCCAGCTTGCAAAGGGAGTTAACACCACTGCAGAGGCGCTCTCACAGCCAAAAGAAGTAAACAGCAACCAAACAGAGGTTTCTTCCCGTTACCTCAAAGATGGAAAATATATCCGGCTGAACAATTTGACCATCGGTTACAACTTTAATCCCAAAGCCTTAGGTCTGTCAAGATGGGTTTCAGCCATGCGCATATCCCTTACTGGTCAAAACCTGTTTGTTATTACGCCGTACAATGGATATGATCCGGATGTCAACGCCGACAGGGCAAGCAACGGCATCACATCTTATGGCATTGACTACCAGAGCTACCCCAGGGCCAGGTCTTTCCTCCTTGGTTTTAATGTAACCCTCTAAAACAAATTTGTTATGAACAAGAAAATTAATATACTCCCCATTATAATAACCTGCCTCTTTAGCATCACAGGATGCACTAAATTGAACGAGCAGATATTGGATGAATCATCTGTCGCCAACATGACACAAAAGCAGATTGCCGAAAGCCTTATAGCCCCCGTGTATGCAAAGCTCCCGGACATATTTCTGCACACCAATTACTTTGCCCTCCAGGAAATACCTACTGACGAGGCTATACTCCCTTATCGCGGAGGTACCGATTGGTATGATGGAGGTATTTATATTACCAGTCATAAACATGAATTCCTCACATCCGACAAAAATATCAATGCCACATGGATCTTACTATTTCAATCTATATCAAGATCGATCAGTGCCATTAATCAATTACCTGAAGTAAATGATCCTTCTGCCAAAACATTTATAGCAGAGGCCAGGGCCATGCGTGCTTATTATTCTATGCTTAGCCTTGATCTTTTTGGATTGATCTTTACCAAAGATGATGCCGGTCAGCTCTCAAAAATCTTGAGAGGCAGTGAAGCCATTGAATACATAAAGGGCGAATTCCTCGCCGCTGAAGCCGACCTGCCAACGATCAATGAAACACATGGCAGAATGTCTAAAGCCGCTGTATGGGGTATGCTCGCAAGGTTACACCTCAATGCCGCTGTTTACAAAGATATTTATTCCCCTAATTTCAACTTTGCCAGCGAAGACATGGACAAGGTAATTGAGTATTGTGATAAGATCATCGGCACCAACAATTACCAGTTTTCGCCCGAATATTTTGCTCTTTTTGATGACAACAACAATACCAACAAGGAAATTGTCTTTGCTGTTGATCAGCGTTCCGACCTCAATGGCCATAACCGTATGGCTTACTTCTCCCTTTCTGGTGATCAGTTCCCCTTACCCGATTACGTAGGCGCCAATGGAACCGACGGACCTGCCATTACTCCTGATTTTTACAGAAGCTGGGCCGATTTCTACGCTCCCAATGATCCCAAAATTGATCCCCGCTTTTACAAGGAAAACCTCTCCCGGTATTCTGACCCAGCCAATAACTGTGTACCCGCTGCCCAGTTTTATATCAACAGGGGCATTCTCAGAGGTCAACAGTATGGGCTCAAGAAAAAGGATGGTGTCTTCCTTAAATGTCCCAACGGAGATATGTTGGTGGATAGTCTCTTTCACGCCTCAAGGTCCAAACCTACCTTACCTGTTTACTTTACCGAAAAAGTAGATTTCACCCTCGAAGGCAGCAATTACCCCTCCGGCTATAGGGTATCTAAATACATGTTCAGCCGTAAGTCGGTAAGTGGTAGAAACTTTGGCGAAGCCAATATTGTTATCCTCCGCCTCGCAGATATCTACATGATGCGTGCAGAAGCGAAGCTTAGAAAAAGCAACGACGCAAATGCAGCATTGGCAGACGTCAATACCGTAAGAGCCTCCCGCACTGCCCGCCAGGCTCCTCCCGCATTAACTTCTATAGATCTTAATGCACTCTTCCGTGAAAGAGGATTTGAATTCTATTGGGAATGCCTGCGCAGAACAGATATGATCCGTTTTGGCAAATACGAAGGTACCTGGACCGAAAAAACCAATACCAACCCGAAGAAAAGGATCTTCCCCATTCCACAAGCAGCAATGGATGGCGCCAGTAGCCTGAAAGATTACCTGAAACAGAACGATAGCTATTAAGCACGCATAATCTTTGTTTTGCATATCAGGCTGCTTCCCTGCCGGGAAGCAGCCTTTTTTATCGCAGTGCGCAGCACCCTAACCGCTATACAACCACGTAAAAATTACATATATTTGGTACATGACCCGATTCGCCCCGCGGGTAATGGGTAAGTTTTTTGTGCTGAGCTTCCTGCTGAACTGTTTCCTGTTTCACGCCGGGGGCCAGACACTAAAAAGCCCACCTGTACCCCAACCTGCACAACCCGACTCTTTCATCAGGAATAAACAACCGGCCATACTGCCTGCAGGTTGGAACAATCCCATACAAGCCGGCAATACGCGCACAAATGCCGCTGCCTGTAACAACAGCACATTCAAACTACGCATACCAGCCGCCACAGGAGAAAAAATAACACTGGCAAAACTGCAAACATTTCCCGACAACAGTTACCTCGCTGCAGGCACCATCACCCTCAGCAACGGTACCAAAGAAGGGCTTTTGATCGTACTTTCCAACGACGGGGCTATCATTACTCAAAAAAGGATCAGGATCAATAACGGGCCTGTTACCATCACCGATGCAAAGATCGCGCTCTCGGGAGACTTCTATATTGCAGGCTTCTTCAGCGATGGCAGCAACACTACATTCCTGGCCCGGTTCAAACAAGACCTGTCCTCAGTATGGATAAAGATTGTAGCAGAAGCTGAACCACCGGTAAAGGTCACACTCGACCTGTTCGAGGAAACAACCGAAACCGTGGCGATGGCAGTACAGTTTTCCGGTGCTGTGAATCACAGGGCCTACAATCCATCAGGCGCCCAGCTATGGAACAAAAGACTAACACCTGCCTCATTAACAGAGCTGGTTGGTTTCAGTACGCTCAGTTATGGAAAATTAGGGCTCATTACCAACTGCCAGTACAATGGGAAAGCAGCCGTACAGGTATTTGAGATCAGCAACAGCAACGGTAACCTGCTGTCTACATACATACAGGGTAATGGCAATGAGGATACCAGGGCCCTTGCCACCACCTCATTCAACGTAAGATTAAACATATTAGGCGCCATCAAAAACACAGGCCCCGGCTACAGCGGCTTCAGGAACATCATCGCAGTGTCGGCTGTTAATGAAACTACTCAAAAATACCCGGTGCCATTTGCGTTGGATTTTACAGCTTCCGCAGCAATGGACAATGCCGGTGATGCATTGGGCTATTTTCTGCCAGCCTCAGAACAACTCATATTTATTAAGCACTTCTCTTACTATGCCATTACGCCGGAATTCACCCGGCAATACACAGTAACAGGTGCATCCTCCATCGCCGGCATCGCCCGCTCTTTTGATGGCGGTTTCCTCTTTGGCCTTAATACCGGCTTGTCAGACCAGCTCATCATGATCAAAACAGACAGTATAGGTACATTGCCCGATTGTGGATACCAGACAATAAGCGTCACCAACACGGAAGCCAACATGACGCCCAATACCATGGCAACAACGACTGAAAGCAACCTGACCAATGCGGAGAATAATACCGTGAGTACCGACATCCCGGCTTCTTATACAGTTTCCTTTGATTGTAAAAAATACTTTTGCCCGCAGGACCCGCTGGAAGACAGTTGTCTCAGCACCTACTATAAAACATTCCGGTCAAACAACTATATAGATTATATAAACTTCTATCACTTATTGCGCGACAATAAACAACTCATCGCTACCAGCAAATATGACCGCATCCTCGGAGGCATCAACCAGCTTACCTATGGCCTGAAATTACTGGACGAAAAAGGCGCCCTCTTAAAAGCGGTAAATGTCTACAATAGCATCAATTCACAGGCATTCCGGCCGTTCCAGGTAGATGACCGGCATGTCATGCTCGTATCCAACGCATCCTATAACAACATGGAGCGGTATAATATAACGCTCGTCAATGACGACCTGCAGCAGGTATGGAGCAAAACCTTCTTTGCCACCGGTTTTTACGCAGGAGGTATGGGAATAGGAGAAGTCCATAAAGATGCGGAAGGCAACTATTACATACTAAGTGCTTCATCCGGCTTCCTTTGGGAAAAACCCAAAGTATACATTTACAAACTGGATGCAGCAGGAAATGACCTGTGGACAAGATCTTATGAAATAAACGCTAGTGTATACCTCGGTACCATCAGCGCTACCTCCACCGCCTCCAGCCTCATCATCGTGGCAGAAGCAACCAATGGCGTATCACTCAGGCTGGATAAAGCGACCGGTCAACTGCTCAACAGCTATACCTTCGCCAAAAACAATGATGGTTCCCTGCACAAACGCACGCTTACCTATGATGCCGGGCATATCTTCTACGCAGGAGGGAACAATGTACTACTCGTCACTACCTTCGATACCGTCGGCAAACCCATAAAAATACTCACCTCTGCTGATGGCGGCTCTGTCATGCGGGCAGCCATTGTTAAAAATGGGCACCTGTATGTCAATTACAACTATTATGATATCAGCAGCAATCGGTATAAGGAAGTACTGTTGAAGCTCGATACAGCGCTTGACGTTCAGTTTATAAAAGAATATCAAATGGAGCGGAACCGCCTTAGCCGGGGCCTCGGCGTAAGTGATGGCGGTTACATCTATTCAGGAGGCAACTTTTCCTATGGAGGTGTCAATGGCAGTTACGCCGATCCCTACCTCATAAAATATGGCCAGGAGGGCGAAGTAGGGACCTGCATTGGTACCACCAGGGAACCCAGGCTTTCAACAATAGCACCCAACACAACAGCCATCACCTGTACGCCATTCAACAGTACATATCTCCCTTCCATGTATGGCATGTACCTTGTGCCGGATACCGCAGCGCTCAACCTCGGAGCCATCGTTTGCAATACCACGCCCGAATGCACCTTCCTGGATATAACAGATCCGGGTCCCATCTGTCAGCTCAATACAGACTATGCTATTCCGTTCAGCAGGAATACCAATTGCACCATAAAACCGCAATGGAAATTTGATACCAGCTTTGCTGCTGTACAAAAAATAACAGATACCTCTGTGGTGCTCCGGTTCAAAAAAACCGGCCTGGTATGGCTGAAAGGCGAACTCAATACAGGCTGTAAAATATTTAAAGACAGTATAGAGTTACACATACAAAACCTGTCCTTTTCATTAACGCTCGGCAATGACACTACCTTCTGTCCCGGCGATTCTATCCTGCTAAAAGCAGGCGCCGGTTATGCACAGTACACCTGGCAGGATGGCTCCTCCACACCTGAGTTTAAAGTAAAACAACCGGGCCGCTACTATGTGGAAGTAACCAATACCTGCGGCGACCGTTCAGCAGACACCATCTATATCAGCGAAGGAATTATTCCTGCCTTAACCCTCGGGCAGGATGTTAAAGTCTGTAAAAACGATACGCTTACCGTGGAAGCATCCCCCGGCTTTACCGGTTATAGTTGGGAATCCGGCGCAACGCTCATCGGGCAGGGACAGCAAATACAGGCATTACCGCTTCAAAACGCCGCTGTCATGGTAGAAGGCATAACCCAGGATGGTTGCTATGCCAGGGACACCTTACAGGTGCAACTGTTATTTCCACGTCCTGTAAGCCTTGGTGCAGATACCAGTTTCTGCGCCTCCGACTCCATAACACTGTCAGCAGGCAGCGGGTATCTTCAATACCAGTGGAATACCGGCAGCACAGCAGCAGCTATCACCATTAAAAAGCCCGGACAATATTACATCGCCGCCCAGGACCCCAATGGATGTTTTGCCCGCGATACATTTGCTGTACTTCAAACTTACCCCTTACCGGTAGTTATGCTTGGTGCAGATCAGGAGCTTTGTACAGGCAGCCCGAAACTGTTGAATGCAGGAAGTTTCAAATCCTATCAATGGCAGGACGGAAGCTCCAACTCCACATTCCTTGTTGCTGATATAGGGCTTTATCATGTAACTGTTACCAACCTTTATAACTGCATAGGCGCTGATACCATAAACATCACCGCACTGAACCCGCCGCCCACAGGTTTCCTGAAATCAGTTGACTCCATTTGTAAATATTCCAGGCTCACACTTGTTCCTGATAAAACCTATAGAAGTTATACCTGGTCAACGGGCGCCGGCAATTCATCCATCGTAATAGAGAAGCCCGGTGTATATACCCTTACCGTTACCGACAATAAAGGTTGTACAGGCAAAGACACTACCGTGATCATTCAGAAAGATTGTTTATACGGCGTCTTTATCCCCAATGCATTTAGCCCCAACGGCGATCAGCGCAATGATATATTCAGGGCGTTGGTATATGGACCTACCCTCCAATTCAGGTTACAGGTATTTAACCGTTACGGCGAACAGGTATTCCATACCACTAACCCGGATCAGGGATGGGATGGCACCTTTAAAGGGAAAGTCTGCGACAATGGTCCCTATATATGGCAATGCAGCTATCACATTGAAGGAAGTGAACCAGCCTACCGGAAAGGCCATGTCATGTTGGTTCACTAAAAAAGGCTGATCCCCGCCCTGCCTGCCCTCTTTCCCATCTATGGAACAATATAATCATATTGGGCTTCGTTAGCTGTTACAATGCCCCGGAAATGCGTTATATGGGGCCATTAATCCCCTTTCCCATGATAAAACTTGTACCCTTTTTCCCTTTAATGCAATTTTCTAAAAACAAGGGCAAATCGCTTGTTGCAGGCATTTCCCTGGTTACCATCTGTAGCATGGCGTATCCCAGGTATTTGGTAACACCAGTGCCTTCGAACACCCCTGCTTCCAAACAGGCAAAGGCCACTGATGGCAGCCCTCTTCAACATGATGTGGAAGTAGCGGAAGTTATAGTAGAAGTGGGTACCCTGAGCAGGTTATGGTCCGATCAGAACAACATTACAGCCGTTATAAAAAACAACGGCACCGAAGACCAGGTGGATGTAACTGTTGAACTGAATGTAACAGGCGCCAACAGTGAGACCCTTACGCAGGTTATTCCCTCACTTGCTGCAGGCGCCAGCACTACCATAAGCTTTACAGCATCTGTCGGGGCAGCCGGTTCACAAACCGTAGCGGTGAAAGTTCCGGATGATGATGACAATACCAACAATACAAAACAGGTTGCACAGGAGATAACCTGTAATACCTATGCCTACACAGGCACAGAACCTATCTATGATGGTTTTGGCTTTGGATCTGGCACCGGTATCATTACTGCCAGATACCAGGCGCCGGGCATTCCTTTACAATTTAAAGGTGTTACAGTACACCTGTCCAATAACAGCGCCAATATTGGCAAATCCATTTCAGGTGTCTTGCTGGATGACATTGGAAATATTATAGCTGAATCCGATGCTTTTTATGCTACTGCCAGTGATCTCAATACCAATATACAGCTTAACTTCTTTTTCCCTGTCCGTGTCAATCCCGGCGATATTGTCTATGCAGGGGTCCGGCAGGATGAGCCAGACCAGGCTCCCGTAGGTGCGGCGCTTCCCGTAATAACGCCTGCCAACCGCTACTTCACCTTTCCGGTAACAGGCGGTCCGGCCACCCACTATACCACGCTCGGCAGTTTAAAAATTGGCGTCATCACAGACGTTCCTGCCACCCTAAACCACTCTGCTTCCGGACAGATCATGGCAGGAACGCCGGTAACCTTTACTGCCACGCCAGGTTTTTCCCAATACACCTTTACAGTGAATGGAAGTACCGCTCAATCTTCCCCTGATAATTTGTTTACTTACTACCCTTCTAATAATGACAATGTACAGGTAGAAATAAGCTTCAATGGTTGTACCTCTGCACCCATCGGAGACTATCTCATGGATGTAAAGCAAATCGTTCCGGAGAACAACATCCTGTACGTTAATAAAAACAACCCTGTTCCCGGTGATGGCAGCAGTTGGGCCAATGCCCTGACAGAAGTAGCAGATGCGCTGCGGTGGGCCAAAACAAAAGAGACTTACTGGACTGCCGCCAATCCATTACAGATCTGGGTAGCAGGCGGCACCTATCAACCTTTATACAGCCCGGCAGATGATAACTTCGGGAATGAAGACGGAATGAACAATGCCTTCCTGATGGTGAAGAACGTGAAGCTCTATGGAGGCTTTGCAGGTACAGAAACACACCTGGGAGCAAGAGACCTGTCGCTTACAGCCAACAGAAGTATCTTAAGTGGTGATTACAACAACAATGATGTAATTACTGGTATCGATTTCGACCTGAACATCACCGGCAACCTCGAAAATGCCTGCCACATAGTGATCGCCTCCGGCGATGTGGGTGAGGCCGTGCTGGATGGCTTTACCGTTACAGGCGGTGGCGGCGATAGCGAAGTCCTGAATGATCTTGAAGTAAATGGTAACCCCATCACCAAACTGGGAGGCGGTGGATTACACAACTACCTGTCTTCTCCGGTATATTCCAACCTGATCATCAAAGGCAATAAGTCGCCGTTCTATGGAGGTGGCGTCTACAACGATCAGACATCATCACCTGTTTTCACCAACGTGCTCCTGGTTAATAATCTGTCGGAGTTCCAGGGTGGCGGTATGCTCAATGCCAACCTGTCAACACCGGTACTCACCAATGTAACCATCAGCAATAACAATGCGCTTGTTGAAGGCGGAGGCTACACCAACATCTCCTCCAACCCAATCATACGCAATAGCATTGTTTATGGAAACAGTACCGGCTATCTGGATATAAACAGTACCCCCGTCATCACCTACACCCTGGTGGAAGGTTTGCCGGAAGACCTCACCAATCACAATCCGGAAGGAAGCATTGATCCGCAGTTTACCAATCCATCAGCCGGCAACTATACATTACTTAGCACCAGTCCGTTTATCAATGTAGGCAACAATAGCTATTACCAGGCAGGAGGAACACCCGACCTGTCCGGCATTACCAAAGACCTCCTTGGCAAGCCACGCCTCACCGGCAGTGCGGTTGACCTGGGCGCTTTCGAATCACGCAACACGGACCAGACCATTACAGCATCAGATCTCTACCGCACCTATGGTGATGCAGACTTTGAGCTGACGGCTGTTGCCAGCTCAGGCTTACCGGTAAGCTATGCACTGCTTGATACCAATACGGTCAGGCTTTACCAGGATCCTTTAGACAATAACAAGTGGAAAATAAAGATCAAAAAAGCAGGCGCAGCAAGCATCATCATCAGCCAGCCCGGCGATGCTACCTATGATCCTGCACCAGACATGGACATCCTGCTCGTTATTAGTCGCAAAGAACTGGTGGCCATAGTCAGGGATACCATCAAAGAATATGGTGCAGACAATCCGGTATTTGCCATCAACTATACAGGATTTGCCGGTGATGATGATGTGCAGGACATTACCGCTCCAAACATCAACACCACAGCAACTAAAACAAGTGCGCCAGGTACTTACCCCATCCTGCTTAGTGGCGGTGATGCAGAGAACTATGATATTAAGCTGACAAACGGAACACTGACCATCGCCGGCGCCATCATAACCATTCATCAGCAACCAGCCGGTCAATCCGTGTGTTCAGGATCTACGGCTACGCTTACTACCGGTGCAACAGCTTCCATGTCGGCGCCGCTTACTTATCAATGGCAGCAAAGTACCGACAACACTACCTGGAACAATATAGCCGGCGCCGATGAAGCCCAGCTTATCACGGCACCGCTAACTGATCTGTATTACCGTTGTGTATTGACAACACCTGGCAGGGTAGTAAATACCGATGGGGTGAAACTACTGGTAAAGGCAACAGACAAGCCTGTTATTAACCTGCCGAATGTTGTTTGCCTCCTGGAAAGCAAAGTAGCACTCAGTGCATCCTTACCCGGCGGTATATTTTCCGGTCCCGGTGTAAGCGGCAACACCTGGCATATTGATACCTTAAGACCAGGCAACCAAAACATCCTATACGCTTATACCAACAACAATGGCTGTGTCACTACCGTAGGCAAAACAGTAAACCTATCACTGTGCGGAGAAAAAGACCTGGTAACGGAAGCAAAAGTGCAGCCTAACCCTACAAAGGGGCTCATCACAGTAAAAGCACTCCTAACGGAGAATGCAAGACAAAGTGTTGTCATTACCAATAGCTTCGGTCAGCAGGTATTGCAGAAAAAAATGCAATTATGGAAGGGGTGGAATCAGTTAACCTTCGACCTAACCGGGTTTAGTAATGGTATTTATTTCATCACCATTACCGGCAACGACAGAGCGCCGGCCACAGTGATCAGGATTGTAAAGCGATAAACATACTATAAAGAGCAAATCCCTGAAATAAAAAGAATGCAGCGGGTACTTATCCCCTGCATTCTTTTTTATGGAGCTTCAGTACCCTCTATCTCTTTACATCATACCTCACCAGCATTACTCCCGACCGGGAAGTTTCTACGCCTTGTAAAGTAAGCCCCACCCGGTTTTTAATGTTGGCAAAAAGAGGCTTGCCCGTTCCCAGGATTACCGGGTATACGGCCAGCAAATAGGTATCCACCAGTCCGGCGTTAATAAACTCCGTTATCAGGTTAGCGCCGCCATACAGCCAGATATTCTTTCCCGGCTCTTGTTTGATCGCCGACACCTTGCTTTCAAGATCAGTACTGATATAAGTGGCTTTATTATCCACTTTCGGATACCTTGAAAACACATACTTCTTTTTGCTGTGAACAGCTTCCCATATCTTCTTTTCGGGGAGGGGCGTATCTCCGGATGGCTGGTATTGCCCCCACAGATCATAACTCACCCGCCCATAAAAAATGGTATCTATATCTGCCAGGAATTCATCAAAAAAGGAGGCTGTCCCTGAATCCTCATCTACATGACACCAGTCTATCTCACCGTTAGGCCCTTCAATAAAACCATCCAGCGTTACCGCCAGGTTCAAAATAATCTTTCTCATACGTTTGAATAGTTGATTTAATACATTGGCCGGGGAGCATAATACCGTTAGTAACTGCTAACCAAATGTAAGAAGCCCGCCTCATATTAGTAAATCAATATGTAAGCAGGCCATATTCAACACATTGCAATAACCTGGCAGTTACTTAAATAAGGCTATCGTTTCCAGCGCCCATTTACCAGGTTTATAGGCCTGGTACTTCAGGTTCAGTATATCGAGGGCGGTACTGCGCTTGGGTATCTCAAAATCGGAAGTAAAAAAAGCTTTCTCCGTTTTGCTGTTCTTGTCAAACCCTTCTTCTAACAGGAACCGGACTATTTCATAGGAAAACTGATTGCCCCCTTCTGCTGTCAGGTAAGTCTGAAGCGGGGTGAGCCCCGTCGTTGGATTGGGCACATTCTTATAGGCAGGAAAATCATCCACAAACTCCCGCAGCGTGCTGAGGTCAAATTCAATAAACCGGGAGAAGAATAACTGGAGCAGGTTTTTACCCTCCACGATCGGCAGGTAAAGATCAAAGCCAAACTGCTTGGCCACCCGGTAATTGTCAATGCTGAAATCGTGGTGCAACATAAAATAGGGGTACCCTTCATGGTCCGGGTCAGTCAATCGTTCGTTGGGATCGAACCCACAGGCGCAGAGATGGCTAAACAGGCGGGAGTCCTGCACAAAAAAGAGCAAAGGAGCCTGGTACTTCCCCATCTTAAAATCCCGGTTAATCCCCCGGTCCAGCACCCTGTTCATACACTCCCTGAAAAACTGGGCTTTGGAGGGGTCCACTTCATTTCTGTAGCCAACGCCTGGCACATTGACAACTACGGTTGTTGTATGTGAGCCTATTAATCTGAGCAGATTAACGCCATTATGTACATGATTAATATTGTCGAATGAATTAAGGAGATTAATAATAAGTTGTCTCTCCGATTCGCGTATTTGTTGGGGATACAAAGCCTTTTCCAATTGTACGAATCTTTCGTTGTCATTCATAGGAAGGATTTATTCCTTAATAATACACAGAAAATATGACCTGCACAAGCTCATCGCCTATCACTAATATTTATTAAATTGAGTATTGACCAGCCATGTCAGTCACCAAACAACAAATCCAATGAAACGGATCCAGCTTGCCCGGAAAGCCATTACTTTCCTCATCCTGTTCGTCTTACACATTTCATTTTCCCAGGCACAACCTGTTTTTCCCAAAGCAGCCATGGTCAATGCCAAAATCACTGCAACCGGAGAGCTGGAGATCACAGCTTCCAAAACTTCTTCCCAACATGATTTTGATTTCTTAACCGGAAAATGGACCATGCACAACCAAAGGCTTAAATCGAGATTTACCAATTCTACTGAATGGGAAGAATTTGAGTCATCAGATGAGAACTATGGTTCCATACTGAATGGGGTAGGTAATATGGATATCTATAAAGCCACCTTTAATGGAAAACCTTTTGAGGGGTTGACACTACGGTTATTTAATCCGGCAACCAGGTTATGGAGCCTTTATTGGGTGCCCAGCAATACAGGAGTCATGGACCCGCCAGTAGTAGGATCCTTTGAAGAGAATATCGGCACCTTTTACTGTAAGGATGTGTACAATGGTAAGCCTGTATTGGTCATGTTCCGGTGGGACAAAACCGACAAGGACAATCCCGTATGGAGCCAAGCATTCTCACCCGATAATGGCGTTACCTGGGAATGGAACTGGACCAACGTATCACGCAGGATAAAGTAGCCAGCTTATTGTAGCACCCGACCACAAGTAATACTCAATACAAACACCATGTACCACCTCCGGCATATTTCAATAATTCAGCTATTTGCCTGCCTGCTATTGACGGGTATCCTTTCATCCTGTGGCAACAACAATGCACCTGGTGAAAAGCCAACAGCTATAGACATTCCTTATCCCCAACCATATCCCGATTCAACGGCCCTCGTCTTTTTGCCGGGCATCGTTTCAGCAGATTCACTTGACTTCAATGCGGCCTTCTCTCCGGATGGCAAGTCTTGTTACTTCTCAAGGTCCATGAATAAGCAATCCAAAATATATGTCACCCGTTATGATGGCACAAAGTGGACAACGCCAACATTGATATCACCTGTAGAAGGTAGCTATTCAGATGCTGATCCTGCTTTTGGTCCTGATAGCAATCTTTACTTTATATCCAACAGGCCTAAAGACCCATCAGACACCATCAAGGACTATGATATATGGTTCAGCACTCCCCTGGCCAATGGAAGCTGGTCGGAGCCTGTAAACCTGAATAGTGTAAATTCAGACAGCAATGAGTTCTATGTTTCATTTACTGAAAAGGGAAATCTGTACTTCGCTTCCTCCCGTAAGGGCGGTTTGGGTGAAGAAGACATTTACGTAAGTAAGTTAGTCAATGGACAATACACCACACCGGAGAACCCGGGAGCGGCCATCAATTCTTCAAAGTCTGAATACGACCCTTTTATTTCAGCTAAGGAAGACCTGCTCATTTTTACTTCTTCCAACCGGGATGACAGTTTCGGCGGAGCAGACCTATACTGTTCTAAACCCGGCGCCAATCAACAATGGCAGCAGGCCACCCACCTGGGAAAGAACATCAATACCAGTACCCGTGATTTCTGTCCTTATTACTCTCCGGACTCAAAGTATTTCTTCTTTAGTAGTGACCGCAATGTAAAGTGGATCAGTGCGGAATATGTAAAGCGGCAAATAGATAAATTCTGGCAACCCAATTTATAGTCGTTCGTCCTTTAGGGTAAGCAGCCAGATGCAGAGCGACCCAAAGGTGATGAAAACAAGGGGCAGGTACATTTCATCATACAAGTTCCCCTGCAGCCATTGTACACCGAAATAGTCGCTTGACAATCTCCACACAGACCTTAGTATATCCACGCCCATGACAAACTTGAACAGCCAGTTGATCTTTTGTTTTGCTGGTGAAAACATAAAAAAAAGGATGATATAGCTGCCCGTCGCTGCCAGAATCAGCGGAAAGTATAATGCGGACTGGATCAATTGAAATGTCTGGAGCTTGTCAGCAATACGGGGCAGGTCATTCGCATTGGCGGCCAGGGCCTTTGGAAGATGGAGCTGTGTATAAAACAGCTCAGTCGAACGCAGCAGGACCTCCAGCATGAAAAACACGAAATAGCAGATAAAGGCAAGGGTGGCCCAGAAACGGTTAGACACTGCCGCCAGGGAGCAAATCACGTATCGCACATACAATAGCCCGAACATGGCAGCCAGCATCAGGGAGGAACGCACCAGGTGCAGGGGATGATTTCCCTGCTGCAATTCCTCCGCAACCGATGCGGGAGCAGTGAATTGGCCGAATACATACGATTGAAATGACTGGATGGCGATATAGACCAGGGCAACAATGGCCGCACTTAAACGGATATGCTTAAAATTCATGGTAACAAGTTGATGCCTGAAAAATAATTATCATTTTTTTATGGGCAGCCTGCTTCCTGGAAATCCCAAAAATGGATAACTTTTCAGCCATCAGAGCCGCCGCCGCCTTGCATAAGCCAGCTACCATACAACACTACCGGGTCATTTCCAACAGGATTCACGAATACGTGGAAACGAATATGCATGCAGATATCTCCCTGCAGCGCCTGGCCGATCATGTCTTCGTTTCTTATTATCACCTTTCAGACATCTTTGAGCAAACGGAGCAGGAAACGATTGGCGGTTACATCAAAAGATTCCGCCTGGAAAAAGCCGCCTCCCTTTTATCGTATACAGACCTTTCCCTAACTGAAATTGCCGAAAGGATCGGTTATTCAGGTAAACACGCGCTTTCAAAAGCCTTTAGTCAGCAGTTCAATCACAGTCCGGGCTATTTCCGGAAAAGACCGCTATTCATAAAGGATTCCCCCAATGCCCTGCTCGACGGTATCCATTCAGAGCAAGCCTATCTCGATATACTGAAAAAGGATTTCCCGTTCAATTACCGGATCGAGACCTTACACAATCGCTATACCATTTGCAGGTCATTACGCATGGTGCCGGCATCTTATAAAGGCGGTTTTTGTTACGATACCTATCTCGATCAGGTGATGAGCGGCTTTGACAAGAAATGGAGCGGAAGCTTTGTGATCAAACCCTTCGATTCGCTCAATTTCACACCGGCCGACAGGTTCAACATGCACCATGGCCTGCTCGTAACAGGAGCCGTGATCAATTGTTTATCGCCTGCTGATTGTCAGGAATACATTATCAGTCCGGTAAAGGAAGGCGAGTACCTGGTATTTGACATTCCGGCCGGCAATATGGATGAGAACATCAAGAACTACACCACCCTGTTCCGGGAAAACATTATTGGCTATAAGAAATTGTTCAGGCCCGAAGACTTCTTTATCTTCCTGTTATTGAGCAATGAGGAACACAAGCTGGGAGAGTTCTATATGTACCTGAAACCATCCAGCGCATAGCCTTACTGGTATCTCCTGGCATACAGGATCGCTTGCTCCAATATATAATCTTTGCTTTGGGCCACCTTTGCGGGAGTGAGCCTTACCGGGACATCCAGCTTAACCCCCATGCCCTGGCGAAAACTCTCCTGCAAACCCTTTACGCCAACACCTGTATAACTTACTTCTATACCACCGGGTAATGTAAACCAGGTGATATTGCCTGTGGTACCGGCTGTTTGCCGGCCCATGGTAATTGTATTGGGCCTGAGTCTTAAAGCAGCGGTGATTGATTCAGAAAGGCTTTGCGTATGTTCATCTACCAGGACTATCAAGGGGCCATTATAGATCGAATCAGCCTTGCCGGCAGGTGTAAAATAATAGGAGCCCCTGATAAATGTACCTGGATAAAAATCCCACGCATTCAGCTCTTCGGTAAACTGCGTCTTTGCAGGAAAGAAGAATTTATTCAATCCTGTGGTAACCTTGAAATTGGGATAGTCGCGCATTTCCCAGATCACAGCCCTTGCCTGCCGGATATCCCGGAATAAATAGCCCAGGGTGTCAATACTACTGATACGGCAAAATCGCACGTACCAGACTCCTTGTTCCAGTTCCTCCCACAAGGGCTTTGCAGGGGCTTTGGGTATACGACGGTAGACTTCCCAACTGTGCAGTTCGACGGGCCTGGCAATCACCTGCTTCCCCCTTTTGAAGCTTACCTCTATGATAGAGTCACCAACTTTCAATAATTCCTGGGCAATATTGCGGTGCAGCGAAAGCGCATTGGTGCCGGTAGTCGTCTTTAATAGTTCCTTTTCTCTTTCTCGGGTGGGTTTTTCATTAATGGCAATTATTTCATCCCCAATACGGTATCCCCATCTTTTTGCAATACTATCGTCGCACGCACCAACCAGATATTTTCCTTCCACATAATCAATACGAAAAGGATAGAAATAGTAGATGCGGCCAGGCTCCTGTATAAAGGAATGGGAGTCGGGCAATTCATGGATAAGCTCCCGTATGGCATACCGGTATTGTGCTGAATCTTTTGCCTGCAAAAACCGGCTGATATAATTGCTCAATACCTTGTCCCAGGCAGGAATGCGCGTTTTGTGCGGGTAAAAATAGGCTATCGTATTCCAATAGCGGAACAGGGCAAGCAAACGCACCGGACGACCAGGATAGGAAGGTGTCTTGCAATCGTCTTCAGTATGAATAATATGATCATAATAATGGCCGCCGTAATAACGGGTGACATACCGGCTGGTATCCGGAAGGTGGTATTGGTATAAGCGGACCAGTTCGGTCTTCAGCCATTTTGAAACCCTGAACTGCTGTATGTCTTTTTCCGTGATGGTCCTTGCCAGCGAATCTGCCTCCCTGTTTACCCGTGTAGTGGATAACCCGGCGGACGGCAATGAACGGTACCAGGCTTCGAGCAATGTATCAACCGCTTTCCCGGTTTTGGCCTGTTCAACAAGTGGGATCATGCGTATCAATTCACTGTCCCAGTCGGGTTTGCCTTTAGCAGCAGCGGGATGGTAATATTTTAGAAAACCCCATACCTTGCCGAGTGTTGTTAATTGCGTAACCTGTATATTGGTTTGAGCCTGGCTGCTGTAGGTAATAAACCCAAACAATACCAGGTAAATGACCCTTTTCATGTGATTGATTTGAGCGCAAATTGCGGCTGATACAAACGTACAGGGTTACTTTTTAGCCCAATGCCCTGACCGGCGGGTTGAACACTGTCTTCTAAATTGAGCGGGCAAAACAGGGAATTGGGCGAAATAAATCATCAATTGTATGAACGGCTGTTTTAATTTGTGGCATGTTCGAAGCAACGAAAAAATGGAGCTATTACAAGAAGATAAAACTCGTGGAGCTGCTCTATCTTTTTATCCTGTTGGTCATCATTCCGTTGTCTATAGGATTGCAGATATTCGAACGGTTCTCTTTTACGCTGAGCCTTATCCTGGTCAATGTGCTACAGCTTCCTTCCATCGTGTTCTTTTATCGCTGGTTGCTTCCACGCACCTTGTTCAATAAACGCCCCTGGTGGTTCCTGGCATCCCTGCCTTTTTATCTTTTGCTGTATGAGCTCAATGCCCGGATCGCCTTCCTGCTAATGATCAACCTGCCCTTCATTCCCGAAAAATACCGTTCCAATCTGGCTTCTGTGGAGCCCTGGCACTGGACGGGAAGCCTGATACAAAATATGGGCTATACGCTACTGATCCTGCTTTCATCAATTGGATTGCTGTTTATCCGGGAGCTGTTCAAACGGCAGCATATCGTTGACCAGTTACAATCCGACAAACTGCGACTAGAACTCGACCAGCTAAAGTCGCAAATACAACCGCATTTCTTCTTCAATACATTGAATAACCTATATGCGCTCAGTTTGCAGGGTTCACCGAAAACTTCCGTTTCCATTGCCAATCTTTCCGGCATCATGCGGTATGTATTGTATGAAGCGAGGGAAGAAAAAGTATTACTGGCAAAAGAAATAGCGTTCCTGCACAGCTACCTGGAACTGGAGCGGATACGCCATAATGACGATACGGTGCTGCAGTTCTGCGTGCAGGGAAATCCGGGCGGCACACTGATCGAACCGCTGTTGTTTTTACCGCTGATTGAGAATTGTTTCAAACATTCACTCCATCATAAAATTCCAGGCAACCAGGTACAGTTGCTCATGACCATTGATGAAGAAGAGATCACCTTCCAAACTTCCAATCTCAAAGCACCGAAAACAGAAGTTGCGGCAAAAGAAAGCGGGATTGGTTTATACAATGTGCGCAAAAGACTGGAGTTATTATACCCTGAGCGACACCAATTACTGGTAACAGAGGAGGATTCACAATTTATCGTTACTTTAAGTGTTCAACTAAATCCACCCCGATGACCAGGTGCCTTATTATAGACGATGAACCACTGGCGCGCCAATTGATGGAATCACATATACGGCAAGTAAAAAGCCTGCAGGTGGTGGGCACTTGTGAAACCGCGATCGAGGCTTTCGAACTGTTGCACCGCGAACAGATAGACCTACTTTTCCTTGATATCCAGATGCCGGGTATTACAGGTCTCAATTTCCTGAAATCGCTCAAGAACCCGCCCAAAGTAATATTCACTACCGCCTATATGGAATATGCCGTGGAGGCATTTGAACTGGAGGCAGTGGATTACCTGTTAAAGCCCATCACCTTCGAACGGTTTATCAAAGCGGTCCAGAAGATCAGCGCCCAAAAAGAAATACCACCTGTCTCGCAAAGCCAGCCGCCGGACGAAGCTATCTTTATTAAAGTGCACAAGCGACTCCTGCGGATTGCCTATCCGGATATTTTTTATATTGAAGGCTTCGGAGATTATATAAAAGTAGTGACGGCGAATACTGTACATACATCGTATTCCTCGCTCAACAAAATCGGGGAACTGCTGCCGGAGCAGCAGTTCCTGCGTATCCACAAATCCTTTATCATTAATGTCCGGCATATACAATTCGTAGAAGGCAATCTGGTAAGGATACTCGACAAAGAATTGCCCATAGGGGTAACCTATAAGGATGCACTGTATAAAAAACTGGGGCAGGAATGAGTAAATGATGAAGAACAGTCAGGTCATTATATATTCACTCCAGGGATAGTTGATCTGGTCTTGGTTGTATTGTCGTCGGAACTTTCGTTCATTATAACGGTAGGCGTAAAGATGGTAAGGCAGTTTCTCTGCGGGTGTTTCTTTGTGTTGTTTATGCCTTTTTTCCTTTAACCGCTGTGTCTTACGGCGGAAGGGAGCCCTCAGTTGCACCACTTCAGGCTCAGGTAACTGTACTTCCTGTCCGGTATATAGTTTGACCAGGTAAGCCACTACATCTTCTTCTGTCCACTGGTATTTTAACCAGGTCATGGCCTCGCCGGTAAGTTTGCGGTACAGGCTGTGCTGTTTCCGGTCGGCAGGCAGAGTGGCATATACGGTGGAGGCGATGCGGGAAGCTTTGGACAGAAGGGCGGCATATTGCATCGTCTTTCGGAAAGCCGGGTCTTTCTTTACCCTTTTACCCGTGAGCGAGCTACGGGTACGGATATAATACCGGCCATACATCTTATAGATGCAGATGGGACCAATGGTGCCCGTAATGGGTGGTATGCCGGTGTATTTGGCCATATAGTATATAACATATACTGGTTAAAAGTAATAAATGTTGGCCGTCAGGACAATACCGTGAAATGGGTAAAATGGCAGGGGTATGCAAACCCTGTGTGATCCTTGTACCATCCTTGTAGGTTAAAGCGCACTTGGTACATGGCTGGTACAAGGATGACAGGAGGATTGAGTTAGGATGTCCCTTGCTAAAATAACTATACAGTTTTCCTGGGTTGTCTAAAATGGTTATACAGTAATGGACATTGATGGACCGCCTTTGGGTTGGGTTTGCTTCGGGAATGCTTCGGGGTTAAAGCGCACTTATAAGGGCGGGGAGCGAAGGTGGTACGAACATGGTACGAAGGAAACCCCTGTCAAACCCAAACAAAACCCTTATAAAGGCTGGCTTAATATTGTCCGTTCATCAATTGGAAGACATGGCAAAGTACAGTTTTTCTTACCTTACTGGTCTAAATCAACCCATATGGACTTCCAACTCGTCACTGGCAGGCCAGATACAACCGACCACCTGGTTTTTACAACCACTTTCACACACAATAATGTGTTTTATAAAGCAGCTCTTGCCGAAACCATTTCCTGGGATGGACAACTTACAGGAACTTACGATGTGTTGCTGCAGTCGGGCAGAGGTACGCAACGCCTTACACTCATTAAAGAAGGGGAGCATTGGAGAGCGGGAGAAGAAATTGAACAGATTGGGGTTATTCAACAAGAGTTAGTTGATCTGCTTGGTGCGGTCATCAATGAAGTCCGCAAGTAAAATGTTTGGTAGTCCCGACAGGAATCGAACTTAATGACGTATCTTATTCCAAATCAATTTATTAAAAAGCGATTTTCGAGGTGGCCGATTACCGGCAACAATTTAGCGAATATCAAGTATTGAAGTGAGAAAGATGCCAGCTCATTATTTTATCTTCAACTCTTCAATAAAAGCTTCACATCCTTCTATATCATTTACAATTTCCCAGGCCCGGCGGTGCTCAGGTGAGAAACGCGTACGGTAACGTGTATCCAGCCATTTGATAATATCCAACCGGCCCAGTTTTAATAAGACAAATTTTTCCAGGGCCATCACCTGCAACTGGCCCAGCGTAAAGGGGGACTCCAATACATACTTCTTTTTCAGCAAAGAACTATCATTAACAGCGCGCAAAAAAATGTGCATCAACTCATGAAAAACAACGATAGGAAAAACTGATACAGGATGAGGTTTTGGAGCAGAAGAAAGAAAGCTTTTTGTATAAATTATCAAAGGGGAGCCCATGGAGGGAAAATCACAGGCGGTTAGTGTTGCTTCCACATCCTGCCAGGGAAATGAGCGCCCTGTTTCTTTAAGAACTGTTTGAAGGTAAATAGATCCTTCTTTATCCCATATCGCCTGGAACTCGCCCAAGCGCCCTGACAGTTCATCCATATCCTCCTGCTTCACAGATTTGTTCAATGACGATCCGCATACCCTGTCAAAAGGGCCCGTTTTTACGTACACCAGGCTCACTTTTGGAACCTGTATAGGATCAGGTGGGGTCTTATAATCTGATTGGCCATTGACCAGGTGGACCAACCCTGTTGTTATAAACAGTGTAAACAGGAAAGATCTCATGCTATAGTTGTTAAGGTCAAGAAATTTTAATCGCCTACGTTACTAAGATACGCATATTATCTTATTCCTTATGAGCTTCTTCCTGCGTGTACTTCGGTTGTTGGTGCTTCCTGCTTTCATTCAAATCGAAATACATTGAGATCAACGGAAAACACCAACGATGTCGTAACTGTTCTATATTCTAGTGTCAATATAAAGAATTTGGAAATGGTACAATTTCCGTTTGGAGAAAAGGTCCTTGCTGCCTCAGAAAATATATTTTATCCTAAATAGTTTTTCTCAAAGGCATATATTTCAGCGGCTGTTATTCTATTTTTGTCCTGGGGTTTATGTAATGTTATTCCACTATAGCAACAAGTTTCGATTCAGTATTATTCTTTTTCTCTTTAATAAGTCCAATACCAGGTGCATAAAATTTAAAATCAATAGCTCCTTTTTCAAGATCGCTCCATTCTTTTGTTTTTAAACAACCCTCATAGGTATTTAATGGAACCAGAATAGTGAGTCCCATAGCAACAACTTTCGCCTTATCTTCGGCTATTCCTGCTGCAAACTCCTGTTGGTATGAAATCCCTGATTTGGGATTGGCAAGCATGATAATACCCGCTACTGCTCCGTTTATGCCAGCCTCCCAGGCACCTTCATGATCGCGGATAGTACCATCGGGATTGTAATTATCTACGTCTTCCCCCATGTACCAAACATTCCCGTCATTATCCTGGGCAAACCAGTCGCGGGTGTCTTCTTCCAGTACACCATCCAACCAAACCCTATCTCTGATTACAGCAACATTGATACCCATGACCACTTTTACGACATCAATGCGTTGAATTTCATTTCGCTCCAAACCATCCGGGGTTTCGCCTTCAAAAACATACGTCCTTCCTATTGTTTGATATGGGAAAAATTTATTGGTCAACATTGTGCTATTAGTAAAGCTTACCGAATTGAAATCTATTTCTCCAATTTTTTGATCACTTGCGAATTGCACTGACTGGAAAGCGCTTTCATTATCACTTATCCCTTTTTTACAAGATGCTATAATGACGAAACATGCCGCCATTATTGGGCAAAGTAGTTCTGTTTTCATGATTATTTATTTTACATGAATAAATACCACCAAAGATGTAGCATAAAAGAGATATACATACATATCCATTTGGTTGGGTAGAACGAAATGGTTAGAAGTAGACCTGCCTACCCGCAGGGGCCTACAAATTAGGACCCCGGATAGGCCCCTGAACCAGCCTTCCTTTTGTTTGAATTGATTTGAATTGATACAGAAAAGTATTGGAATTGAAGCCAGTAGGGGTTATAACGAAAAATGGCGTTCGGTTTGAACGCCATTAAAATTATATATGTAGTCCCCTTATAGGACAATTCTCGAACTATTTTCCGGCTGATCCGAAGTTGCTGGCCAGTTTAGCAGCCTGAGGTAATTTCAGCCTAAATTAGTACCTTAAAAAATATTTTCAATTAGGCATTCGCGCAAGGTTCTACCCGCAATGAAAACCTGCATTTGTATACCGAAAAACATGGTTTATGAACCGGTTAAAAATTTTGATTGCCTTTCTTCTGATTGCCAGCCACATTGTAACCGCACAGCATACAAATGTCAGCACTCCTCTGGCAAAAAATGATATGCAATGGATACAAAAAGTATTAGATAACTGGAATCTTGTATGCCGGAAAGAACTAAAGATCAAGGAAAACCCTTTGCCATGGATTATCTTTTATGACAGCACCGCGGCCTGGCATTTAAACCCAGATAAAAAGTTGCTTCCGCCATTTGAAAAAACAGCTTATCGCTTCATTTACGATCGCCAAAACTATGAGCTTATTAGAATTTCACATTCGATGAATGTCTGGGTTCCAGACAGAGCACCTGTTCCGATGGGTTCTTTACCCACCGTGGCCATGCCATATGCCAACAATCAAAAATGTTTCTTTATTGCACCGCTTCCCACCTTGTTTCACCTCCTTGCAACACCCGACTATGCAGTTTACTTAAATTTTTTATTTCTGGGAATCTATATTCACGAATTGACCCATACCCGCCAACTGCCATTTGTACTTTCAAAACTTTTGCAGATTCAGCATAATTATAAGCTACCCGAAAGCATAGATGATAATACGATTGAAAATACATTTGGGAAAAATGAGACTTATAAACAACTATTTTTTGCAGAAAAAGGTCATCTCTGGAATGCCGTATTCAATGAAAATACAGATAGTTGTATCGCACATATTGAACAGGCTTTCCGGATAGCAGATAGGCGAAAAAAAGAATTTTTATCAGGAGATAGTCTTGGATATGATAAGTTGGATGATATTTTCATTTCTCTTGAAGGCTCGGCAATGTGGGCACAGTATAGAATTATGCTAAAAACGCTCCAAAGGACATGGACGAGAAGGAGACACTTAGGTGGTTACTGGAGAAAGCACCGGCATGGTCGCAGGATGAAGGATTAGCCTTGTTTTTGCTGATAGAAAGATTTGATCCGAATTGGAAACGCCAGTTCTTTGAAAACGATTTACCTTCTGCTTTCCAATATTTACGTAATATCGTAGCCAATCAAAAGAGAAAGTAAGTACCATTGGACCTTCTGGTTAATATACAGTCTTGACGAAGGGCTTCTCCACTGTAGATGTTAAATTTACGTTTGACAGAAAATAACGATGCGTTGCGCCAGTTTATTTATTATGAAGAAGATAATGCCAATACTACTATTTGTTTTATTGTCTTGCGCCGATGAAACAAAAAAACTTAATGAGAGAAAGTCTACAATTGGTGACCTTGAAATAAATCGCTACCAAATCAGTTTAATTTCATCGCTTCATGACCATGTTGACGTCACGAAAGATGGCAGAACTGAACATATTATAAAAGTAAACACTGATAATATTGACACAATTTTCCTCGTGAAGGATACGCTTGTTATTAAAACCGTGAGACAGCCTGTTATTTATGAGAAAAAAGACAAAGTGTTCAATTACCTAATAAGGATTGATTCGATGCCTGCTGCATTTAATGACACAAACTAAAGCTCACAAATTAACACCTCCTATTTCCTTCAGCAAAACAAAGCCGCCTTGTAAATTCATAATTACAAGGCGGCTTTAAAATTGCTAAGTAGTCCCGACAGGAATCGAACCTGTATCAAAAGTTTAGGAAACTTCTATTCTATCCATTGAACTACGGGACCGGGAAGGAAAAACAGGCATACAGCCTTCTTTTTTCTGTTTCCGGGCGCCAAAAATAAGGAAACAATGCCAATGTGCAGGTGTATTGATGTGCAAATTTGAAAATGCTGCAAAAAGTTACCAGCCATACATAAATCCCCTGAAAACGAACTTCCTATCCATAAAATAGCCCACCTGTCCTGTTTTACGGTATTTGCACATTGATAAATTCGCACATCAACCCATTACGCTTATCTTTGCTACCCCTAAAAAAGTATGTATGAAGTTTTATACCTGGCTTATCCGTTACCGCCTGTATTTAGGACTGGGTTTGGTGGTATTGGGTATCGTGGCGAATATTTATAGCAGTTTCTGGCCTGCCTTTCCCCTTTATTTCATTGGCCTTATCCTGATTGTAGGCCATTTTTTCATTGGCCCCCTGCGACTTATCCAGGAATATATGGAAAATGGCGACCTGGAAGGCGCCGAAGGCGTTCTCAATTCGGTAAAGTTCCCCAACCTGCTCTATAAGCCCATCCGCTCTGCCTATTATACCTTTAAAGGCCAGTTGGCGATGATGAAACAGGATTTCGATGGCGCCGAAGTGAATATGAAGAAAGGCCTCGACCTGGGTACCCCCATGAAGGAAGTAAAAGGGGCCAACCTGCTGCAAATGGGCATGATCGCCCTGCAAAAAGGCAATTTCAAACAAGGCGAACAATATATACGCCAGGCCATCCGCGAAGGACTGCCCGATAAGGAAAATGAAGCTGCTGCCTATCTGCAGATGTGCAATATCATGATGAATAAACGGGAGTTCCGCGCTGCCAAAGAATTCTTCCGCAAAACCAAAGCACTCAAACCTACCAGCCCTGAAATTGTAAAACAGGTAAAGGAGATTGAGAAATACATCTCCCGCATCCCGGGATAGCATAATGTTATTCCTTCAGTTCAGTCGTAATATCGTAAAAAGCTATAGAGCTCTTATAGAGCTGCTTTAGAGCAGCTATAGAGCTCATATAGAGGGTTAATTCCGGAGATAATCCTGGGATAGTCCGGAGGCAGTAGTAGGGCAAGACAAGGTAAAGGCAGTAGACAGATACTTTACATGTTGATTTTACAGGGAGAAGTCTTTCTTTATCTGCTCGGCACAGGCCTTCATAATGCTTTCTACCAGGGCTACCTGCGCCGGCAATTGTTCTGTTTGTTCTTCTTGCTTCCCGTTGTGTTCTATCTGCCGTACGATGTCTTTCAGGGAACTGATACCCATGGAGTCAATGGTAGATTTCAGTTTGTGGGCCAGCCTGCCTACCTGCTCCCAGTTCTGCTCAGCAGATTCTTTTTGCAATTCCACTAATGTCTGGGGCATGGTATCCAGGAACAGTTGCAGCATACGTATCACAAAACTCTCATCACCACCAGCTATGCTATATACGAGGGAAAGATTGTATAGCTTCACAGGGTCGCCAGGTCCGGGAATCAGGGCTTCCTGCGATGAAGCATTGTCAGTAATGATCATGTTGGTCAGGTTGTTGGCAATGATGCGAAAAAGGTTAGGTTCATTGAAAGGCTTGGGCAGGTAATCGTTCATGCCTGCTGCCAGAAACCGCTCCCGGTCGCCCTTCAGGGCATTGGCGGTGAGCGCTACTATAGGAATGGTTGATTTGACAATGTCCGTCAGTTGCCTGATCTGCTTCGTAGCCTCCACGCCGTCCATTTCGGGCATGTGTATATCCATCAGCACCAAATCATAACTATGCTGTTGTACCAGTACCAGCGCCTCCCTGCCATTGATAGCGATGTCCACTTCAAAACCCCACGACTCCATCATGTGACGGGCCAGGTGTTGGTTGAGTTCCACATCCTCCGCCACCAGTATTTTCCGTTTCCCCAGGCTCCGGTAATCGGGTACGATCATACTGGCGGTTATTTGGTAGTTAATTCACCGGCCTGTATCATACGGTAGATGGTGGATTTGCCAATGTCCAGCTTCTTGGCTACCAGCAACACATCCTTATCGTATTTATCCAGGTAATGCTGTATGATATGGATATCGAAGTCTTTCAGGGTCCTTTCTTTACTCAGCAAGTCATTCACGGTAGCGGTTGTATTGATGGTGATATGTTCCGGCTGAATGATATCGCCATCGGCCATTACAGCCGCCAGTTCCATCACCGATTTCAGTTCCCGCACGTTACCGGGGAAAGTATATTGGAGTAGTTTCTGCTGCACTTCCGGCGAAATGGTTTTCTTCTCAATTCCATTATCCTTACAGAACAGGTCTAAAAAATACCTGGCCAGCAATATGATGTCATTACCACGTTCACGCAGGGCAGGCAGTTGAATGGGTAACCCGATAAGCCGGTAATAAAGGTCTTCCCGGAATGTTTTGTTTTGTACTTCTGTAAGCAGGTTCCGGTGTGTGGCCACAATGATGCGTGCATTTACCGGCACTACTTCATTGCCACCAATACGGGTAATTTCCCGTTCCTGCAGCACCCGCAGCAATTTTGCCTGGAGACTGATGTCCATTTCACCGATCTCATCCAGGAACAAGGTGCCCCCATTCGCTTCCTCGAACTTACCAAGGCGGCGGGTAACCGCGCCGGTGAAAGCCCCCTTCTCATGCCCGAAGAGTTCACTTTCGATCAGCTCTTTGGGAATAGCGGCTACATTGACCGCCACAAAGGGCTTTTTCTGCCGCTCAGAATTATAGTGAATGGCCTTGGCCACCATTTCCTTACCGGTACCCGTTTCGCCCGCAATAGATACGGTGATGTTGGTTTTACAGGCCTTTTCAATGAGGCCATACACTTTATCCATAGACTCACTCTTCCCGATCAGGTATTTGGAATAATCGTATTTCTTACCTACCTGCTCTTTCAGGTGTTCCACTTCCTGGCGCAGCCCTACAATCTCTTTCAGGTGCAGCAATGAATTCCATAGCCTGTCTTTCACTTCATCGTCTTTCACGATGTAATCAAAAGCGCCATTTTTCAGCAGGTTGATGGCAGTACCCACATCTTCCTGGCCGGAAATGATGATGACCTGTATATCGGGGTTGACTTCCCGGATCTTTTTCAGTACCGCACTGCCATCCATGTCGGGCATGGAATAGTCGAGCGTTACCACATTGGGGCGCTCATGCAATTGGTTAAAAAAAGCGGTGGAACTTTCAAAGCGTTTGACTTCATAATCGGGGTTTAGAGAGAGATAATGTTCGAGCATGGAGCCGTACCAAACATCATCTTCCAGGACGAAAATCCTGAGGGCATGTTGATTTTTCATTGCTAATGGACTAGATATTACTATATAAACGTATGAACCACAAAAAAGTATTCCCAAATTGAAGAATTTTTCCGCAAATGAGAAAAGTTAAAAATCCACAATAAGGAATTCCTGAAGACAGCCTAGGTAATTTATCTTAATTCCAGACCTCATTCAATCCTTCCAGTCAGCCATGGAGTAAACAGGCGGCTGCTTATCTTTGGTTATGTTCAGCAGCCAACCGCCCTTATCTGCCATGGAGCGTACAGCGTTGTTTATCAGGCTTATTGATGCCTTTCCCAAAGGCCATCCACTCAAGCGCTATCGTGGCGATGTGTACTTTGAGATCAGGAATTTCCGGGTCCTTTTCAGCATGATGAAACGGGAAGGCTGGACGTCGGACGTTGTGAATAAACAGATCAATGCATACCTGGCCAGCCTGGAACCAAACCAGGTAGCGGAAGCAGCAGCAAGCATGGACAAGTTGCAGGCAGCCGTTCATGAATTTGATAATTACCAGGTATTGCTGCAACAACTTGGCCGGCATGATGCGGGCGATGTACCGGACCCTGGCGCGGCCCTGCCACCGGAACATCCGCTGATAGCAAAGGTGGTCCTCCTGCTTGAGTACCTCGCGGCAGAACAGGAAATTCCCGGTAGCGGCGATGAGATGTTGTTTGAGTTATTGCATGCAGAATGGTTTGCTATTCCACCCGCTGAAATTGCTCAACTCGCTATAGCGGCAGCCGACCGGCCATTCAACGGTCAAAAAGTATCCCTGCGCAGGCTACTATATGAAAAGGTGCATACCCCGCCAAGGGACCTCTTTTCGCCTCCTGTTGCGGAGGGCTTTATAAAAGCTTCCGGAGCTATAGAACGATTAACCGGCATAGCACCCGGTACCACCTTACCCGCCCTGGTGGAAAGTATGCTTCGTGAAACCGGCATCAGCGATTTTGTTAGGCAGCATCCGGACAGCCAGGAGCTGCAGGAATTGGTTACCGGTTTTGTGCATTATGTGCAGGAAGAGGCAGCACGTAATCCGGCAATGGACCTGCCGCTGCTGGTGAAGCTGATCCTACTGATGCGTGCACCAGCATTTACCTGGCCTCCATTACAGGTACCCGTCAATGGCCAGGATAGCATTATCCCGCTAATCGCTGCGTTTTATATATCGCCTATCCCCTTTGGAGGGATAGCCGGGGCCCTACATATGGAAACCAGCGAGGTCAAAATGCCGGCCCCGGAAATCGGCAAACTGGAGGAAACAATAGTAAGCCGGTTATTGCAACGGTTTGTTATGAACGTTACAGCCCTTAATAATTTCCTCCGTTGTCCGCTGGAATTTTATTTCAGGAATATTATCCGCATTCCTGCCCCACGCAATGAGGCTGTTGAGTTTGGTTCAGCCGTACACTATGCATTGGAGCTGTTATTCCGTAAAATGCAATCCGCAGGAGAAGCTTTCCCCTCGCCGGAGGTTTTTATCAACGATTTTGAAACGTATATGCACCTGCACAGACAAAGCTTTACCCCGGAACAGTTTAACCGCCGTTTAGCATACGGACGTGAAGTGTTAAGTAATTATTATGATGAATACGTTCATTCCTGGACCAGGATCGTAGCGGTGGAAAGAAATATCCGGAACGTAATGGTGAATGGTGTACCGCTTAAGGGCAAGATAGATAAACTGGAATTTGACGGCCGGCTGGTGAATGTGGTGGATTATAAAACCGGTGATCCGGAAAAATCCAAAGTCCGGCTGATGCCTCCCGGAGAGGCCATACCATTGGGTGGCGATTACTGGCGGCAGGCGGTATTTTATAAGATACTGGTAGATAATTACCAGTCAAAAGAATGGAAGGTGGTCAGCACGGAGTTTGATTTTATAGAGCCAGATAAAAAGTATTATTACCACAAAGAAAAGTTAATGATCACGCCGGATGATGTTGCCATCGTGACCCAACAGCTCACCACGGCCTGGCAACGCATCCAGCACCGGGACTTTTATACCGGCTGCGGGAAGCCGGAATGCCATTGGTGTCATTTTGTTAAAACCTATGGCCTGGCCGTAAGGCTGCATGAATAATCCACCCAAACGAGCTATGTTTGCAGCTTATTGAAGTTGTATATATCCAATGAAGCAGGTTTTATCTTTTCTTTTTATTATAGTAGTAGTTACACAATTCCAGGTATTTACTGCAGGCTGCGCCAATATCGTAGCGCCCACCGGTGGAGATAAAGATTCCCTGCCGCCTGTATTGCTAAGGGTTAATCCTGCGGATTCCATCAGGCGTTTTACCGGCAAGAAGATCGTATTCGAATTTGATGAGTTTATTGCCCAGCCGGAAAATATACAGGAGAACCTGCTGGTATCACCGGTACCCAAAATAAATCCTATTATCTCCAGCAAGCTCAAGACCCTTACTGTTACGATTAAAGACACACTGGAAGAGAATACTACTTATTCTATCAATTTCGGCAATGCTATTAAAGATATTAATGAGGGGAATATACTGAAGGACTTTACGTATGTTTTTACTACCGGCGATACGATTGATTCATTAACAGTATCCGGAAAGGTAATTATAGCAGAAACCGGTAAAACGGATTCTACCCTGATAGCGGTGTTGCACAGGAATACAGATGATTCGGCCGTTATTAAGGAACGTCCCCGGTATGTTACCAAACTGAACAGGGACGGCAATTTTACTTTCCGCAACCTGCCTCCCGGTACCTTCGCCCTTTATGCTTTTAAGGATGAAGGCGGACAACGGAAGTATATGAACAAAAGTCAGCTATTTGCTTTTGCCGATACACTTGCCAATACACAAGGCAACAAGTTCTTTACCTTATACGCCTATACAGAGCGGGAAGAAGAGGAAGAAAAGGATAAAAAACCTGCCGCGCCCGCCGGTATTACCAGGCCATCAGCTACGAAAGGCGGGGGTGCAGTACAGGATAAGCGGTTGCGCATGGAGACCAATCTTTCCGGCCAGGAACTGGACCTGCTGGGTAACCTCGAGATCAATTTCCGGACGGCGCCGCTGCGCTCTTTTGATTCCTCCAAAGTAGTGTTTACAAACGAAAAGTATGAACCACTTACCGGTTACCGGTTTGTCAGGGACACCAGCAATAAAAAGATAACCCTTTATTATAAATGGGACCCCAATACAGCTTATAACCTTATTGTTGATAAAGAGTTTGCAGAAGATACCCTGGGCCATAAGCTGCTGAGAACAGACACACTTAATTTCCGCACCAAAAAAGAAAGCGACTATGGGCTGGTACGCCTTCGCTTCCTTAATCTTGATCTTTCCAAAAACCCGGTATTACAGTTTGCCCAGGGCGACCAGATCAAGTTCAGCCATGTATTTACTGACCGTAATTTCAATGCCAGGTTGTTTGTGCCCGGAGAATATGACCTGCGCATCCTGTATGACGCCAATAAAAACGGGGTCTGGGATCCCGGTGAGTTTTTTGGCAAGCATATACAACCGGAAAAGGTAATACCTGTGCCGCGCAAACTGACTGTGAAGGCCAACTGGGACAATGAAATTGATATTACTTTGTAAGGCAGTTTATTTGTTATTGAACCGGTAGCCTATTCTAAAGGTATAGACAGCAGGTTTACCGTTTACGTAGAGGAACCGCTCAAAGCTACCTGCAACTGTGGCCAATAAACCAAGCTCTATTTTATCATTGATCATGCCACCGATACGGGCTGTGAATTCCAGCCAGTTCTTTTCAAAATCAAGGTAGTCTTCTTTTACAGAAGGCGTATTCTCGTCGACATATTTCACATAGTCATTTTCCGGATAGGTCGAGAAGTTATATTGAACGCCTCCACTGAGATAAACTTTATAGGAAGTTTTCCTGAGAAAATTATAGAGTAATGCTATCGAAGGGGTGATATTGGTTTGCCGGATGGTGTACCTGGCATTAAAGGGTCCACTTCCATTGTTCAACACTCCCTTTCCTTCATATTTGAGCGAGGAATAAAAGAGTTCCATGCGCAGTATAAAATCCTGCAGGTTCCTGGAGGAGAATATATCCATGCCCACCCCTGCCGAATAACCAATATTGCCGCTATACTGTAAGTTATTGAGTTCGGAATTACCTCCCAACTTGATGTTGGAGTAAGCCAGGCCTGCCGCTACAAAGAACTGAGCGGCGCTTTTCTTCTTTTTGGCTAACTGCGTACCATTGATGTCATAAACGATCTTCACGAGATCGTTTTCCTGGTATTTTATTCTTTCCAGGTTTCTCAGCAACTTATTTTCCTGGATATGCCCCAAAGTATAGGGACGTAGCTGATTACGGAAAATGTATTTGTGCTGCAGGCTGGAAGCAGTATGGTCAAAATGTACCTGGTATTGTAATTCCTGGAAATCCCCATTGTCCGCATTTATATAATAGTGCGACTTGGCATCTACCAGCTCATAGAGGTTTAGTTTTGTGCCTTTTACCAATACCCGTAGAAATACAGTGTCTATCTGTTTATGATCATCTTCCATGTGTTCGATGACCTCACTCACCTCCACCGGACGCATATCTTTGGTAACGATGGCCCGTTCAAAAGAATCCTTACCATCTATTTTAAAAGCCTGCAGGTCTTCCACACTGTATTGTGCAATCTGATCCTGCGGGGTTTTCCGGAAATTGATCTTGCGTGGATTCTGGCGCCATTCCCGGTAATCAATCAGCCCACTGACCTGTTCTCCGGTTTTTAATACGAGGGAACCGGGTTGATAGTTAGTTTGTCCTTGTACGGTTGACAGACTGATCAGTAAGAAGGCAATGAGGAATAAACAACCAGTTTTCATCAAGGGGTTTGTTAGGGTCATATTTAAAAAAGGGGGAAAGTAGTAACTCAGGGACAGATAAACGTAAAAACAACATAGTTGTTGCGTTAAATGTATCTTTGCAGTATGCAATTCTCTTCTGCGCTACTGGAAAATGCCGTGAATGAATTTGCCAAACTTCCGGGTATTGGCAAGAAGACCGCTTTGAGGCTGGTACTGCATATATTAAAGCAGGAACCGGAAAAAGTGGAACTTTTCGGGGAGTCTATTACGAAGATGCGCCGGGAGATCCGGTTCTGTCAGCGTTGCTATAATGTGGCTGATGCCGACATCTGTTCCATCTGCGCTAATTCCATGCGGCGGCAGGAACTGGTATGTGTGGTGGAAAATATCCGCGATGTAATTGCGATTGAAAGCACCCAGCAATTCAGTGGTACTTACCATATCCTGGGCGGCATTATTTCCCCGCTGGATGGTATTGGCCCCGATCAGCTTCATATTGAAGCCCTTATACAACGGGTACAAAAAGAGAAGATTGAAGAGATCATTTTTGCCCTCAATCCCAATATACAGGGAGATACTACGATCTATTATATTCAGAAAAAACTACAATCGTTCCCTATCCGGATCACCACCATTGCCCGCGGTATCGCCTTCGGCGGTGAGCTGGAATATGCCGATGAAATGACCCTCGCCCGGTCTATCACCAACCGCCTCCCCGTTGAAAGCTATGTGGCCAACCGGTAACGTACTCACTTCCAGCCCTGTTTTGATATTAAAAGAACATCACTTAACTTTGCGTCCTGATCGCAGGCGGATTTGTTTATTGTTCGGCCTGTAATCCCGCTGAAACGGGATGGCCTCTCCAGGGAGGTTTCAATAACAGAACTAATAAACGCCAGGAAAACCTTCATGCTATTTTCCCAACGTTTATGATGTTCTGCCTCCGAACAGTATCACCCACTGCCTGACTATCTTATGCATTACCAATGCTGCCATTTATCACTGCCTGTATTTTGCCGGCAGTCAATAAAAATTTACGCATATGGACATCAGGAAAGAATTAGACAAACGCATTTTGATTATTGATGGCGCCATGGGCACTATGATCCAGCGGTATAAGCTGGAGGAAGCCGATTACCGGGGCGATCGTTTTAAAGACTGGCACCTGGACGTAAAAGGCAATAATGACCTGCTGTGCCTTACACAGCCCCATATTATAGAGGAAATTCATGGTCAGTACCTGGAAGCAGGGGCAGATATTATTGAAACGAATACTTTCTCCAGCACTACGATCGCCATGGCTGATTATGAGATGCAGTCACTGGCTTATGAGCTGAATGTGGCCGCCGCCCAGTGCGCCCGCCGTGCAGCCGATAAGTATACCCAAAAGGACCCCTCCAAACCCCGCTTTGTAGCAGGCGCTATTGGCCCGCTCAATAAAACGCTTAGCCTGTCACCGGACGTTAATAATCCCGGTTACAGGGCCCTGACGTTTGATGAAGCGATGACGGCCTATTATGAGCAGGTTTCCGGCCTGGTAGACGGCGGCATTGATATTATCCTTATTGAAACGATTTTCGACACCCTGAATGCCAAGGCGGCCATTTATGCTGCCAAGAAATACTTCCAGGATACCAATAAGCCGGAATTGCCGATCATGATCAGCGGCACGATTACGGATGCCTCCGGCCGTACGCTGAGCGGACAAACGCTGGAAGCGTTCTATACTTCCGTATTCCACGCCAAACCATTAAGCATTGGTTTGAATTGCGCTCTTGGAGCAGCGGAAATGCGGCCGCATATTGAAGAGCTGAGCCAGATCGCGGCCTGCTATACGTCTGCTTATCCCAATGCCGGTCTGCCCAATGCGATGGGAGAGTATGATGAGCTACCGGAAGAAACAGCTCATTTTATTGAAGAGTGGGCCGAACAGGGATTTGTAAATATCGTGGGCGGTTGCTGCGGCACCACTCCCGATCACATTAAGCATATCGCAGAACACGTAAAGCATATAACGCCGAGGAAGTTGCCTATTCTTGAAGAAGCGTTATAACGATTCAAATCTGGTGTTCCGGACAGGAATATCAGGTGTCAATAAACAACCGGTTTCGATTCCAAATAATCAGTATGTCCGAACAAATTGTTATAAAGCCTTACTTACGCCTGTCTGGTCTGGAGCCACTGGTAGTGCGCCCGGAAACAAACTTTGTGAATGTAGGTGAACGTACAAACGTTACAGGATCTAAGAAGTTTGCCCGCCTTATCAGGGAAAACAAGTATGAAGAAGCCCTCAGCGTAGCCCGCCAGCAGGTGGAAAGCGGGGCACAGGTACTGGACGTGAATATGGACGACGCCTTGCTGGATGGGGTGAAGGCCATGACCACTTTCCTTAACCTTGTACAGAGTGAGCCGGATATTGCGAAGATCCCTATTATGATCGACAGCTCTAAGTTCGAGATCATAGAAGCAGGACTGAAATGCGTACAGGGTAAATGCATTGTGAACTCTATCTCTATGAAAGAAGGGGTAGACAAGTTTATCCGGGAAGCGCGTATCTGCAAACTGTTTGGCGCCGCCGTGGTAGTGATGGCCTTTGATGAACAGGGACAGGCCGATACTTTCCAACGCCGGGTAGATATTTGTACGCAGGCCTATAAGATATTGACAGAAGAAGTAGGCTTCACGCCGCAGGATATTATTTTTGATCCTAACATTTTTGCCGTAGCCACCGGTATTGAAGAGCACAATAATTACGCTATTGATTTTATAGAAGCCACCCGCGTTATTAAACAAAGGATGCCATTGGCCAAGATAAGCGGGGGCGTGAGTAATATTTCCTTCTCCTTCCGGGGTAATGACCACGTGCGGGAAGCCATGCACAGCGTGTTCCTGTTCTATGCCATTAAGGCCGGCATGGATATGGGCATTGTGAATGCCGGGCAATTAGTGGTATATGATCAGATAGAACCACAGCTTCGTGATCTGTGTGAGGATGTGATCCTTAACCGCCGGCCGGATGCTACAGACCGCCTGATCACTTTTGCCGAAACAGTAAAGGCGAAAGGCAAAGTAGAGGTGAAGGATGAAGCATGGCGTAACGGAACGGTGCAGGAACGTTTAACGCATGCGCTGGTAAATGGTATTACCGATTATATAGAACAGGATACGGAAGAAGCCCGTAAGCAATATGCCCGTCCGCTGGAAGTGATTGAGGGGCCATTGATGGATGGTATGAATGTAGTGGGTGATCTCTTTGGTAGTGGTAAAATGTTCCTGCCACAGGTAGTAAAAAGTGCGCGGGTAATGAAGAAAAGCGTGGCTGTACTGACGCCTTTTATCGAAGAAGAGAAAAGGAACAATCCCCTTGCCCAGCAGGGAGGCGCCGCCCGCATCCTGTTGGCGACCGTGAAAGGCGATGTGCACGATATTGGTAAAAACATTGTGGGTGTGGTACTGGGTTGTAATGGCTATGATATTATTGACCTTGGCGTAATGGTACCGGCCGATAAGATCCTGGAAACCGCCCAGAAAGAGAAGGTTGATATTATTGGATTGAGCGGACTGATCACGCCGTCCCTGGATGAGATGGTGCATGTTGCCAAAGAGATGAAACGCCGTAATATGCAGCAGCCGCTGCTGATTGGTGGCGCTACTACTTCGCGCATGCATACGGCTGTAAAGATTGCCCCGGAATACGACCTGGGTGTTGTACACGTGCTGGATGCTTCCCGCAGCGTTACGGTAGCAGGTTCGCTCTTAAGCAACGAACAGAAGCCTGACTTCCTGGGTAAGATCCAAAAGGAATATACCAAGCTCAAAGAGGATTTCGGCAATAAGAAGTCAGCCAAGCAATACCTGCCTTTTGACCAGGCGCAGAAGAACAAGGTGAAGATAGACTGGGATAGCTTTACCCCGGTTAAGCCAACGTTTACAGGCACCAAAGTTTTTGAACAGTACGATCTGCAGGAAATAGCTGAATATATTGACTGGGGGCCCTTCTTTATAGCCTGGGAGCTGCATGGCAAGTTCCCCCAGATCCTGAAGGATGAAAAAGTAGGCAAGGAAGCGACCAAGCTGTATGAAGACGCCAAGAAGTTGCTTCAGCAGATCATTAAGGAGAAATGGCTTACTGCCCGGGGCGTTATCGGCTTCTGGCCCGCACAGGCTACTGCCGATGATACGGTAGAAATATACAGCGATAAAGGAACGGTGCAACTGGATTTCCTGCGCCAGCAGGTAAAGAAAGCGGCAGACCAGCCCAATATCAGTCTGGCCGACTTTATCAAGCCCACTAATGGTACAACTATACCTGCCGACTATATGGGCGCGTTTACGGTTACGATGCAGGGCATTGAACCACATGTAGAAGCCTTTGCCAAAAACATGGATGATTATAATAAGATCATGTTACAGGTACTGGCCGACAGGCTGGTGGAAGCTTTTGCAGAATTGCTGCATGCACGCGTGCGTAAGGAGTTCTGGGGTTATGCCAAAGATGAGCATTTCAGCAATGAAGAACTGATCAGTGAAAAGTATTTAGGTATCCGCCCGGCACCCGGCTATCCTGCCTGCCCCGATCATACAGAGAAGTATAAACTTTTTAACCTGCTGGGCGGCCAGGAAACTACGGGTATTACATTGACCGAATCACTGGCTATGTATCCCGCCTCTTCTGTGAGCGGCTGGTATTTTGCCCATCCGGATAGTAAGTATTTCGGTATCGGTAAGATTGAAAAAGACCAGTTTGAAGATTATGCCAAACGCAAAGGCATGGCGATAGACGAAGCAGAAAGGTGGTTGAGGCCGGTATTGGAGTAGTTATCAGCGATCAGTATTATAATAATAAAAGGGCCGGATTGATCAATCCGGCCCTTTTATTATTATTTTAATTTCCCTGCAGCCTGCATTTTCAATGCCAGCTCTTTCAGGGTGGTGAGCTCAAACTCCGGCGAGGATTCAAAGCAATGCTTCAGGATGGGCATGTGACCGTTCCCGAAAAGCACAACTATACGATCGGTAGGGGCAGGCTTTGTTGTAAGGATGTTGTTAAATATCCTAAGGTTGCGGGTATACCACCACATGGACAATCTGTCGGGCCCCTTGTAATCTGTAGTATTGAACCCACCTGACAGGTAATGTCCGTGGTAGCGGTGCAGGACAAGGGGATCGGCCATGACCAAAAAACTTTCCAGTAGGGTATTTTCCAGCTCTAAAGAGTCCCCCGCTTCATAGAAGCGCGTATATTTTTTATCAAACATTTTATCGCGGGTGGAATCCACCGGTACAACACCCTTCCACAAGCTGTCTATAAACGAGTATTTCCTATAGTTTTCATTGGTAAAACCAAGAGCATCTACCGCATATACTTTGGGATGGTTCAGTTCTTTTGCCAAACGGAAGGCGATCTGGTCCCTCTCATCCCTGCGCAGCGTATGTTTTCCTTCGAGGTAAGCATTGTAGAGCGAGTCGGTATAACGCTGGCTGCGTGATTCAATGTAGATGCGGGTAGGTTTAAAAGAAGCTATTACGGCTACCAGTTGCCTGATCTCCTGCTGCCGCCGGGGCGACAGCACATCAAGCATTTTTGAGGAGTCTGTTTTATGCCCATCCAGGCCAGGATAGCCAAAGTGGAAAGAGCCCACCAGCAAGGCTTTTGTGGGAGGGTTGGCAGGGTCAAGGAGTATTTTATCGGGATTTAACTGTTCCAGTTTTTTCCAGTTAACGGTTTGGGCAAAGGCTTTGGTGGTGCAAAGGATGATGATGAACAATACAGGAAGAAGTTTCATAGCAATAATTTTGAGCAAAGTAACTGACCCGCCTCCGCCCCTTCTTTTCTGATCTGCTAACCAACGGGTTCTGTCTGCAAGCACGGCATTCCCCTGCACCCGGTATTGGAAGATGAAAAGCCGGGATTGGCAGACGAAAGGCACGGGCAGGCTTATCGGGGAAGGATTTTAATGATAACTGCCATAGATTTGGCTATGCGTAAGCATTTACTCAGGATCACCCTCTTTTATTTTTTGTTTGAATTGCTCCGGGAAGTTGCCGGGAATATTTCTTTATGGGTACGCGGACAGCCCATATTCCCCTGGATACATAGTAAGCAGGGGGCCTTTTTAAATGTTGGCGGTTTTTTCATTTTCCTGCTCTATCCGCTGGCGGCTTATATCATTTTTGAAAGAGGTTTCCGGAAAAGCAAACGGCAGACGCTCTTATACTGGATAGTGAGCGTAGGAATAATTATCTCCATCCGTTACTCAATTGAAGAGCTATTATATCCCTGGCAGTTTGATTTTCGCAATTACTGGGCCGGCACCCCGCTGTTGTATTATTATATAGATAATATTTATTACGCCTTTTTGTATTCTGCCTTCGGTATTGTTTATTTTTTTGTACAAAATGAATACCAGCACCAGTTGAAACAAACGCAATTGATGCTGGAAAATAAACAGACGGAACTGTCTTTTTTACGATCGCAGGTGAACCCACATTTCCTGTTTAACAGCCTTAATAATATTTATTCGCTGGTCTATCACCAATCGGACCAATCGCTGACAGCGATAGCCAGGCTATCGGACCTGTTGCGTTATATGCTGTACGACACGAATGAAAAAGTACCCTTGCAAAAGGAGCTGGAGTATATTGAAAAGTATATGGAGCTGCAACAGATGCGTTTTGAAAGCGCTTTACCGGCCAATATGGAGATAACAGGCAATCCCGGGAAAGCCCATATTCCTCCCCTGCTGTTGATCCCGTTTGTAGAGAATGCTTTTAAACATGGCGATACAAGCAATGGTAACCAGATCCATATTAAACTACAGGCTAATGAAGCGCTAATACGCTTTTACATCAGCAACGCTGTAAGCCAACGGCAAAAAGATACAGGGGGCGGTATCGGACTGGAAAATGTGCAGCGACGGCTGGAGCTTTTGTATCCCGGCCGGTATACCCTGCAGGTACAAGAAACAAGCGAATTATTCGAAGTTGAACTGGAAATCAGGAATGACAACAAATAAAACGATATCATGTGTAGTGGTAGACGATGAACCACTGGCGCTAAAGCTGATGGCGGATTACGTGCAAAAAACGCCCTTTTTCGAATTAAAGGAGCAAACCACGAATCCCATGAAGGCCATTGAACTGGTGCAGCAGGGGACTGTGGACCTGCTGTTTCTTGATATCCAGATGCCGGAGCTGACGGGGCTTCAGTTGATGAAGATTATTGGACATAAGTGCAAGGTGATCCTTACTACTGCTTATCCGGATTATGCATTGGACGGTTATGAATTTGATGTTATTGATTATTTGCTGAAACCGGTAACTTTTGACCGCTTCCTGGTGGCGGCACATAAGGCCCGCGAACGACTCGCTGCAGAGCCTGTGATTGTGGTACAAACTCCAACGGTAACTGCCACTCCTGCCAGCTATATTTTTGTGAAAACAGAATACAAGATCCAGAAGATAGACCTGGCTGATATCCTTTATATGGAAGGGCTGCGGGATTATGTAGCTATTTATACAACTACAGGGAAGATACTCACGCTGCAAAGTATGAAGAGCTTCCAGGAGCAGTTACCGGACAGTCATTTTATGCGGGTGCATAAATCGTACCTGGTAGCGCTGGATAAGATCCAGTTTATTGAGCGCAACCGTATTGTTATTGCCGGCAATTATATTCCTGTTGGAGAAACGTACCAGGAACAGTTTCAGCAACGGCTGAATATTAAAGGATAATGTTATTACTTCTTCTCAAATAGCCACCACCAGCGGCTTCGCGGTTTTATTTTGTAATTTTTTTGTATGTAGGTATGAATGTGGTGCATGGCTTCATCCACACTATCGGTCAGTAATACCAGGCTGAGGTCTTCCCGGGCAATGGTGCCTTGCAGTACCATATACTCTAGGTAGTCCCATAAATCCTGGTGGTATTCTTTGCCGTATAATACGATGGGGAATTGGGTGATGGTCCTGGTTTGCACCAGGGTGAGGGTTTCAAAGAACTCATCCAGTGTACCAAAGCCGCCGGGCATGATGATGAAAGCATAAGAGTATTTTACCAGCACCACTTTGCGCACAAAGAAATGCTCAAAGGTGAGGGATTTATGCAGGTAAGGATTTGCTTTTTGCTCAAAAGGCAGGCGGATGTTACATCCAACGGAATTGCCATCGTGCTCAAAAGCCCCGCGGTTGGCGGCTTCCATGATGCCGGGCCCTCCGCCCGTCATGGTAGTGAAACCGGTTTGGGCGATGCGGGCGCCAAATTCCCTTGCTTTATGGTAGTAAGGATGGTCTTCTTTAAAGCGGGCCGAGCCGAATACGGTAATGCAAGGCCCCACAAAGTGAAGGGTACGAAAGGCCTTTATGAACTGTGTGAACACTTTCCAGGCGAAGAACAATTCATAGGTACGGGGCTTAGGCCCATCCAGGTAGACATGCTCTTTGGGCGGTATGATCGGCTTGCCAGGCTTAGTAGTGGTTTTAACTGATGAAGCTTCCATATCAATACTGTAAATTGCGACCAAATGTAAAAATAATTAATCATGCGTATCATTAGCTATAACGTAAATGGTATTCGTGCAGCCATGAATAAGGGGCTTATTGACTGGCTGAAAACAGATCCGGGCGATATTATCTGCCTCCAGGAAACGAAAGCACATAAGGATAATGTGGACTATAAACAGTTCACGAACCTTGATTATTACGATTACTGGTTCAGCGCCCAGAAGAAAGGATATAGCGGCGTGGCTGTTTTTACGAAGATCAAGCCTGACAATGTGGTATATGGCACGGGCCACCAGGTCAGTGATGAGGAAGGCCGCGTGATGCAACTGGATTTCGGGGATGTTCGCCTGATCAATGCCTATTTCCCATCGGGCACTACGGGCGATATGCGCCAGCAGTATAAGTATGAATGGCTGGATGAGTTTTTTATTTATTTGAGTACACTCCGGGAAAAGCATCCTAAACTGATCCTTTGCGGCGATTATAATATTGCCCATAAGGAGATAGATATTCACGACCCCAAAGGCAATAAGAATTCTTCGGGTTTTTTGCCGGAAGAGCGTACATGGATGGACAAGTTTATGGATAGCGGCTGGGTAGATACTTTCCGCGAATTCCATCCGGAACCTCACCGCTATAGCTGGTGGAGTCAACGTTTTCCCGCTGTACGCCTGCAAAATAAAGGCTGGCGCATAGATTATATTAATGCTACTGAGCCATTGCGCAAGCAATTAAAAGGCGCCGACATTTATCCCGATGTAAAGCACAGCGATCATTGTCCGGTATACCTGGAGTTAACCAAATAATGCATTCAACATGATTATTTATAATGTTACGACCCTTGTTCACTGGAGTATTCATGAATCCTGGGTACAGTGGATGCAAGAGGAGCATATGCCGGCCGTTGTTGCCACCGGCTGTTTTGAAAGGTATCAGTTGGTGCGGCTGCTGGAAACAGATGAGACGGAGGGGCCCACTTATGCAGCGCAGTATTTTTCCCATACCAAGGATGATTATCTACGCTACATTGACAATTATGCACCGGGCTTGCGGCAAGAAGGTTTGAATAAGTGGGGTGATAAATGTATCTCTTTCAGAAGTCTGATGGAGGTTGTGAACTAAGTGTGGAAAAGATTATTTTAATGGCCTCTAAGCAGGAAATTATTGTATATTCCTCGCAAACCCTTTGCTGTACAGCATTTCAGCCCACATAGCGTGAAACACAGGCGGGCAGTGTATTTCACAAGGAACGATAAAATATGATGGCCTCACCAAAACCGGTTACATTTCCTAAAATCCTTGCCCCGAGCGGGTTATAGCAATTTTAGCAAATGTTAATTTTAGCAGATAAAAATTTTGTTTCAATGAAAAAGCATCTATTTTTGTCGTGCTTAAATTTTAAAACATTACACTATGAACAAAGCTGAATTAATCGCAAAGCTTGCTGATGACGCTGGTGTTACCAAGACTCAAGCAAATGCCGCTTTGGATTCTTTTGTTGAAGCAGTTACCAAGACCCTGAAAGGTGGTGGAAAAGTAACCTTAGTAGGTTTCGGTACTTTCTCTGTTTCCAAGAGAGCTGCCCGTAATGGCCGCAACCCCCAAACTGGTGCTGTTATCAAGATCAAGGCTAAGAAAGTTGCCAGGTTTAAGGCAGGAAAAGAATTGCAAGCTAAATTATAATGCTGCATGCCACTGCATGGAAGCTCCGTTACAGTGCTCACTACAATATGAGCTAACCGTACCGGAGCTTTTTTTATGCGGTAAATGGACGAAGTATTATTTTTGCACTCTATTTTTTACTCAATTAAAAGCATTGTAACATGGGCAGAGGTGATAAAAAAACCAAGAAAGGGAAGACTTTTAAAGGTTCATTTGGCAAAAGCAGGCCTGCAAGAACAAAGAAAGCTGCTCCCAAGAAAGAAGGTAAATAGTTGATACGTTGATGGGTTAATAAGTTGGACCGGGCATCCGTTTTGACTTATCAACCTTTCAACCCCTCAACTTCGCTCTACCAGCCACAGGACAATCTATTACAGCCGGTTTACGGCTTCTCCATTACGGCGCCAGCCGCTCCATGGTCCAGCTTCCCTGTTGATTTAATGTATAATATAACCTGTCGTGCAGGCGGTTGGAACGGCCCTGCCAGAATTCTATGCGAACGGGCTTTACGCGATAGCCGCCCCAATGCGGGGGCCGCAGGATGGGCTTTGACCGGAATAGTTCCCTGAATTGCTGATCCTGCTGATCGAGCCATTCCCGGCTCTCAATTACCTGGCTTTGAGGAGATGCCCAGGCGCCGATACGACTACCTTCCGGACGGCTGTTATAGTATTGATCACTCTCTTCTTCGCTCACTCTTTCCACCCGGCCACTGATGCGCACCTGGCGCTCCAGCTCTTTCCAGAAGAATACGAGGGTTGCATGCGGGTTTTCTTCCATTTGCTGCCCTTTGGCGCTGGTATAGTTGGTAAAGAATACAAAACCATTGGCATCGTATTCTTTCAGGAGTACAATGCGCGCATCCGGAATACCGGTGGATGATGCTGTGGCCAGCGTCATAGCGTTTACTTCCTCTATTTCGGCCGCGACAGCTTCCTCCCACCATTGGGAGAACTGATCTATAGGATCTTTTTTTGCCTGTTGTTCTGTAAGCGCTTTGAGTTTGTAATCTTTCCGGATATCTGCAATAGATGACATGGCTATAATGTAAGATTAGTACCGCAAAATTAGGGTACTGACGGGAATAGTAGCCAGATGAAAAGAAGCTGATGAGCTGATTTTAATCAGCAAAATACTGACCCGAAAGATGATCAGGCCTTGTTATCGCTGTCCTTTTCATTGGAGAGGCGGGCGAGGAGCGTTTCTATTTCGGCAATGCGTTTTAGCTGGATATCCAGCTTTTTATTGTGCTCGGCTACCTGCTGCAGATCGGTATTCAACTCTTCGAGGAAGTTGACTTTTTTGAGCAGTTGCTGGCGCTGGAAGTTGGATTCGCGCAGCTTGTCTTCTGTATCGGCCAAGAGGCGGGCCAGGCGCTGGTGTTCTTCCAGCATGTTGACCTGCTTCATTTTGAGTTCATCGAACTCGCGGGTGATTTTGAAGTAGGCCTGCTGCAGCTCTTCATATTCAAAGTTCTTGTTCTGTGGTGAAGTGGCCGTTTCTATTTTATGCAGGCGATCCTGGAGGACACCAAATTCTTCGTAGGCTTTTTCCAGCCGGCCTTTTACTTCATTGCTCAATACCTGCTGCTGACGTACTTGTTTGAGTTCTGCTTCTTTATCCACCAATGCACGGCGGGCATCACGGAGCTGGCTGCCGAGCATTTCATTGAGTTGCTGCACTTCGGCATATTTCTGCTCTGATTCCTTGAGTATTTCCACCTGCTGGAGCAGCCGGCCAATGTGCTGGTTATGGGCAAAGAGGTTATCCTGCGCATATTGCAATTGCGACAGGTAGTTATTATCTGATCCTGGTGCCGCTTCTCCTTTCCCTTCCTTTTCCTGTTCATCGGGTATTTCTTTCTCCAGGCGGGTAATTTCCTCCTTCAATTCCTCTACTTCCAGTTCCAGTAATTCCTCTTTTTCCTTTGTTTCTTCCAGTTCACGGGTAAGTTGTTCGCGCAGGTCTACTTCTTCATAGAATTTCAGGCGCCATTCGTCCAATCCGCCAATGGGTTCTTCGGCCAGGACGGAAGGCTCCTGAGTAACGGAAGGGAGTATTTTTTTCTGGGTGAGGTAGAAATGAATGGCAAATCCCAAGGCGAGGGATACCAACATGAAAACAATGATCTCTGCAAGACCAATGGACAGTTTAGCGGCCAATAAGATGTGTACTAAGTTCATAGCAGTTCGGAAAAATTTCCTTTACGCACGGGTTTTCCCGGGATAAACCTCATCTTTCAAGGGACTTGAATAGTAAGGGGGCAAAGTAGTTGAAGAAAGCGTCAGAGGGTTTGGGGACGCTTTTTCACCCTGTTAAATTAGTGCGATAAAGTCACATATACAAGCCTGTGGGCTTTAATAATTTTGTTAAATTGGTTATCAGGATTTTACCAGTGTTCCCACTCTTTCGCCACAGACCACTTTACGCAGGTTTCCGGTAGTATTCATGTCAAAAACAATGATCGGCAGGTTGTTCTCCATGCAGAGGGTAAATGCTGTCATGTCCATTACACGCAGATTTTTGGAGATGCATTCCTGGAAGGTGATGGTCTCGTATTTTTTGGCTTTGGGATCTTTCTCGGGATCGGCGGTATAGATACCATCTACCCGGGTGCCTTTTAAGATAACATCTGCTTCTATTTCAATGGCCCTGAGGGAGCCAGCCGTATCGGTGGTAAAGTAAGGGTTGCCGGTGCCTGCCCCGAAGATGACCACACGGCCTTTCTCTACGTGACGGATGGCGCGGCGGCGGATGTAGGGCTCTGCGATCTGCTCCATTTTGATAGCGCTCTGGAGGCGGGTATAAACCCCTACTTTTTCCAGCATGGCCTGCATGGCCATACCATTGATTACGGTAGCCAGCATGCCCATATAATCGCCATGCGCGCGTTCTATACCAGTCTCTGCTTCATTCATACCCCGGTAGATGTTACCACCGCCAATTACGATGGCTACCTGTACGCCCAGGTCTACAATTTCCTTGATGTCGCGGGCATACTGATCAAGTATCACGGGATCCATGCCGAAGCTTTTATCCCCCATCAATGATTCACCACTCAGTTTTAACAGGATGCGCTTGTACTTGGGCAGCATGAATAATAGTATAAAATTAACAATGGAACCGCCAGCTTCTGGCAAATTGTTGTGCAAAGAAAAGGGATTTGAAGAATAGAAAAAAATGCGTCCCTGGAAAGGAACGCATTGGTCCTGGTTAGGACGATTGTTAATACAAACAAAACTAACTGCTGAAGAGAAAAAGGCATTAAGGCACAAAGGCAACAAGGCATAAAGGCATCGAGGCAACCAGTAAATACAATTATTTCAGCACTTTTGCCATTCTTTTAATGGGTTTGATTGATGTTATTAATCAGGTTTTAATACGTTACTCCCGGGAAGGCGGTCTTTGCATTGTTGAATTGAACCTCCCACTCTGCCGGCCAGCCAAAGGCAATCGTGGCCTGCGCTTTTAAACTGGTTCCTGCCGCACCGCTCCAAAAGTGTATGAACTCACCCCAGTTCAGGTCGCGGGTATAACGGCCATCTCCATTTTTGGGAAAGTGATCGGCCAGGAGTTTGAAGAATTTGCTGAGTACTGCACTACCGCCATGTTTATCATAGATGGGGAAGAACCAGTTCTTGAACCACTGCGTATTGGGCGCCGGGAAGTTGTCGGTGGTGGTCATCATCATGTTGAACCAGCGGGCAGCGTCCGCCTCCCGCTTTAATCCCTTGTACACATCATAGATGTAGATTTCCATCCACTTGCTGTCTTTCCACAAGGTAAAGGCCGGTGAACTCTTTGTACCATGCGTGGTGCTTTCCACAATATGACCTATTTCATGCGTAGCGAGGTCAAGGTCATTGCCCGTACCGGAGATCCAGGCATTGCCGGCATTGGAACCACAATCAATGACGTTCTTGTTGTCGTGCCCGGCATCGTAGTAGTAAGCCGGATGACCGCCGCCATATTTACCGGTATGGAAGATGGCATAGAGCCTTTTATCCGTACCATAGAGTTTGCCATAGGTGGCGTTGCTGTACAGCCATACGTCTTTCAGGAAGGTATAGGGCCAGGTGATGGTCCTTGATACGTCATTGTCATAATAAACGGCCAGTACAGTGTCATAATATACCCGGCTTACGAGTTGCTTATGCTCGAACCAGTGTTCCTGCCATGCTTTGATGGGTGCGTCTGGCGGGTCCACCACCGGTGGATTGGATGGCGGTGCAGGTGTATTGCCACCACCGCTTTTTTTACACGCTGCCGAAAGCAGCAGTGGCAATATCAGCAAGCACAGGATGAGGTTGTTGTTTATTTTCATGAGGATGTATTCTTTTGTTTTCCGCAGAGTCCCCCCGCAAAGCATGGCAAGCTCTTCGGGAGACTCTGCGGGGAATTTTATTTAATGACTGATTATGATGTTTATTTCTCTTTGCCGCCCAGTGAAAAGCTGAGGCCTATTTCAAAGTTGCCGTCAATGTATTCCCGGATGGCGGCGCCGGCAGAAGTGTAGATGGCATTAATGACCAGTTTGTCGGCTATTTTCAGGCCAGCCCCTGCCGTGATGTTTTTGGAGGTGTGGTAGATACCAAACACATTCACTTGCTTCAGCGTGATGTTGGCGCCGGCATCAATGATATTGTCAAAGCCCTGCATACCACGGAAGGCTGCTTTGGGCTCTACGGTAAAGTCTCCATCATTGAAAGCAAATTTATAACTGGCTGCCGCAAAGAAGGTGGGCCTGTTCACCAGGTCTTCATTTTCCTTCTTAAAGTAGGTAACCATGTTGGGGAAGGATGCCTGCACGGTGATGCGCTTATCGGTGTAGGCTACCCCGATGCCCCCATCAAACTGAAAGTCGTTACCATCGGTCAGCAATACATCGCCAGGATCGCCATTGAAGTTCTTGGTATCAATACGCCTGTTGACGGCGCCTGCCGAAATCCCCAGGTGTACCCTCCCGCCAGTGCTGGTTACGGGCAGGTAGTAGGCATAGGTGGCCATGGCCATGCTGGTATTGAGCATGCCGGCCCTGTCATTGTACAAGCTGATGCCCAGGTTGATCTTATCACCGCTGCTGTATTCACCGGTAGCATACAGACTGTACGGACTATTGGAAATACCGGCCCACTGGCGGCGGTAACCTACCCCTGCTTTTATTTTGTTATCGCCGCCCACCATGGCCGGATTGGCCAGGTATTGATTGAGGAAGTAGCTGGCGCCAAAAGGATCCTGTTGCGCAGCACTTTTATTGGCTACTGTTATACCAGCCAATAGCAGTGCTATTATGACAACTATTTTCCTGCAGTTATATAGACGTTTCATGTTGGTAGTTATTTACGGTTGCGAATGATGGTTAATACGCCTTGTGCGGCCGGTATACCGGGGCCTAATTTGATAATGTAGAGGTAAGCACCTTCGGGCAGTGGTTTGCCGTTATAGGTCCCTTCCCAGTCGTTCATGTAGTTCTTCTGTGTGAATACCACACGACCGGCCCTGTCCATTACCCGCACTTCATTGCCGGGGAAGGTGTTGATGTTCCAGATGACCCAGCGGTCATTTTTACCGTCACCATTGGGGGTGATCACGTTCACAGGATCGAGGTTGTAAGTGCCCTGCAACTGAATGGTGATGGTAGCCGTATCCTTGCAGCCGCGATCATTCACGCCCAACACGGTATAAGGCGTATTGATGGTGGGGCGAACGGTTAAGGTGGCTGTTTGCTGCCCATTGATGATACCATGCGTAATTTCCCAGGTGTAATTATCGGCACCGGAGGCCGTGAGGTGAGCCGTTTCAAGCCTTGGAATAACAGCGCCTTTATCGGAAGCAATGTTGACCACGAGCGGGTTCACCACGATGGTGAAGGTGCGGGTATAGGTATCATTACCGCCATTGAAGGTAGCGCCATTATCCTGCGCCCTTACGGTGATGGTAGCCGTACCACCTTTGGCCGCATTGTAGGAAAGCTGCGCTTTTCCATTTACCACCGGAGTTACAGACAGCTCATCAAATAAAGCGGGATCGGAGCTGGTCACCGCGAGGGTAACCAATTGCCAGGTTTCCACACCCGGTGTTATACCTGTAAGATCGAAGGTGAAGGTGGAATCGGTAGTACAGATATCCTTGTTGGTAATAGCATCCAGGGTGGGCGGTTTGTTTTGTCCCTGCGTGATCACGGAAACCACATTGCTGTAATAAGAGTTGCCAAAGGTATTGATGGCCCTTACGCGGTAGTAGTAACGGGAGGCAAGGTTGAGGTTGTTATCGGTATAGGTTTCTATGTCCACTCCTTCGCTGGCCAGTGGTGTAAAGTTGATGCCATTGACAGACCGCTCTATTTCAAAACCCGTTTCATTGTTCGACCTGTCGTCCCAGGTGAGGGATATGGATGTTTCGGACAGCGCGGCCCCCTGCAGGTTGCGCGGTGTAAGCGGCAGGTTGGGGTCATAGTCTGTAATGGTATCTACTATTTTACTCCAGATGGTTTTGGTGGAAGCATTCACAGCGCGTATGCGGAAGTAGTATTTGAAACCACCCAGCAGGTTGGGCACTTCATAGGTATTTGTATTGGCAGCGACGGTACCAGCCGCTTCAAAGTTGATGCTGTCTTCTGACTTCTCTATTTCAAAACCTGTTTCATTGGTGGAGTTGTCGGTCCACTTCAGGGTGGCTGTGGTGAAAGTAACGGCGGTCACGTCGAGGTCGGCGGGCACTTTGGGTGCATTGGGACTCATGCCCCATATTTCCAGTTCACTGATCTGCCCCATGATGCCACCATCCCCATTGTTCTGTGTAACCAGGAACCTGAAGTAGGTATAGGCGGTGGTATTGGCAAAAGCAAAGGTGTAACCGGTAGAACGTGCGGCAAAGGTGACGCCGGTGCGTGTATCGAGGTCGGTCCAGGGGCCGAGTGTATCATTGGTAGCCTGGAATTTCCAGGTTTTTGGATCGCGGCCGGAAGCATCATTGCCGGTAGTGATGGTGTATTTGGTAACTACCCAGGGATTCTGAGCCCGGTAGCGCGCCCAATAACCCTCTGCGGGCATAGCGCCGAAGATGAGGAATTTGGTGCCATAGCTGTTGTCAATGAGCTTGAGCGATCCTTCATTGGCTGTGGGGCCACCGTCGTTGTCTTTTGAAACAGCCAATACGCCGCCATCATCTGTTACATCGGAAAGGATGCCGCTTTGGTTGAGCGTTGAAATAACGATGGTGTTTGAGTAGGCAGAATTGCCATAGGTATTGATGGCCCTTACCCGAAACTGATAAGCCGTATTTACCAATAACCCCGTCGCCGCATAGCTGAGGCGGTTAGCGGGCAGGGCAGCCACTTTGGTGAAATCAATGCCATTGGAGGAGCGTTCTATTTCGAAGCCGCTTTCGTTGGGAGCATTATCCTGCCAGGTGAGCAGTATTTCAGCGCCTGAGGTGGCCAGTCCGGCCAAAGCAGTCGGAGCAGCAGGGGGTAATCCTTCCAGCAAGCGCCATTCTGATAGCTGAAAGTTGGTGCTTCCATTGAGCGTTGAGATGGTAAGCCGGTAGTATTTGTACACACCCTGTGTGGGAATATCAAATGTGCGGAGCTCATTGCGAGCGTTGAATACTTCGTTGGTGCGGGTATCCAATAGGGTCCAAACAGCGGCATCGTCCGATCCTTCCAGTTTCCAGTTCTTCGGGTCGCGGGTGGGCGCATCATTACCGGAAATCAGCACGTATTGTGCGGCCCTGGCGGATGTGTTGCATTGCCACTGCATGTACCAGGGCAGGGTGATACCCCCTACAAATATTTTTGAATTGGGGTCGTTGTCAATGAGTTTTAGCGAGCCTTCGCTGGCGCCCGGTCCACCGGGGTTATCCTGTGAAACGGTAAAGGTGCCGCCATAAGAAATGATATCCTGTGCAGATGCATGCATGGACAAGAGGAGCAATATTCCATAACACGCTATTTTGATTGTTCTGCTGTTCATGTTTGAAGGGTTTATTTCATTCAAGTTGTATTTTCCGTCTGTGTTATGGGATGCTTATTCCCAGCCGGTATTTTGTACCAGTTTCTTGTCTACATCTATTTCACCCTGTGGAATGGGGAAGAGGTAATGTTTCTTTTCAAATACCCTTGTTTCAAAAGGCACTATGTTGTAGAAGGCTGTTCCATCGGCATTGATGTTCAGGCCATAGATGGGCCCTTTGTCTGTCTGTTGTGCAATTTTCCAGCGGCGTGTATCGAAGTAGCGTACGTTCTCGAAGGCCAGTTCCACCCGGCGTTCCTTGCGTATGGCCTCACGCATGGCAGCTTGTCCGGAAGGTACGGGCAAGGCATCGGCCCCTACGCCATATTGCGGTATACCCGCTCTTTCCCTGATGAGGTTGAGGTAGTATAAAGCAAGGGTATTACCGGGATCGGATTCATTGAGCGCTTCTGCATAATCGAGGAATACGTTGGCCAGCCGCACAAGCACCAATGCGCGGTTGCCGTTGCCCCAGTTGCCCAGGGCTACGTTTTTCCGGCCGATGTACCCGGTGGGGCTATGGTCGCTGCCGGTATTTTTAACCCCCGAATTACCGGAGTATTGTACAGTGGTGATGATGTTGCCGGTATTGGTATTGAGCCATAAACTATTGTCGTAGGTAACGCCTACATAGAACCGCGGTTCACGGTTCACCCACATGTTGTAAGTTTGACGGGCCTGTACATCATAAGGTGATTTGAAGCTGCTGAAGCCTGTGGCTATGTACCCTGAGTTGGGATTGATGGTGCCATCTTCGTTGAAGGGGCTTTCGCCGTTGGCCATGAAGTAGGCATTGACCATGTTTTGTGTAACGCCGAACCCTCCGCCACCTTTGGCTTCATTGGCAAAGCCTGCATGGTAGGGCGTTCTGTCATATTGGATGGTCCCAATAGAAGCCGAGGGGCGGCCAAAGATCCACTCGTCATTCCAGTCGGTGAGCATTACATTACGGCAAGACAGGTAAGGGCTTACTTTGCCGGTGGCATCTTTATCGGTGAAGAGGCTGAAATAGGTGGGCACGTATTTATCAATGAATGATTTGGCGGCATCAGCAGCCAGTTTCCATTTGTTGGGATCATACTGCAAAGGCATGAGTGTTTTACCATCTTCATTTTTCAGGTTGGCATAATCAGGATTGCCATTGAATAAAGGGCTGGCAGCCAGCAGCAGGGTTTGCTGTTTGAAGAGGTGTGCGGTAGCCTGATCAATGCGGCCTTTGTTATCACCCAGGGCTTTTACCGGCAAGTCGGCAGCGGCTTTATCCAACTCTGCCACGATGTAGTTCACACATTCTTCAAAGGAGTTACGGGGCAGTTGCACTTCATTGAAGGAGGCATCGGGTGAAATAGGGTCTTCGCCGGTAAGCGGTACGGGGCCATAAATGCGGATAAGGTAGAAGTAGTAGATGGCGCGCAGCGCCCTGGCTTCGGCGCCATGTTGTTTTATAAGCTGAGGACCCAATTCTTCGCATTCCGCCACATGGTTCATGAAGTAGGAGGCATTGCGTATACCGCGGTAGTAGCGCTGCCAGAAGGAAGCCACAAAACCGGTGGTGGCATTCCAGGAGCCAAGGTTGATGTTGTTGCTGGCTACAAAATCCCAGGTGTATTTGGCTTCATCGGAAGCGGCGCTCCAGGGGCCTGCGCCACCACTGGTTACAAAGCGCTGGTTGCCCTCATCGGGAATGTAGCTGTATACGTTGGCCAGGAAGTCGAGCGTGGTATTCTGACTTTCAAAGATATCATCGGTAGTAAGGCGGTCATCGGGCACCTGGTCCAGGAAACCTTTTTTACAGGAAGCAATGGTAACCACACCAAAGAGTATTATGTACAGCAGATAGTTCTTTTTCATAATGCGCGTGATTTTAGAATGTGGCCTGTAAGCCGACAGAAATGGTGATAACATTGGGATATACCGTACCGTTGGAAGTATTGAGCTCTGGGTCCCACAGTTTGAATTTGCTAAAGGTGAGCAGGTTGACCCCTTGCGCAAAGAGCGTGGCAGTTTTGATGCCAATGGCCTGCAGTTTGCTCACATTGAGCCTGTAACCCAGCTCCACTGTTTTGAGGCGCAGGAAGGCGATGTCTTTTACCCACCAGGTACTGGGCTGAATGTTGTTGGCATTAACAGCATTGCCATAACCAAGGCGCGGATAGAAGGCATTGGGATTGGGGTTCTCTTCTGTCCAGCGATCGGTGGCAATGGCATAGAGGTTGCTCCTGTCGGCGCCGATGCTGTTGGAAAAGGGAACGATGCCATCACCGGAGATTAACCGGTCGGCCTGCAATACGCCCTGGAAGAAGGTGCTGAGGTATATTTTCCTATCCCACTCCAGGTTGAAGCCAAAGCCGTATACAGTGGAAGGCACATCACCACGGCCAATGCGGGTTTGATCATAAGAATCAATGATATTATCACCATTCAGGTCTTTGTATTTGATATCGCCCTTCCGTACAGGGCCGAAGGAGGATTTAGGGCTTTTGGCAATTTCCTCATCACTCTGGAATAAGCCTTCAGCGATGTAACCAAAGCGGCTGAGGTAATTGAGCCCACGGCGTTCCAGCCAGGGATATTTGGGGGTAGGATTATCGTTCTCTATTACTTTGTCTTTGTTGTAGGTAAGGTTGCCACGGAATGATACAGAAAGGTTGCCTACGTAAACAGGCGATGTTTCTATGGTCATATCTATGCCTTTGTTCTCAATGATACCGAGGTTGCCCCAGGGCCTGTTGGTAAGGCCGACAAAGTTGGCAAGGCTTCCGCGTTGCAGGAATACGCCTTCCCTGCGTTCTTTGAAGAGGTCAACAATAACAGATATCCTGCTGCCCAGCGTTTTGAATTCTATGCCGAGGTCCATTTTGTGGGCTTCGGACCAGGTGATCTCTGTACCATAATCGGTGATCTCGACACCGGCGCGTCCGGCGCGGTTGGTGCCATAGGTGTAACCGGTAGCACCGCCATTGACGAAGGTGAGGTAGCCGAAGCGGCGACCACCGCTGCCCGCGCCCACGAGGCCATCACTGAACCTGAGTTTCAGGAACTGGACGGTATTGCGGAGGGGCTTAAAGAATTTTTCAGCAGACACGATCCAGCCCACACCGAATGAAGGAAAGAAACCATAGCGGCTGTTGGGGGCAAAGTTTTCAGACCCGTTGTAACCGAAGTTAAATTCTGCAAAGTAGCGGTCGTCCCAGGAATAGGTAGCGCGGCCAGCAAGGCCACGGTAGCGTGTGGGGATGGAAGAAACAAGGTCGCCGGCAGTAGCGGTGGAAGCATCGCTTTGGTTGTAGAGGATCATACCACTTACATGGTGGTTGCCAAATTCACGGTCATAGTTGACGGCCGTTTCTGTATAGAAACGGCGGTTGCCAAAGGTGCCGTTGCTATAGGCCAGTGAGTTGTTGCCCTGCCACGTTTGATACAGGTTGAGCGAGCCATCGGGCTTGCGGGGGTTTACCTGATCTACATAGTAGGTGTCTTCCCGTTTGGTACGGCTGAGGGTTTGTGAGTTATAGGTATCGAAGGAATACATGGTAGTGACAGACAGGCCGGGCACCCAAAAGCCAAGCTCTTGTGTGAGGCGGCCATTGGTGTATAGCTGGTTGCCGTAGGTAGACTGGAAGCCACGCTTGGTGATGTCGGCATAAGGATTACGCTGATCGCCATTGGAGCTTTGGCCGGGCACAAAATCACCGGGGTACATGACCGGGAAGAGCACCGGTGTGATCTGCATAGCCTGCGCGAACGCATCTGATGAACTGATACCGGGATAGTTACCATTGGTGATGTATCCCTGTATACCCATCTCAAAGCGGGTGGTGCCGGTGAGCTGCAGGTTGAGGTTGCTGGTAAAGTTGTAGCGCCGGAAGCGGGTATCGGTGTTATAGGTTTCCAGGCCATCTGTTTTAAGGAACCCTTTTTCATCATAGTAAGCGAGCGACACATAATAGTTGGCCCTTTCGGAGCCGCCACGGGCGCTTACGTTGAGCCTCCTGTTGTGTGACCATTTATCGAAGAGGGCTTCCATCCAGTTTACGTTGGGATATACATAGGGGTCTTCGCCGGAAGCGGTTTTGTCTATGTATTCCTGGGAATATTTGGGTTGGATGTTGCTGGCGATCATGGCCTCATTGGTGAGCTTCATGTAGGTAATGCCATCGGTAAGCTCAGGAATGCGGGTGAAGGTCATGAACCCCTCATTGTAGTTTACGTTGAAGGAAGTTTTGCCGGCCTTACCACTTTTTGTTTTGATGAGGATAACGCCGTTAGCGCCCTGTACACCATATACTGCCGTGGCAGAGGCATCTTTTAAGGTGGTTACCGATTGGAGGTCTTCCGGGTCAAGGCTGTTGATGTCCCTGGGCACGCCATCTATGAGTATGAGGGGGCGGGCTTCATTGGAGGCATTGAAGGTGGCAATGCCGCGGATCCAGATATCGGCCCCATTCCTGCCTGGTTCGCCAGAACGCTGTACCCCCACTACCCCGGCTATACGCCCCGCGAGTGTGGTGCTGAGGTTGGCAACAGGTTGTTTTAGGTCTTCCACATCTACGGTAGACTGGGCGCCTACGAGGCTGATCTTTTTCTGCTTGCCAAAGCCTACTACGACTACTTCATTTAAACCGCCCTGGGTGGCCTGCAGGGCCACTTCCAGTACGATGCGTTCGCGGATGGGTACTACCTGGCGCTGGTAGCCTACGTAGGTAAATTCGATGGAATCGCCCTGGTTGGCCTGTATCCTGAAGAAGCCGTTGACATCTGTAACCGTCGATTTGTTAGCAGGCAAGGCTGTAACGGTCACACCAGCCAGCGGCTGGTTGAGCGCTTCGCTTTTTACTGTTCCTGTGATGAGTATTTCCGCCGGCGTTTTTTCCGGTGGCGGGGATGCGTTTTTCTTTACAGCCCGCAGCTTTACGATGATCTGTTCTTCCAACTGGAAATATTCGTATTTCACGGGCGGGAATACCTGCGACAATACTGTTTTGAGCGGGGTATTTTTTACGTTGAGCGTGATGAGGTCTGTTCTGCCCTCCAGTATTTTCTGATCGAAGTAGAAGCTGGTTTGGGCAGCCGATTCTATCTGGCGGATGGCTTCTGCCAGTTGGGCCTTGCTGAGTTGGAGCGTGATGCGCCGTTCGAGCAGGTCCTGGTCGCCGGCAGGGAAGGCTGCCGCCACACCGGCAAGAAAGATAGCCACAGCAAACATGATTGCCCGTTGAGGTATGGGCATGTGGAGGTTATGTACGAAGTGTACAAATCTCTTCATAGCAGTTAAGTTTTAAAAAAGAAAAAGTGATTGTCGAATTAAGCCGCCGGAGCCAGCGGCATCCAACTACCGGGCGGGGCGGGCTTTATAGGTTGTACTGTTGAGTTTAGTGATCCTGATGTCCAGGCCGCTTTGCAGCAAGACGATTATTTTTTCAAGGGACAGGTTGTTGATGGTGGCTGTTACTCTTTTTTGCTGTAAAGCAGGATCAATATCCACTCCTACTTCATACAGGTGTTCCATGGTAGCCAATACTTCGGTCAATGGGGCATCAAAGAATTTCACTACGCCGGTCCTCCATGCCAGTTGATTGCTGCTGGTGGTTACATTTATTGCAGTATCACCATTGCTCCATGCTCCTGTAAGGCCAGGTGTGAGGAAGGCATTTGCCTTGTTGTTGACAGCCCTGAACCCTACTTTACCGGTTGCCACTGCTACAGACACTCCCGTGTTGGTAATGCGTACATCGAAACTGGTGCCCAATACTTCCACGGCCATACTGCCGGTATGTACGATGAAGGGATGTTGCGGATCTTTGGTGATCTCGAAGTATGCTTCCCCTTTTTCGAGCCATACTTCCCGCTTATCGCCTTTCATGCTGTTAGCATACCTGACCCGGGAGCTACCATGCAGGAATATTTTGCTGCCATCGGCCAGTACGACACTGTCTCTTCCGAGGCGGGCTGTTTCCAGGGTACTGTAAGGGCTACGGTTGTTGCGTACGAATTGCCAAACCGCTATTCCTGCTACTAAGAGTATTACGGCTGCTACTGCTATGTTGCGGAAGCGATGTATTTTTCTGACGGGTGTTGCCGGTGTTTCACCGTCGATACGGTCCCAGAATCGTTGTTTTTCCAATTCGATATCGTATTCCATATCTCCTGGTACATTACCGGTAAACCAAATACGTTTCACTTCTTCATAGTACGTTCTGTTTTCCGCGCTGGCAGCAATCCATTGCTGAATTTTTTGTTGCAATAAGCGATTGTCCGGCTGTTCGAATGAAGCCAGTATTTCTTCCAGTTTTTCGTGCTGCTCGTGCATTGTATATATATAAGACAGGTAAGGAAAGGTCTACAATTAGTGGTTGTTAAAAAAAAGTTTCTCTTTTTTCAGGCGCTCTTTTATGATGCGGATAGCCATCGTAAGATGGGTGTATACCGTATTAAGGGAAATGTTAAGGTGTTGTGCAATGTCGGGCGGGCTCATGTCATTGAAACGGCTGAGTGTAAATACCCTTCTGCATTGCGGGGGAAGGGAGTCAATGGCATGGTGGATGTATTGTTCAAATTCTTTTTCCTCGGCCCTGTTTTCCGTGTGTACGCCGGCTTCGGGGACGGTTTGCAGTTCCTCCCTGTGCACAATGCGGCTTTCTTTTTTGAGCTTGTTGATGGCCAGGTTGGCGGAGGTGCGGAAGAGGTAGCTTTTGATGGAGGTTTGTATGTCTATGGCTTCGGACTTTTCCCAGAGTTTGAGAAAGGCTTCCTGTACGGTGTCGCGCGCCCCTTCGTGATCGTGGAGAATGTCCAGGGCTATGAGGTACATGGTATGGGAGTACCTGTCGAATAGCCAGGAAAACAACTCACGATCCCGGTTGCGGATACCAGCAACGATATCGGGCAAACAATATTCGCTCATTCAGCAGTAGTGTTGAATCAGTTAGTTAAACAGTGCGTCAAGGCATGAGCAGCATATAAATTTAATACTATTTATTTAAGAGAAAAACGATTTAGCAAAGGTTTTTTGATTTTTGAAAGAAGGGGGACAGTAAGGGTAATAAAAAAAAGGGACGCCTGAGCGTCCCCTTTTTCTATAGTATGTTGGTAATGAAACCTTCGTGCTGCGGATTAACCTAAAGCCACCCGTTTGAATTCGGTTACTTTGAGGCTACCGTCAATGCTCTTGAGGTAATCACCTACACTTTTACCACTGTCTTTTACAAAAGGCTGGCTGATGAGGGTGCTTTCTTTGAAGAATGCGTTCAGCTTACCTTCTGCGATCTTGTTGATCATTTCATCGGGCTTACCGGCCATTTTAGGATCGTTCTTGATCTGCTCGGTAACGATGGCCCTTTCCCTGTCTACAGTAGCAGCAGATACTGAGTCAGCATCAACGGCTACGGGGTTCATCGCTGCAATTTGCATGGCCACGTCTTTACCAGCTTCGGCAGTAGTTGCTTTGCTGAAACCTACGAGCACGCCGATACGGTTAGCGCCGTGGATGTAAGAAGCTACATAGTCAGCATCTACCCGCTCAAATTTGGTGATACCAATTTTCTCACCGATAGAAGCCAGTTTATCATTTACCAGGTCGGCAATTTTAGCACCGCCGATGGCAACCGTATTGAGTTCATCAATGCTTTTTACGTTGGCAGCCACAGCAGCATCTATGATGGTTTGTGCGAAGGCCACGAAGTCGGCATTTTTACTTACGAAGTCAGTTTCGCAGCTTACGCACAGCGCGATACCGGTTTTGTTATCGGCGGTTGTTTTCGCCAATACCACGCCTTCTTTCGCTTCACGGTCACCACGGAGGGCAGCTACTTTAGCGCCTTTTTTGCGCAGCCAGTCAATAGCAGCTTCAAAGTCGCCATTGTTTTCAGTTAAGGCTTTGCGACAATCCATCATACCGGCACCGGTCATCTGGCGCAACTTGTTAATATCAGCGGCTGTAATAGCAACAGTTGACATAAAATTTGAAGATTTGAATATTTAAAGATTTGAAAATGTGCTTGTGCAAATTGGCTCACAAAACTTCAGCAGCGATCACATTTTCAGTTACTAAATTATTAAGCTGTCAGTATCCAGAAGTCAGAATCCAGCATTCAGAATGGTAAAACTCGGAGTGCTGGATTCTATATTGAAGGCATTTGAATTATCTTCCACCGCCTCTGCGGCCACCGCCACCGGGAACGCGGCGTTTAGCCTGGTGACCAGCGCCACCACCTTGTCCGCCACGAGGAGCTCCACCTCTTCCGCCACGGGCAGCTTCGGCTTCTGCTTCAGCCTGCAGGCGTGCTGCTTTCTTTTCCTTTTCGTCGTCGGCTGATTCTTCTACTTCTTCGTCTTTAGCAGCCTGACGTTCGGCCAGCCCTTCAGCGATAGCAGCCGTGATGTATTGGGTAATGATAGCAATTGACTTGGTCGCATCATCGTTGGCAGGGATCGCAAAGTCAACCTTGTTGGGGTCGCAGTTGGTATCTACCATACCGAAGGTGAGGATGCCGAGGCGTTTTGCTTCGGCGAGCGCGATGTGCTCGTGACCGATGTCGATGATGAATAAAGCGGCAGGTACACGGCCCAGTTGAGCGATACCACCCAGTACTTTATCCATTTTATCGCGGTCGCGACCGAGGGTGAGCTTTTCTTTCTTGGTGAGGCTTTCAGCGCTACCGTCGCCCAGCATTTTGTCAATGCTTTGCATTTTCTTCACGCTCTTACGAACGGTGTTGAAGTTGGTAAGCATACCACCCAGCCAACGTTCTGTAACGTAAGGCATGTTGATCTTTTTAGCGCATTCGGTAACGATCTCTTTCGCTTGTTTTTTGGTACCTACGAACATGATCTTTTTACCGCTGCGGGCGATCTGCTTGAGCACGGCAGCAGTTTCCTGCAGGTGCTCGGTAGTTTTGTTGAGGTCAATGATGTGAATACCTTTCTTCTCGGCGAAGATGTAAGGCAACATCTTTGGGTTCCACTTCTTCCGCAGGTGACCAAAGTGTACACCGGCTTCCAGGAGTTGCTGTTGCAATGAAGTGTTGTTTTCCATTTTATTTTTTCAGCTTTTAGCTATTAGCTTTTAGCCTTTAGCAATTTGATGATAATTTTTCTTACAAGAGCGGGAGCTATCAGCCAAAGGCCAATAGCCGTCCGCCGGTGTGTATTAACGTTTAGAGAACTGGTAGCTTCTACGGGCTTTCTTGTGACCGAATTTCTTACGTTCAACAGAACGGGGATCACGTTTAAGAACGCCTGCAGCTTTGAGTATGGGACGTAATTCAGCATTGAGCTCTACCAGGGCGCGGGCGATGCCCAGCTTGGCGGCTTCTGCCTGTCCTTTCACACCACCACCGGCTGCATTGATCTTTACATCAAATTTGTCCAGGGACTGAACTGATTTTAAGGGCAGTTCTACCTGGTTTTGCAGGTAAACGAGTGAGAAGTATTCTTTGTAGTCTTTGTCGTTAACTGTGATCTTACCGGTTCCTTTTGTGAGGAAGATCCTTGTCACAGCTTCTTTACGACGGCCTACTGCGTTTTTTTGCTTTTCCATGTAATATTTACAATTAGAAAGTTAATGGTTGAGGTTTCTGTGCAGCGTGCTCGTGCTTGTCGCCGGCATACACAAATAATTTCTTGAACATTTTGCGACCGAGGCGGTTTTTAGGCAACATGCCTTTAACGGCGCGCTCAACCACTAATTCGGGCCTGCGTTTGAGCAGGTCTTTTGCTGCTTCAGCCTTTTGGCCACCGGGATAACCTGAGAAGGTCAGGTATTCCTTGTCCTCTAATTTGTTACCGGTAAATTTTACCTTGTCGGCATTGATAACGATAACATAGTCTCCGCAATCAACATGTGGCGTGTAATAGGCTTTGTTCTTTCCACGAAGAACAGCAGCTATTTTAGCGCACACGCGTCCCACGGTTTGATTGGTACCATCCACAACATACCAGTTGTGTTTAACGGTAGCCGCATTCGCATGCTTTGTAGTGAAATGTAATTTGCTCATTGTTTGTTCTTTTTTTAATGTTATCCGTTGTTGGTCCGTGCGGACACGAACCAAGGCACGGGCCACCGCCAACCCGGTGGAATGAAAATGGGGTGCAAAGGTAGGGAAGGGTAAGTCGATAAACAAAGAATAAGGAAGGTTATTTTTATCGCACCTGCGCAAGACATTGATTTTCAATAAAAATTTTGCATAATGATTTTGGAGGAGGGCTGGAAGGCCTGCTAATACAGGGGTTTGGATGGGTTTCGGGTTTGGAGTTCCGGGTTTTTGGTTGCTCCGCGGGGGCAGTGGATGGTTGTTGGCGGAGGGTCTGAAATGTGGAAGGAGGGATCAATCGCTGCGCGATTGGGCCAAAAAAACTTTTATTCAAACGGAGGCTTATATGACATTTTAGCAGTATCTTTCAACTATAAAAGAGTATCTTTTTCTTTATGCAGTTGACGGCCTATACATTTTCTCCTTCCTTTCCCGGAATCCTTCCGGCGGCCAGTTTACGCCTGCAAAGTCACTGCACTTTACGTTCGGTTTACTTTCCCTTTACTTTCGGTTTGCTTTCAGTTTAGTTACTGGTAGCTTGATCTATGCTTAATCCATGCCTGGTCCATACCTGATCTATGGAGTATCTATAGGTAAGGGCGGCCTGTCCTGCGTCTTATTCCAGCCTCGCCTCTATTTTCGTCTCCCCCATTTTCTGCCAATATGGCACCACGTTTTTTCTTTCTCATTTTCTTAAAACCAGCCTTTGCCGATTCCCGTACATGTGAGGGAATGGACAGGGGCGTCCCGATAAAATTATAAAACCAGCTTGCTATGGCCAGACAAAAAGGTATTATCCCGATCACGGGAACCATTGATGGACTTACTTTTTATGAGCACCCGGATGATGGTCCCCTGGTGAAGAAAAAGACCCGGGTGACCAGTGAGCGGGTGAAGAAAGACCCCGGGTTTAAACAAACCAGGTTGAATGCCGCTGAGTTTAAGACAGCCATACATAGTGGCGAGTTGTTGCGGCTGGCATTGCACAGTTTGTTGTTTCCCATAGCAGATGGAAAGCTGAGCGGCCGCATGAATAAAGAGTTTGTGAAGATGGTGCGCCTGGACAAGGTGCATGGTTTGGGGGAACGCGTGTGTTATGCGGAGAATTTTTCCCTATTGGAAGGTTTTGATTTTAATCGCTGGCTGCGGTTGCGGGAGGCCTTTGCGGTTGATTATAGCGTGCAGCATGATGTAATAAGTAAGGAAATACATATTGATATTCCGGGATTTAAGCCATCGGCGCAGGTGCATGCACCGGATTATGTGGAGTATTTCAAATTAGTGAGCGGTATAGCTGTGGTGGATTTTGCCGGCAAGCATCTCAAAAACCATTTTGCGTACGGTGAGCGGCTTCCTTTTACTAAAGCGACTGTTGATGCGATGCGGTTCAACTTCCCGGTGCTCTTACCTCCGGGACAAACACTGTTTGTGGCCTTGGGTGTTGTGTTTTATGCGCATGTAGACAAGATACCTAAGGAGGCTATCAGCCAACGGAAAATGTGGAAGGTAAAAGCCAGGGCTGATGGGGAAGGGATTACGAAGTTTACTGGGGCGCTTTCGCTGGTGAAGGTGGTGGCGGGGGAAGCTGTAGTTGGAGATGAGGGGCAGGATGAATGGGAGATGGATGGGTTGGGGATAGCGTGAGGGGGGGTTGGGAAAACGTCATCTTTTTAAATTATTGATCTTATCTGTACTTTTATAACACAACATTTTTGTTGTGTTATACTTTTTATTTATCTTTGGTCTTAACTAAACATTTCACTATGGTGGCCAAAACAAATCAAAGTTGTCACAGCATTGGATGTGCTGTGCGACTAAAAAAACTTATTTTTTATGAAAATAAGCTTCAACACAAATGGAAATCTCCACAAGACGATCGAGCTAACATTTGATGAACTTTACGAGCATTTTGGAACTAACCCATCCAGAAAGAAGCAAATTGATACTGCTATCCTGTTTTTAAAATTATTCAGTTCCTGCGGATGTACAACCGCTTATATCGGGGGAAGTTTTGCCAGTACCAAAGAACAGCCTGCAGACATTGACCTATGTGTTGATTTATGCAATGCAGATTATGAACAATTAGAACAAGAATTCCCTGATTTTTTTGACTTCAATAAGATCGGGGAAATACACAAACGTTTAAAGTGCCACATTCTGCATATTGATAAGGTAAGTACACGTTTATTAGAAATGCTTCAAATAGACCGGGATGAATACCCCAAGGGACTGATCAAACTGAACTTAAAAGATATTGACAGTTATGATCAATAACGAGAAACAATACAAGATCTCTAAAAAGAGACTTAACGAGATTGTCACCGAAATTGAAACGGTAAAAAATGCGTCTGACCAACACCCACTCCGCAACAAGCTTATCCTTGCCTCCTTATTAAATGTAAAACAAGAACTAGAGGAAGAAATCACCGATTACGAATCCCTGAAAAATACTTCTAAAAATACTTTACCGGAAAGAGTTATTTCAGAGTTACCAAGTATTCTTACTGAATACAAGATAATCTCAGGTATGACACAAAAAGAATTCTCTGAAAAACTTGGTCTAAAAGAACAGCAACTACAGCGTTATGAGGCCGACAATTTTAAAGGTGTGAGCTTTAAGAACCTCCTCAAATTTTTAGAAGCTATAGGTCTGGAAATAAGGATCAAAGAGACCCGGTTGAATAAAAGCCGCCAAAGAACTCCTGCGAAAAAGAAACAATCTTCCCGTTAGAAACTTTTAAGACAAAGGCATGATGGCTTTTTTGGAAAGCTGTCATGCCTTTGTTAATATTACAGTATGTCTATTCATACACTTGGCAGAAGTACGTTTGGCGATCCGGCGGATGCCGGCAAGCTGATGACGATTGAAGAAGCCCACCAATTGCTGGAGGAATGGGTGCCCAATGAACGGCTGCGGCTACACATGAAACAGGTGGCGGCTGTAATGAAAGCCTGGGCCCTGGAACGGGAAGGCGCCGACGCCACCACTGCCCTGAAATGGGAACTGGCCGGTCTGCTTCACGATGCCGACTGGGAAAAACATCCCGACGATCATTGCCGCGTTATTATTGAAGAACTGGAACGCCGTCATATAGATCCGGAAGTGATCCATTGTATCGCCTCCCATGGCCCCCGGTACTTTGGTGTGGAGCCAAATAATACGATGGATAAGATGATCTATGTGTTTGACGAGCTGTCGGGGTTCATTCATGCTGCGGCGCTGATCCGCCCTACGCGGTATGAAGGCATGGATGTGAAAAGCATCCTGAAGAAGTTGAAGACACCGTCGTTTGCTGCCCAGGTGAACCGGGATGATATTACAGATGCATTGTCGAGGATCGATACGCCACTGGAGGAGATTGTACAGTTTGTGATTGAGCATCAGAAGGAAGTGGTGTGACAGAGCCAGAGGCTCTGCAATAGCCTCACTCGCCAGAGGCGAGCGAGTGGGTGTGATAAGAAACGATTGTTTAAACAGATGATATGAAAAAGATCGTGGCGGGTATTTTAGTGGTGCTGCTTGTCCTTTTCCTGCTATCTTATTTTGTACTTCCTGCCCGGCCCAGGGCATTGGCCACTGTATACACACAGGCTACCACAACAAGTACCCAATTATTCCTGCTGGATGAAAATAAGTGGGCGGCCTGGTGGCCGGCAGACTCAGCCGGCAGTCCTTCCCCCCACTCCTTTGTATATGCAGGCGACACTTTCAGGATTGGTAAAAAGTTGTACCCGGTATTTTCAGTCACCATACAGCCTCCCGGTGGTGATCCGCTTACGACCTTACTCTCTATTATACCCCTTAACCGCGATTCTACTTCCGTAACCTGGGAATATGTGTCTCCTGGTAGCCTGAACCCACTAACCCGGATTAAACATTCCCGGCAAACAAAGCGACTGCAGGAAAACATGAAAGCCATCCTTTCGTCGCTGCAACGATTCCTGCACGATGATAAAAACATTTATGGTATTACGGTAGTTGAACAGGTTGTTAAGGACACTTTACTGGTAACAACGAAGGCCACCTTTCCCGATACACCGGCCGTCGCATCCGTGTATGACCTGATCCATTCCCTCCGTAGTTATGTTGCTGCTGAAGGAGCCACGGCTACGAACTACCCGATGATGCATACTCACCGCACTTACAACAAGACGGTAGAGGTAATGGTAGCCCTCCCTGTGAATAAGGTGCTTGCCAATCAAAACGGCATTTCTTTTAAACGAATGCCGCCGGGGAATATTCTTGTAACCCATGTAACCGGCGGGCCGGGAATGATCAGGCAAACCTTCCAGCAACTGGAATTGTATATGCGGGACCATCAGCGGGAATCGCCGGCCGTACCGTTTGAATTGATGGAAACGGACAGATTGCAGGAGCCGGATACGGCCAAATGGGTGACTGGGATTTATTATCCGGTGTTTTGAGGAAAAGCGAGTGGCGAGTGGTCAGTGGCGAGTGGGGCGCTTGCTTCGACGGGCCAAAGGCCCGGTAATAGGGCTGCGAGACTGCAAGTCTCGCAGAGCAGCGATGACAAAATAATGTAACGTTTATTGGTTGGGGAATTGGAGTACCAGTATGCTGTCGTTGTTCCTGGCCAGGATTAAAGCTGACTTGCCTGCTATTGTTATTTTTTGAATATGGCGTACCTGCCCTTTTACGGGTAATCCATTGATGCTTTCTGCTGTGAATGTTCCCTTTCCCTTGTTGACGAGGATGGTGCCGAGGTCTGCATCGTACCGTCCCATCTGGATGTTGTTGTCGTAATAGTTACCGCCCAGTAAGATATCGGGCAGGGAGTCATTGTTGGCGTTGATGATTGCCGCATCCCTGTATTGCGTTAGCTGCGCCTGCCAGGGCATAGCCTGCAAGGTGAAGTTGATGTTACCCTGGTTAATGAGGATGGCATTGGGAAAGTAGTTGGCTGTAAGCGTATCTGCTTTTTTCAGTTTCTCGGCTGTAAAGATGTCTTCCAATGAGGCTTTAGCAAAGTCGCCCGCATAGAGAAAGCGCTTTTTCAATACCGGTATTTGCCTTTGCAGTTCATCTTTGTTGGCAAAAGGAATTTCACGACCCTGCAGGAAGTAGGTCATCACCTGGTCTTTCCGGCCATTGTCGTCAAAGTCGGTATAATACATTTTTACCGGCTCCTTGTCGGACGCTTTGAGGCGACTATTAAGGCCGAGGTTACCAGCTACGAGATCAAGATCGCCATCCTGGTCTATATCATACGGCAGGATGAAGTTCCACCAGCCTTTCTTTTCCGTGATCCACTGCCGGCTTAATTTTCCTTTGTTGTTGATGAAAGCAGCAATGCCGTTCCATTCCATGGTAACAAGCAGGTCCTGGTCTCCATCCTTGTCTATATCCACCCATACGCCCTTTGTAACAAAACCTGGCTGCAAGAGACCGGGGGCGTATTGTGCAGTAACGTCTTTGAATTTGCCTGTTTTATCATTTTCCAAGAGGTACGAGCGTGGAATATGGCCATACTCATACGGAAATACCCGGCCACCGATGAAGAGGTCTATGTAACCATCGCCCGTAAAATCATAAGGCACCACGCAGGACGCTGTCATAAAGATGTCGCTGAAGGCATCTGTTATCTTAGCCAGGCGTCCTTTACCATTATTGAGGTAAGCCCTGGGAAGCAGGAAGGCATCCTGGCCATAGTATTCATTGCCGCCGGAAGCAATAACCAGATCATTGTGCTTATCGTTGTTGAGGTCTACCCAGCAGGCATCTACATCTTCATAGGTACTGTCATTATCCAGTGCCGGTTGTGCTGAGCGTTCAAATTTACCCGACGGCTTTTGCAGGAATACCGCATTCTTTTTCCCTTTTGAGCTGCCCATGAAGACATCATCGAGACCATCGCCATTCAAATCCCCTACCGCCAGGGCAGGCCCTTCGGTAGAAACCATGTGGGGGATTAATGCTTCCCGGTCAAATTCAACAAAGTGATTTTCCTGGTGGCGGTATAAGAGGTTTACCGACTGCGTGATATCTGTTGCCGGCAGCAGGCTGCTTTTGTATGCACCGGTAAGTATATTGTAGTTGAAGGTAGGTAAGCCTCCATCCCTGGGATATGTCAATGTAATGTGGTTGGTATCGGTCCAGTGTACGGCCTGGTACCGGTTATCGGGCCATATTAGAAACATGGAATCCACTTCGGTATTGTCTAACCCGATGTGCAATGGTATTTCCATGGAAGACTGAAAACCGCGGGCGCCAAATTTTTCATAGGTCCTGATGGCACCATTGGCAAAGACGATGAGTTTAGCGCCTATTGCCTGGGTGTTGTGCGCCGGCCCTTTTAATGCAACAGACAGGAAATGACTGTTGTTGTTATCATTGGCAGTATTGCGGTATAAGAAGGCTGGTTCGTCAATGTTATTGACAACGATGTCCAGGTCGCCATCGTTGTCAAAGTCGGCATATACAGCCCCATTAGAGTAAGTAGGCTGTGCATTTTTTATTTTATGGCCTTCGTCTTCAAAAGCCACGTTGCCGGTATTGCGGAAGAAGCGGTTGGGCAGTTTGATCTCCGGGAATTTGTTGATGACATCCATTTCTTTCTCCTTCATTTCCCCTGCGCGTATTTTGTTCTGTATCTCCACATTGGAGACGTAGTTGACATAGTCAATGTCATTGAGGCGGCGGGGAATGCCATTGGTAACAAAGAGGTCTTTAAATCCATCATTGTCGAAGTCCATCCACAGGGGCGCCCAGGACCAGTCGGTAGCATATACGCCCGCATATAATCCTACTTCGCTAAACTGTCCATTGCGTCTGTTGAGCTGCAGGGTATTGCGGGCATACTGATAGTTGTATCCATGTCTGAGCTTGGTTTGAAAGATATCATAAGCATCCTCTCCCAGTGATCTTTTGAGTATGTAAGGATCTGATGGCAGCATGTCGACAGAGATGATCTCCGGGTAGGCATCGTTGTTGATGTCTGCCACATCTACTCCCATGGAGAATTGGCTGGTATGCATGATGCTATTGGTCAACTCATCTTTGAAAGTGCCATTTTTCTGGTTGATGTAGAGGTAGTCATTTTCATGGAAGTCGTTGCCAATGTAGAGATCGGGCCAGCCATCGAGGTTGATATCCGATACCGCAATGCCCAATCCATAACCGATGATGGAGCTGTTGATGCCCGACTCCCGGGTAACGTTGGTGAAGCGCGTACCGTCATTGCGGTAGAAGCGATCGCCCGACAAGGACAGTGAATCATAGGTATTGGCATAGGTTCCGCGGGCAGCGAAGGTGCTGTTGTAGCGCAAGGAGTGATTGAGCAGGTACATGTCGAGATCTCCATCGAGGTCATAATCAAAGAAGGCCGCCTGTGTACTGAATCCGGAGAAATCCAGGCCATACGCCTGCGCCATTTCTTTGTAAATGGGTATGCCATTCTGCATGCGCTCACAAATGAGCAACTGGTTGCGGCTTTGCAGGGATTCATAGTTGCCCACCCGGCAGATGTAGATGTCCAGCAGGCCGTCATTGTTGATGTCTACCACAGAGACGCCTGTGCTCCAGGCTGTATCCTGTGGAATATGGGATTCACTGGTGATGTCTTTAAATGTCAGGTTGCCGGTATTGAGGTAGATCTTGTTGGGCTGCTGATTGGCGGCAAAGAAAAGATCAATAAGCCCGTCATTGTTGAAATCCCCTGTTCCTACTCCTGCCCCATTGTAGAAGTACATGTATTTAAGCATGTTGATGGTATTGGAGGGGGTGAGCTTGTTGGAAAAGTTGAGGCCGGTATGAGTATTGTCCAGCACTTCAAACAGGGGAGGTTGTGCCGGCTCACCGGAACGGCAGCCTGCCAGGAGCATAACGATGCAGGAAAAGCTGGCAATGAAAACAATGCGGTAATTGGTCTTCCCCATAGCAGCGGAATCGTTTAAACAAACATAGGATTAATTGTCTGAACCCCGATTTTTAGGATTTGGGAGATCAGGGGGAGAACGGGTAGCCTCCGGCTTGTCGCGGGACAAGCTCTAAAGGGACCACGCATCCTCTGCCACTATTTTAACTACAACTATTGTTTATATCAACCATAATAACTACATTTATAGTAAATACTAGTTTCATGAGTCAATATCACCTCGGCGAATTTGAAGAGATCGTACTGCTCACTGTAGCCATACTTAATGGAGAGGCTTATGGTGTAAGCATCATAGAGGAGATAGAAAGCCGTGTTGACCGCAACGTGAGTTTGGGCGCTATCCAAACGGTGTTGAAAAGATTGGAAGACAAAGAGTTGGTGCAATCAGCATTCGGTGAGGCCACCAAGGTAAGAGGTGGCAAAAGGAAGCGCTATTATACCATTACTGCCGAAGGTCAAAAGACCCTGCGGCAAACTAAGGAGCAGCGATTATCTCTATGGAACGCTATTCCGAAGATCGTATTAAAACAAGCCTAATGGATCGCAAGGAACACCATCAACCACCGCGTCTGGCCATGGCATTCTTTCGCTGGTTCTGCCAACCAGCGCTACGGGAAGAGATCGAGGGCGACCTGTTGGAGCAATACCATAAGCAGGTAACCCGATACGGGATCAAAAAAGCAGACCGGCATTTCACTAAAAGTGTGCTGTTATTATTCCGTCCCACCGTCATCGGGAACCTCCATCATTTAACACAACTATCAGCCATGAAAAAGTTTCATTGGTTATTATTGATCGCCGCCAACCTGCTGGTTGCAGTATGCATTTTTCTTCCGTTTATACCTGGCCCTTATGATGAACTGTCGGTTGGGTTATCAGGTATGGCGCAGGTTGCCGGCATTGTAGGGTTGCCATTGGTCCCTATTGGCCTCTTATGGCTCATCAACGGCAGAAATGCCTATTATTATGCCATCGCGGCTATTTGCCTTGGCATCCTCATCAGTTTGTTTTTTATGCTGAGTCTTTTACTCGGTGCGGGGCCTTCGGCTGCCATTGCGTTATTATTAGTGGTAATAGCTGCTTTATGGAAATGGGCGCCCATGATCAAAAAACTGAAGCAGGGAGAGAACAAACCATTTACTACAGCCCCTTTGTATTTATTAAGCATTCCCCTCATTGCCTTTACTGTACGCCTGCTTTTTATAACACCGGTCAGCAACTACAGCAGGGATCATGCCATTGAGCAGGCACAATCAGTGATCAATGCCATAGAAAGCTATCATACTCAAAAAGGCAGCTACCCTGAGTCCATCGAATACCTGTACGACCTCCCCGCACCTTCGGTAATGGGCATAGATGGATTCCGCTATGAAAAAAACGGCAATGGCTATAACCTGTCATTTATCCAATGGCAACATGTACTGGCTACCAAAGAAGTGGTGATGTACAATAAGAACGATGAACACAATGTAAAAGGACACTTCGCGAGTTACCCGGCCAAACAGCCGCACTGGAAATATTACTGGCTCGATTAATAAAGATGAGGCCGGAGTAAATAGAAAAAGGGGGGATCGTCTCAGAAGATGGTCCACCCTTTAAATATTGAGCAGTTATATTATTATCCTATCAGGTGCGTAAGCAAGCCATCCCGGAGTTTGGGCTCGAACCAGGTGCTTTTGGGCGGCATGACGTTGCCACTGTCGGCAATGTCAAAGAGTTGCTGGATGGTGACGGGATGCAGGCTGAAGGCAACGGCCATCTCGCCACTGTTGACCCTTTTTTCCAACTCGCCAAGACCACGGATACCACCTACAAAGTCTATGCGCTTATCGGTACGCTGGTCTTTAATACCCAGCCATTTGTCCAGTACATTGTTGGACAGGATGGATACATCTAATACACCAATAGGATCCGTGGTGTAGGTGCCTTCTTTGGAAGTTAGTTTATACCACTGTCCTTTGAAATACATGCCAAATTCATGGAGGTTTTCGGGCGCCAGGGGCGCTGCTATTTTTTCAACGGTGAAGTCGGCCGTTAATTTTTGCAATAGTTCTGCTTCCGTTAAATCATTGAGGTCTTTTACCACCCGGTTGTAATCCATGATATATAACTGGTTGGACGGAAAGAGGGTTGTGAGGAAGTAGTTGGCTTCGGGCGTCGCCTGTGCTCCGAGGGCTTTGCGCACTTTAGCGGCAGAGGCTGCGCGGTGGTGGCCATCGGCAATGTAGGTAGCAGGCACCACGGTAGCGAAGATGTCTGTAATAGACTTGATGATCACATCACTGTTCACTACCCATATAGTATGACTGATGTTGTCATCGGCTGTGAAGTTGTATACGGGATGATGATCAGCTTTCCAATCTTCAATGAGCTTGTCCAGCTCTGTTACATTTTTATAAGCGAGGAAGACATTACCGGTTTGCGCGCCGGAGGTTTTGATGTGGTTGATGCGGTCCTGCTCTTTTTCGGGACGGGTAAACTCATGCTTTTTGATGATGTCCTTTTCGTAGTCATCCACGGAGCTGGCAGCCACGAGACCTGTCTGGCTGCGGCCATTCATAACCAACTGGTAGATGTAGTAGCAGGGCTTATCTTCCCGGAATAAGAACCCACGCTGTATGAAAGCGGAGAGGTTTTCTTTGGCTTTGTCATATACAGCCTGTGTATGGATGTCTATGTCTTCCGGAAGGTCTATTTCAGATTTGGTGATGTGGAGAAAGGAATGCGGATTACCGGCCACTTCTTCACGCGCTTCCTTACTGTTCAGTACATCGTACGGACGGGAAGCTATCTGGCTGGCCAGTTCGGGTGTTGGACGTAATGCTTTGAATGGTTGTATAGATGCCATAAAGGTTGTTGTTGTGTTTATCCTTTTCGTTGGGCAAAGTGGTTCATGAGATCGGTGAGCGCCTGTACGCCTGCCAAAGGCATTGCATTGTATAAAGAAGCGCGGAAGCCTCCGACGGTACGATAGCCTTTCACCCCTACCATGCGATTTTCTTTACAAAGCGCCAGGAATTCTTTTTCAAGGTCTGTATTATCCATTACAAAGGTAACATTCATTTTACTGCGGTCTTCCACAGCGGCTGTTCCTTTGAAGATGGGGAGCTTTTCAATGGTGCTGTATAGCAATGCAGCTTTCTGGTTGTTGATCTTTTCTATTGCTGCCACACCACCCTGCTCTTTAAGCCAACGCAGCGTGAGCATACATACGTATACCGCAAATACCGGCGGTGTGTTGAGCATGGAACCGTTCTCGATGTGGTTGCGGTAGTCCATCATAACAGGCAATCTGCGCTCTACTTTACCCAATATGTTTTTGTTGACCACCACGAGGTTTACCCCGGCAGCGCCTACATTTTTCTGTGCGCCTGCATAGATGAGGTCGAATTTGTTGAAGTCGAGGGTGCGGCTAAGGATATCACTGCTCATATCGGCTACCAGCGGAACGCCTGCTTCATAGAAGGGGTCCATATCCTGCCACTGGGTACCATAGATGGTATTGTTGGAGGTGATGTGCAGGTATTTAGCTGTTTTGGGCACAATGAGGTTCTTGGGCAGGTAGGTATAGTTGGCTTCTTTTGAACTGCCAACGACTTCCACGTGTCCAAATAGACGAGCTTCTTTTATCGCTTTAGCGCCCCATATATCCGTATCGGTATAAGCGGCTATTTCATTATCATTCAGCAGGTTCATGGGCACCTGGAAGAATTGTGTGGAGGCTCCGCCATGGAGGAAGAGCACTTCATGATCAGCATCCAGTTGCATGAGTTCTTTTACCAGGCTGATGGCTTCATTCATGACGGCCTGGAAGGTTTCGGTACGGTGTCCCAATTCGAGGATGGACAAACCGGTATTGTTGAAGTTCAGTACTGCCTGTGCTGCCTGTTCAAATACTGTTTTGGGCAAAATGCTGGGGCCTGCATTGAAGTTGTAGATCGCTGGTGTCACGGCTCAAATGATTTCACTGATTAAAAAAGAAGGGCAAAGGTAGGGATTGTTAGTCACAGTTCCTGCCCGATGATGAGCCCTTTTTCCATTGCTGATTGAGCCATTCAAATTCTTCGAGATCGGCCTGGGTGAAGTTTTTGCCGGAGAGCTGTTTAAGATCAGGCTGGCCGGCATTTACCCAGGCCGTGTACCAACAAGAAGCTACCGCATAGATGGATTGACGCATGCGCCGCTCCACCATGTTGTTGAGCCGGCGATTGTACTGGCGGCAGTAAGCCTGTGCATATTGGCGGATGATGATCCCATTACGGTCTTCAAAAGCAAATTTCTGGTTGGCCGGAAATTCGCGGCTGAGGGCCTGCTCCATTGATAGTACAGTATCTGCTGCTGCCGCACTTTCCAGTATCCTGCTCCAGATGAAGCTGCCGGGGTCGCTCAGGTACCCGGCTTTGCCGATGAAGAAGTCCCATTCTTTTTCTGCCAGCAGTTCGGGTATCCTGGATTCCCAGAAGCCGTGAATACCCTGCTGGCCTGTATGCTGACCATTGTGGTTACTGCACACGTGCAGGGGAACATGTGCATCACTGATATAATGGCCTATGTCGGCAGATAGCTTTAGTATTTTAACGGGATCTTTTTGTTGAAAGGCCTGGGTAAGGCGCTGCAACATGGTTTGTATCCACCAGGGTACGATGCCGTATTTCATCAGGCTGTCTTCCGAATATTTTGCCACGGCCTTGTTCCATTGCCGGGGTAAAGAATCATAAGGATAACGACCATAATGATCTATGTCTATGTAATGCCGCGGCCCTTCTATGGCCATTGCATAACGCCGCTTGTCGGGATCAACTGCATGTTCGCTGAGGAAGTTGCTATGCGGCTTGTAGAGTACGAGCATTTCCGGTGGCAGCAGGAAAACCGCCAGGAAGTTGATCTTCCGGTGGGCGTAGAAGCCCCAGCAGAAGGAGGAGTGGAATGTTGATAGCAAAGCAATGGTCAGTATGGTTTTCTTCATAAGCGATATGCCTCTTCTATTTCTTTATTTCATGTTCGTGCTCGTCTTCGATGTGGGTTACGCCACCGGAGATGGCGAATTTCATGGCATCGGTAGAGGTGATATCGGTGAGCAGCCTTACGCGATCGCGCTTTACGAAGTATAAGCGGCCGGTTAAAGCAAATGACTGAGGTATGTATACAGCCACGTGTTCCTGCAGCCCGAACTCCTGCAGTTCCTGCTGGGTAATGAACCCGATCTGCCATACTTCAGGCGACTCTATACTTACCAATACGGCTTTGTCAAATTTACGTTTGTTGCCGGCAAAGGCTTCAAAGAAGTCTTTGATGGTGCTGTAGATGAGCTTGATGCCGGGCGTACGCTCCAATATTTTGTCAAAGAGATCAACCAGGCGGCTAACAATAAACGAAGAAGAGATGTAACCCACCATTATAACAATAAAGATGACGAGCACAAATCCCAATCCGGGAATCCTGCTTTCTCCGCCGGGGCCTGTCCCTATCCAATGCGGGAATATTTTTTGTATGAGGCTGGGTAATATTCCATCCACAAAGTTGAAGAGAACGGTTACCGCGTATATGGTGAGGGCGATAGGCGCCAGGATGATGAGTCCCTGTAAGAAATATTGAAAGATCTTTTTCAGTACCCGTTTTGTCTTCATGTTGAAACAATGATTTACGGCAAAATTACAGGTGCGGAGCCGCTTGTATGATATTATTTTTTTAGTTCTTTTTATTTTAATAATCACCCCTTTATATAGTGCCGAAATAATTATTTCGGCACTATTCCGGTCTGTTATTATGGTGGTCCATACAAACAATTGTATGCTTGTTTATTTGTTACCAAAGGCAAAAAAAAGGGATGGAAACTTTCGTAACGAAAAAAGTTTCCATAGTTTTGGCCCCGAATTATGGTACCTGAATTAAATACGAAGGAGCGGATCCGCCAGAAGGCTGATGAGTTGTTTATGAAGTATGGCATCCGGAGTGTAAGCATGGATGATATTGCCAATGCGCTGGGAATGAGTAAGAAGACGATTTACCAGTATTTTGTAGATAAGGACGAACTGGTAGACGCGGTTGTAGAGGCAGATATTACCAATATGCAAAGGGATTGTGCAGGTGTCATCGCCGACGCACATGACGCTGTGCAGGAGATCTTTCTTACGATTGACCGGGTGCTGGAGCAGTTCCGCAATATGAACCCCATGGTGATCTATGACCTGGAAAAGTTTCATTTCCGCGGATTCCAGAAGTTCATGGACCATAAGAATAAGTTTTTGCTGCAGGTTATCCGCAAGAATATGGAGCGGGGCCTTGCAGAAGGCTTATACCGTGAAGACCTGAATGTAGATGTTATCGCCAGGTTCCGCCTCGAATCTATGATGCTGTGCTTTAATATTGACCTGTATCCCCCTACCAGGTATATGCTGGCTGATGTTTCCAAAGAGATTATTGAGCATTATGTACACGGACTGGTTTCCCCTAAAGGCTATAAGCTGATTGTAAAATATAAAGAAGAACGTTTAAAAAAAGCAAAACATGAAACCTTATCAGGTAAGACGAAGTAATCCCACCCTGATGATGATCGTATGCTGCCTGGCGATGTATTCATCGCCGGCGCAGGACAGTACCCATCATGCATTATCCGCCAAAGAGAGTGTAACCTATGCTATGAAAAACAGTGCACAGGTAAAGAATATTCTACTGGCTATCCAGATCCAGCAGCAGAGCAATAAAGAGATTACATCGGCTGCCCTTCCCCAGATCAGCGGCAGTATTGATGTGAATTATTATCCCAAGGTGCCTGTTCAGAGCTTTCCCAATTTTATTGCAGCCGCTACGTATGGCGTATTGGAACAGGAAGGGGTAAAGGATGGTAATGGCAATTCCATCGTTTCGCCCAGTGATTTTGGGTTTATCCAGGCACAGTTTGGAACAAAGTATACAGGTTCTGTAGGTGTAAGCCTGTCGCAACTGTTGTTTGACGGACAGGTATTTGTTGGGTTGCAGGCAAGAAATGCCTCTATACAGTATGCGACCAAGGCCGCAGAAGTAACACAGGAGCAGATCAAAGCCAATGTGTATAAGGTGTATTACCAAGTGGTAGTAGGCCGGAAGCAAATGGGTACTATTGATGCGAATATAGAGCGTGTGGAGAAGCTGTTGCACGACACGAAAGCTTTGTATGATAATGGTTTTGCCGAGAAGCTGGATGTGGACAAGGTAGATGTTACGCTGGCCAACCTGCGCACGGAAAAGGTGAAGCTGGACAACCAGTTACAGAATGGACTACTGGGATTAAAGCTGCTGATGGGCATGCCGATGCGTCATACGCTGACGTTGACAGATACGGTATCCGAAGCGGAACTAAAAACAGATATCCTGGACACCGCCTATGCTTATACCGACCGCAAGGAGTATGAGCAGACCGAATGGCTGAGAAGGTTGAATGAATATAATATTAAACGTTATAAGCTGAGCAAGTTACCTACGGTAGCGTTATTGGGCAGCTTCAGTAAGAATGCGCAGCGTAATGAGTTCAATTTCTTTGATGCCAACCAGGAGTGGTTCACCACTGCCCTGATAGGCTTAAAGGTGTCGGTACCTATTTTCGAAGGACTGGCCAAGAACGCCCGCATCAGTAAGGCAAAGCTGGAGTTGCAGCAAACGGAGAATAGTATAGAGAACCTGAAGTTGTCTATTGATAACGAAGTTCAGACGGCCCACGCCAATCTAAACAGTGCTATTGTGACGATGGATTATCAGCGGAAGAATATGGAACTGGCGGAGAATGTGTATAACCAGACGAAGAAGAAGTATGAGCAGGGCTTAGGCTCCAACCTGGAAGTGACCACTGCGCAAGCTGAGCTACGGGTGGCACAGGTAAATTATTATAGTTCCCTGTATGATGCCATTATTGCCAAGATAGATTACCAGAAGGCAACCGGTAAACTTTAAACCATTACAACCACACTAATAGTAAAATAACGAATTATGAAAACGATGTATAGATTAAGCGCCTTAGCCATGGTCCTTTTGCTGGCAGCCTGCGGCGCCACGTCGGGCGACAAAGACCTGGCCAAGAAAAAAGAACAATTAAAGGGGCTGAAAGCGGAGCAGAAAGAACTGGCTACGAAGATTGATTCATTGGAAGCGCAGATCCAGCGGCTTGACACGACGGCTGTGAAAGAAGAAAAGACGAAGCTGGTAGCGCTCACCTCCCTGCAGCCTGGCAGTTTTACGCATTATATTGATTTGAAGGGAAGTATTAATACGGAAAACAGTGCTTTTGTTATGCCGAGAGGTCAGGGAGGCCTGGTAAGGGCCATTTATGTAAAGCAGGGCGATAATGTACGTAAAGGTCAATTACTGATGAAGCTGGATGATCCGCTCACGCAGAAACAGATCGAACAGGCAAAGATCAACCTGGCATTGGCGCAAACGACGTATGAGCGCCGTAAAAATCTGTGGGACCAAAAGATCGGTACAGAAATAGAACTGCTGACAGCAAAGAATAATGTTGAAAATATCCAGAAGCAAATAGACCTGCTGAAAGAGCAACAGGAGCTGAGCGATGTGTATGCCGAGATGAGTGGTGTGGCAGAGGTAGTGAATATTAAAGTAGGAGAAGTATTTGCGGCTGTCAGCGCGGCCACTATGGGCATTGTTATCGTAAACACGAATGATCTGAAGGTTGTAGCAGAGGTACCGGAGAATTACCTGGGCCGTGTGGGCGTGGGCAGTAATTTACTGATCACCCTGCCGGAGCTGGCCAATGATACGATCAGGACCCGCGTGAGTGTTGCAGGCAAGATCATCAATCCCAATTCACGCGCTTTTTATGTGGAAGCGAAGATCCCTGCCGGCAAAAGGCTGCGGCCCAACCAGCTTGCGATGGTACGTATACAGGATTATGCCGACCCCAAAGCCATCACTATTCCGATAGCCACTATTCAGAGTGATGAGAAAGGAAAGTTTGTAATGGTAGCCAGCAAGGAAAAGGACAAGCTGGTGGCAAGGAAGAAACCAGTGAATATTGGTGAGTCGTATGGCGACAGGCTGGAAATAAAGAGTGGTTTACAGGCAGGTGATCAACTGATCACAGACGGGTTCCAGGGATTGTATGACGGACAAGCTATCACTACAGAAGTAAAATAGACAGGCAGGCAAGACCGCCAAGACGATTCAACAATTCTTAAATCAATCTTATGAGTGTTCTGGAAAGTATAACGGGGAAGTTCAAAAATTTCGGACCGACGACCTGGAGTATTAAGAATAAGACCTCTATTTACCTGATGATGGTGATCGTGACGATGATAGGGGTATTCCAGTTTGTTACACTACCCAAAGAACAGTTCCCCGATATTGTCATTCCTACTATTTATGTTCAAACGATTTATGTAGGTAATTCCCCGAAGGATATTGAGAACCTGGTTACGCAGCCGATCGAAAAGCAGATCAAGGGGATCACAGGGGCCAAGATCAATAAGGTGACGAGTACTTCGGTACAGGATTATTCGGCCATTACGGTAGAGTTTGGCACGGATGTAAAAACAGATGTAGCGCTACAGAAGGTAAAGGATGCGGTAGATAAAGCGAAACCCGACCTGCCGACTGACCTTACGGAAGAGCCTTCCACAATGGAAGTAAGTTTTTCGGACCAGCCCATTATGTATGTGAATGTGAGTGGCAATTATGATGTGGTAAAGCTGAAAGAGTATGCAGATGAATTGCAAGACCGGCTGGAAGAGCTGTCACAGATCAACCGGGTAGACCTGGTAGGCGCACCGGAAAGGGAGTTCCAGATCAATGTGGACAATTACCGCATGCAAAACGCTGGTGTTACTTTCGATGATATCGCCAATGCTGTATCGCGGGAGAATATGGATATTTCCGGCGGTTTGCTGGATGTGGGCGAAACGAAACGTAACCTGCAACTGAAAGGGCAGTTTAAAACTAGTTTTGATATTGAGAAGGTGATTATCCGGAATACGAAGGGGGCTGCTATTTATTTGAAGGATATTGCGCAGATCAAGGATACGATCAAGGAAAAAGAGAGTTATGCGCGCTTAAATGGAAAGAATGTTATTACGCTGAATATTATAAAACGTGCGGGAGAGAACCTGATCGAAACCTCGGATGATATAAAGAAGGTAGTAGATGAATTAAAAGCTGATCTGTTTCCAAAAGACCTGGATGTAGTGATTACCGGCGATCTGAGTAAATCTACCCGCACTTCTTTTAATGAGCTGGTGAACACCATTGTGATCGGCTTCTTACTGGTATTGATCATCCTGATGTTCTTTATGGGTGTTACCAACGCGTTCTTTGTGGCCTTATCAGTACCACTGAGTATGTTTGTGGCCTTTATTTTCCTGCCGGCCGCCGACCTGATCGTCGGATCGCATGTAACGCTGAATTTCATTGTATTGTTTGCCCTCCTGTTCGGGCTGGGTATTATTGTGGACGATGCTATTGTGGTGATCGAGAATACGCACCGGATTTTTGTGCAGGCGCAGGGGAAGATCACGGCAGAGCGATCGGCTATGATGGCGGCAGGGGAAGTATTTATTCCCGTACTGGCGGGTACCCTGACGACCCTGGCGCCGTTTGTTCCTTTGCTGTTCTGGCCGGGCATTATTGGTAAGTTCATGATCTACCTGCCCACGATGCTGATATTTACGCTAACAGCTTCCCTGATCGTGGCCTTTATTATGAACCCGGTATTTGCGGTGGATTTTATGAACCATCCGGAAGATGGGCATAAACAATCAAAGGCGGCTATTTTCAGGAAGCCGATCTTATGGATCGCGCTGGGTGTAGGGATTGTACTGGACCTGATGCAGTTTACTTTCATGGGCAATTTCCTGATCTTCCTTGTGCTGCTGGTACTGCTGAACCATTTTGTATTGGATGGTCTTATTAAAGGTTTCCAAAACCGTGCGCTGCCCTGGATCATGGGTCATTATGAAACGTTGCTGAGATGGGCCCTGAAAGGATGGAGACCTGTATGGCTACTGCTGGCCACTTTCGGATTACTGATTTTCTCTTTTATGTTCTTTGGTGCACGTAATGTACCGGTGGTGTTCTTTCCTACCGGTGATCCGAACCAGATCTATGTATACCTGAAGTTGCCGGTAGGCACTGACGTGGATTATACAGATTCGGTAGCGAAAACACTGGAGACGCGTGTGTATAAGGTGCTGGGTATGGAAAATGGTAAGGCGAACCCGGTAGTAGAAAGTGTGATCACAAATATTGCTGTGGGCGCCAGCGACCCTATGAGCGGCGATCGCAGCACCCGGCCCGAGCTGGGGCGTATACAGGTATCTTTTGTAGAGTTTGAGAAACGGCATGGTAAATCAACAGCTCCCTACCTTGACGAGATACGGAAGGTAGTAAAGGGTATCCCAGGTGCGGAATTGTCCGTGAACCAGGAACAGGGCGGCCCTCCCACAGAACCTCCTATTAATATTGAAATAGTCAGCGAGAATTTTGACGACCTGATTAAAACAGGTGTAGCGCTGAAGAATTACCTGGACTCGATCCAGACACCCGGTGTGGAAGAACTAAAGATGGATATTGACCTTACGAATCCAGAAATCACTTTCACGGTAGACCGGGAACGGGCTATGATGGAGGGAGTTTCTTCTGGACAGATAGGCATGCAGTTGCGTACGGCGCTATTTGGAAGGGAAGTATCAAAGATCAAGGATGGCGAAGATGAGTATAAGATACAGTTACGTAATACCATGGTTCAACGTAAGAGCCTGGTGGACCTGATGAATATGAATATCACTTTCCAGGATATGAGTTCAGGCGGCCAGCTTAAGCATGTTCCGATCAGCTCACTGGTGAAGATAGATTATACCAGTACGCTGGGCAGTGTAAAACGGAAGAACCAGAAGCGGATGATCACGCTGACCTCTAATGTGTTATTAACGCAGGGATACACACCTACGGCTGTGAATGAAGAGCTGAAAGAGCATATTGCCAATTTTAAGAAGAAGCCGCAGAATGTTACGATCCGCCAAACAGGTGAAGGTGAGCAACAGGCAGAAACCGGCGCCTTCCTTGGAAAAGCATTGGTGATAGCGCTGTTCCTGATTTTGCTGATCCTGGTAATCCAGTTTAACTCTATCAGTAAGTCGGTGATCATTTTAACCGAGATTATTTTCAGTGTGATTGGGGTATTGCTGGGCTTCGGCATTACGCGCATGGAAGTATCGGTGGTAATGACAGGTATCGGGATTGTGGGGCTGGCCGGTATTGTGGTGAAGAACGGTATCCTGGTGATCGAGTTTGCCGATGAGTTAAGAGCGCGGGGTGTTAAGACCCGTGAAGCAGTGGTGCAGGCTGGTAAAACACGGATCATTCCTGTATTGCTGACGGCGGTGGCGGCCATCCTGGGATTGATACCACTGGCAGTAGGGTTCAATATTGATTTCGTGAAGATGTTCTCTGAGCTGAATCCTAATATTTTCTTTGGTGGTGATAATGCCGTGTTCTGGAAGCCGTTGTCCTGGACAATCATTTTTGGTCTTGCCTTTGCGTTCTTTATGACGCTGGTGATCGTACCGAGTATGTACCTGATCGCTGAAAGGCTGAGGCGTCCGATGCGCAGGATGTATGGCGGTAAGTGGATCTCTTTCCTGGGTATTCCCCCGCTTACCATCTTATTCATGCCGTTGATGCTGATCACGATGATCGTGCATCGCTTTGAAAAAGCACGCCGCAGGCGGAAGCTTGCCGGCAAACGCGTGAATGAAGCGTGGATAGGAAGCTGGTTCTAAACAAATGATTTTCTGCGTATAGAAGGAGGGTTCAGTCAATTGGCTGAACCCTTATTTTTTATCCGGGTTTTGTAATATTTCCTGGGTTTCGCTACTTATTATGTATTAAGAAAATGAGCGTATTCAAGTATTTTTGAAATTAAATAATTGACTTTTATATGAAAACAAATCATGAAATAGATTACCGTATTTATGGTGAAGAGATGCAGTATGTGGAGGTAGAGCTGGATCCGAATGAAACAGCGATCGCGGAAAGTGGCGCGTTTATGATGATGGATGATGGCATCCAGATGCAAACGCTTTTTGGCGATGGCTCGCAGCCACAGCAAGGGTTCCTGGGCAAGCTGATGTCGGCGGGTAAACGCGTCCTGACGGGTGAAAGTTTGTTTATGACGGCTTTTACGAATACCGGTCATGGGAAAAAACGGGTAAGTTTTGCCTCGCCCTATCCTGGTAAGATCATTCCACTTGACCTGTCGCGCCTGGAAGGTAAGATCGTAGCACAAAAGGACTCTTTCTTATGTGCTGCCAAGGGCGTATCTATAGGCATTGAGTTGCAACGGAAACTGGGCACCGGTTTATTTGGCGGGGAAGGTTTTATTATGCAAAAGCTGGAGGGCGACGGAATGGCTTTTGTGCATGCCGGCGGTCACGTATTTGAAAAGACTTTGCAGCCGGGCGAGTTTTTGCGGATAGACACCGGTTGTATTGTAGCTTATACAAGACATATTGATTATGACATCCAGTTTGTAGGGGGTATTAAGAATACCCTGTTTGGCGGTGAAGGTCTGTTCTTCGCCACGCTGCGCGGGCCCGGTAAGGTGTGGATCCAAACCCTGCCCATCAGCCGCCTGGCCGGCCGTATCCTGGCTTATGGTACTTATAAGCGCAAGGAAGAAGGCAGCATTTTAGGTGGATTGGGCAATATGCTGGATGGGGATGGCTGGAAGTAATTGACGCACAACCTGTCCGGAATATTATTATGATCCGTCCCGCTAATAGCGGGACGGATTTTTTTATTGCCGGAATGACCACTTTGTGGTATTGTATTTCAATTAAATGAGTTTAATTTTATATAATTGAACGGCCCATTAATCTAACTATCCTTCCCGGGCGGCTTTTACCATCAGCAGACCACCGGCCCGTATTTTATCCAGCCACTCTGTACTCTGAGATCAACTATTACATCTGTTCGTGTTAAACGCGCTCTTTAACTTTTAAACGACGATTATGGATTTTAAACTACCCATTACCACTTCTGCCTTTGAGCAATTGTACAGCAATGAACTGACCCATTACCAAACCCGGCAGCAGCATCTTGGCAAAGGCGCCGGTGTGCCTGCCGCGCCGGTTGCGTTGCCCAAACTTATTAAGAAGTACCAGGATAATGTGATCTCTGTGGAGGAGCCCAGCCGGGTAATCCCTATTACTGACGAACCCTTTATTTCAGCAGGCCACCAGTTGCCTTTTAGTTTTAAAGAGGATTTTCAACAATTCAGGTTTTACTGGCTTGAATTCCCTATCCGGCTGCATGCGGTAGACGGCTGGCGTTTTAGCAAGGTAGAGATCGTTCTTTCCTTTAATGATGGAGAAGGGGAAGGATTTAAACGGCCACGTATTTTTAAGATATTCCCTGAGACGAAGTTCCAGCAATATTTTAACCTGAACGCAGAAGCCAGCAGCGAGATTAATATAGGACTTGACGCCGATATGAGTTTTGCTGTGAAAGGTAATGTACCGGGCTATGGCGCCGCCGGTGTTGATGCCACCGGTGGCGGCAAAGTGAATACGGAAGTCAAGTTTTTTGTAGGCCCTTTTTCTTTTGAAGCGAAGAAGTGTATTATTAAACATGATGTTACTGGCGCCCCTGAAATACACTGGCAATTGAATAAGACGAATTACCTGAAAGAAAATAACCTGAAGATCGTAGTGATCCTACAGGTGCCCAAAGCTACCAAAGCGGTTACTGTAGAAACCGCCATGGTAGCTTATAAGAACAAAACTTTCGCTCCCCAGGAATGGCTTGACTATATCAAAAATGCCGGTGATCTATTCAAAAGCTGGTTTGATGATGACCTGCCCATTCCTTTTGAACAGCAGTATGATCTTTCGGCACAAATGGATTAGCCTATTATAACAGATTAAGATGATTACTATTAAGTTGACGATAGAAGGATTGAATGTGTCTGGCGCCTATGTGGGTGGTGGCGGGGAAGAGTATACTATTGAAATCCCTAACAAGAGTTACCGCCTGCATGTGATTGATCTTTATAAGGATACTTTACACCTGCTTACCCGCCTGGTACGCGAGGGAACTTTCCACCGCGAAGAGCATATTAATGATTTTAAGATACTGGGCGAAAACCTGTATAGTATTTTACTGGGGCACCAGGATAATGAACTGGGCAAGATCCTTGAAAAGCTGATTTATGAAGATAATAAGGAGGTAAACCTGCAACTGGCTTTTGAAGAAGACTCTGAGTTTATTGGCTGGCCCTGGGAATTGATCTATCACAAGCGGGATGAAAAGAATGGAGAGTTTTTGCTGGACAAGGGCAATGTGTTTTTTTACCGGTCGCTGAAAAAGCCTTTTGAGAAGAAGGTGAATGAGGTGGCTAATAAGGAGATCAAGATACTGTTTGTCGCTTTTGGCCCACATAGCAAGATAAGGCTTCGGGACCCGCGGGATGATGCTTCGGCTGAAGAGCTGGAAAAGAATAACCTGGCCTGCCTGCAGTATGCCAATATCCGTAAGTACCTGCTTGAACTGCGCGATACAAGTTATAAAGGTACGGGTATTAAGTTCCGGGTTGAATCGCTGACCGAGGAAGACCTGAATGAAAAGTTGTTGCAGGAAGGGTATGTAGAAGAAGAGATTAATTACCAGGTTACCCTCGACAAGGTTTCTGAGAAGCTGGTACAATTCAATCCCGATATTCTTCATATAGTAGCCCATGGTTATTGCTCTGAAAATGGCGGTGAGATTGCCTGTGTTACCGGCCGGGAGATCAGGTGGGAAAAGGAAAGTAATTTGTTTAAAGCGTATAAGGAAAGCCAGGTGAGAGAGCCCGGCAGGTTGCGCATGGTATTTTTCCAGACCTGCGAAAGTGCCTTACCGGGTAATTTTAAAAGAGGATCGGGGCTGGCATTGAATGCCTTTAAGGATGATATCCATTCTGTGGTGGCCATGCAATCGAAGATATCGCAGGAGCTGGCCTGTAATTTTTCGATCGCTTTTTACCAGAAGCTTTTTGATCAGCATAATAAGAGTAATAAGATTATCAGTGCTTTTAAAGCTGCACGACAAGAGATTGGCAAGCGGGCATTTTTTGGCATTCCGGTGTTATATACCCGTACAGGACAGGAATGGGATGCTTCTATTGTTACACCGGGCAATAGTACCATACAGGCTGGTAAGGTGAAATGTATCTGGTGCGGTGAAGAGAATGAAGAAGGCTATAACTTCTGTGGCGAATGCGGTAAGTCGATCCGTTGCAAGAGTTGTAAAAAGCAATTACCAGCAGAGTTCACATCGTTCCATGATAAAACGCACTGCCCATTCTGCGGCAAAGAGGATACTATTATTAGTCAGTGAATAGTTATTGCATTTAATTTTTAAAACCAGCTTACATGCACCAGTTTGAACAGAAGATACTTCCCCTTGACCGGATGTACTATGAATTGGGGCGGTATTGGTTCAACCAGCAAGATTATAAGACAGCCCGGGGGCATTTTGAACAGGCTATTACTGTGAATAAGCATGAAGGTGTTCCTTTGTATGAACTGCATTATGCTATGGGCCGTACTTTGCAGACCCTTGAAGAAGAGAAGGAGGCATTGGCGCATTATACTGAGTCGTTTGAAAAAGACCCGGAACATCCTGCGGATATTATTGTGAGGGCGCAACATACATTGTCAGAACAGTTGGCCACTCAGCATTATGCTTTCCTGGAAAGTGTTATCAGCCGCTTTAACGCGTTGAAGCCTTTACTTCCCGAGCATACGTTGCCTGAATTATTACTTTTTGAGGGTCGGTGTTATATGCTGTCCAAAAAAGAACTGCCGCGGGCTGAAGCGAATTTTAAAGCAGTAACAGAACATAACCCGCGGCACCTGTATGCGCTGGAAAATTTAGGAGAGCTTTACCGGCGCATGAATGATACGCAACGCGCCCTGGAGATCTTTAACCAGCTTTCGGATAACCACCCGGGCACAGAAAGGCAACATTCTATTAATTTACGTAAGGCGGTATTGTTCCTTGAAAAAGGGGATTATGAAGCTGCCCTGCAACATACAGAAGGATTAACCTTCGGTCACTCTTTTCTGAAAGGCCTGGTACACAAGACCCGCGGTAAATGTTTTATACAATTGAATAAACCAGCCCAGGCGATTGCTGAGGCAGAGCGACTGTTGTATGCCGACGAGCTGCAGGAAGACGGACTACTGATCAAGGCACAGGCGTTGTTGCTAAAGAATGAGCCAGATACGGCCCTGTTTGTTGTGAATAAAGGATTGACGGCGTATCCCCATCATGCCGCTTTCAAGTACCTCAAAGCGCGCATTCTGATCGAGTGCCTGTCGGACCTGTCCATTGGAGAAAAGTTGTTGGAAGAGTTGCCGGACAATTTTCTGGCGGCCCAAAAGCCGGAGGTAGTAAAAGCCACTGCTCCGACAGCGAATGAAAGTCTTTTTATTGCCTGTGTATTAAAAACGAAAACCAATCAATCGTCCCTTGCCACGGCCTGTGCGTTTGTGGTAAAGGCCATCAATGATGATATTAAAGGATGCAATACTTATCCTATTCTGTATGGCTACCTGGTGAAGGCAGATATTTTGCAGCGCATGGGTAAAGTACAGGAAGCGGCAGATGATTATGTGGAGGCGGGGAAGCGGCTGTACTGGCAAGGGAATTATGACCAGGCAGCTCCTGTTTTTGAAAAAGGGGTCTTATGCAATTCGCACCATACGAATGCCTATTGGTATGCGGCGGATAATTGCTTTATGTTATTAAAATCTCCAGGGTCGCGCCTGGAGCCGGAACAACAAAAAGCCTTACTGACAAAAGGCATTGCCTATTGGGAAGCCGGCATGCGGGAGAAGTTGCCGGACAGCTCTGAAGCCTGGGCCTATGTAACAAGGGCAAGGCTTGCTGAAGCAGAAGGTGATTTTGGAGAAGAAAGTTTTATTTCGGCAGCCCGTAAAGCCGTGTATTACGCGGAACAAAGTGTTTTGTCTGGCAATAAAGATTATTTTAACCTCTCTATACTTGGCCGCCACTTACGCGTGGCAGGCCTGCCTGCCAATGCTTTGCTTGTTTTAAACCAGGCAGAAGCCTTAAAACCAGATGATAATGCGACCCAGGAAGAAAAACTGGCCGCCTTGCTGGATTCGGGCATGATGGATGAATCTCTTGATTACCTGGATAAGCTGGAAACGCCCGATAATGTGTATGATAGCTGGCGGGGATACAGGTTCTATTATTTACGCCAATATGACCAGGCGCTGCCCTATTTTGATAGCCGCCTCAAATCAAGAGAAGATGATGTATGGACCCGGTATATGCGCATGCTTACTTACTGGCATTTGCAGTTACCTGATCAGGCCCAGGCCGATGCCCAATGGATCTTTGACAAGAAGGAAGAGGATATGATGCGCAAGGAATATCCGGCCGTCACCACAGCCCTGTGGATGTTGGGGCATTATGAAGAATGCATTGCCCGGAGCCTGCGATTATGGGAGGATGATGATTATAAACAGGAAGCAGCTTATCATCTTTTCCATGCCTATTTACTGAAAGGCGAATGGCAAAAAGCCGATCCTTATTTTACCCAATATGTTAATGCCCCTACGGGGTTTCATGATTTACGCGCCCTGGAGCAGGAACTTCGAACATTGTATACTGCTTTTGGAAAAGAAGAAGGAGAAACGAATGATGAACCTGACCGGTTTCTGCATAATGAATATGGTATATGGACAAAAGCCCTCCGTGAAAAGCTTCAGCAACGATCACAGCCCAATACAGTATGGGAGGAAATTGACCAGCTATTGAGGTATAACCGGCATTATGCTCCCGGAACGATGGGATGGCGGGCATTCATTGCCACACTTGCCCGGTTGTACGCTGCTGAACAGGATGCAATAGCCTCCCTGAAAGCCTACCTCCAACTGCTTCCACCGGACAGGTGTGAGGTATATACGGCGGAAAATATTAATAAGAGGATGGAGGAAATTATTATTGCTGAAGAAGATAGTACGTCTATTAAGCTATTGTACCAGCAAATGACCGCTGCTTCCAGCATCTTGCCTGAAGCAACAGCAACGCTGTTCCAGTTGTTGTTTGCCCAGTTACACAGAAAGACATTTAAACTGGACTTCAAGCCGGATGTTTATCATATTGTAACCCCTTTAATAGTAGAGATTGCGGCACATCTTGTACCCCCGGATGCCTCTAATGAATGGAGTTATATTAAAGAAGATATTCCCCGCATGCGCGAAGAGATCAAAGCTGCTTTTGGCATTTCTATACCAGGCGTACGTGTGCGCTCGAATGAAGATGCGCTGCCGCAGAATAGTTATATTATTATGCTGAATGAGATACCGCTGGTCTTGAATTATGTGAAGCCGGATTGTGCCTACTGCCCTATCCTTCCGCCCGAAACGCTTGCTTCACTTCAGCTCCCGGCCGAGGGATATAATAAGATACAGGACTCCAATACAGTGCTGGGTTATGATGACGCTTATTGGGTAGACCGGCAATATGAGACACTACTGAAAAACAGGGGAATAGCCGTATACGATTATTTCCGGTTTATACTGGATCACTTAAAGATGCTTGTGAGCAAGTATCTTACCGAGTTTACTACCCTACAGGATGTACAGGTCCTGCTGACTGGCTGGGGTGAAAAGCATCCGGATATCAAAGACCGTATTTCAGCGCTTTTTCCCCAGGAGAATATTACCCGTAGAATGAGTTTTAATAAGGTTATTAAGGCATTGTTATCTGAACAGGTGCCCCTGACAGATGCAAGGACTATTATTTTGTCGCTTAGTGCGGATGACCTGGAGCGTGAAGACCTGCTGCCAACCATCTGTTCTTTAAGGGTTGCCCTGAAGACAGACTTGCCGGCTAACAGGGTGGGGCTGCTTGAAAAGAAACTTCCTGAAGCGTTTGAAGCAACTATCCGGGAAAATATTGTTGAATCCGGCAGCCGGGGCACCCTGGCCATGTTGCCTGCCAGTATACAAAGCCTGTTGTCGGATTTCAGGGGTTTCATTGAAGCGGAAAAGGTGGATACGGTATTGGTAGCAGATGACAGGTGCCGGTATTATGCAAAAAAAGCTTTTAAGCTGGAGTTTCCGGATGTTTATTTCCTATCGGTGAACGAGAATATTGATGAAAGGACCAATAATATCCCGACCAATGTAAGCCAGAACGATACTATTACTGAAAACGATGTCAGCAGGTGTCCGCACTGCGCCACTGTAATTAATACGCTGTCGCAGCGCTTTTGCACACAATGTGGCATGCCTTTAAAGACTGAGCAGGTTCATTCACAAGCCAAGAAACCCATGAATGCACCTCAATATGATGTAGAAGGCCTTAGTCAAAATATTAATGCTCCATCGGGCGGGCAGAAACATTATACCCAAAGCTCCTGATTATGATCCTGATTCGTATATCGAAAGCATTATTTGATCTTGCCGGCCGGGAAGCAACAACACAGGAAGTGCTGAAAGCAGTGGGCAGGGTACAAGGTTATTTTCTGTTACCAGACTGGCGCCTACAGGCTACTATTGAGTCAGCACTATCACCGGATGTACCTGCCTGCTTTATTCACTCCAGAGAAGCCGATTACCCGGCGGACCTGCCTTCGCAGGTGTTTTATTATTGCCGGCAAAGCCCTATAGCGCAAGTATTTTCCCCGGCTGCCCTGACAGCCGAGTTAATGAAAAGTACCGCAGGGGAAGTGCAGCAATTTATTACTGTATTTATAGAACAGGTCCTTATTTATAACCGGCATTTGCTCATTAACGAAGACGCTGCAACAGTTGCCTGGAAAAGCCTTTATCCATCGGCTGTAGTACCGGATGATTTTACAGACGTATTACAGACAGTACTTAAACAAGGGATTGGGCTGACTGACCAGCAACGCCTTTGTGAGGTATTTAATGAGAGCCTAAGGTGTGAATGGCCGGCAGACGTACTGGCTGAAAACCTGATCAACCGGTTTTCGGCCAGCACTATTGCTATTCATTTTCCGGAAGACTGGTTCGATAAACTTAATCAGCATTTGACGGACAATGATAAGCATGTGTTTAAGTATATGAGAGAGGACCTGTTCTATGAACTGGGCATTTTGTATCCTGAAATAAGATTCGTGATGAACAATGGTTTGCCGGATGCTTATTTCCAGGTACAGTTGAATGATGTGTTGTTCCTGCCTGTGAAAGGCTTGCAACCAGTGTCGCCCTGGACGTTTATTACGCAGGCTACGGCCAGGTTGTTGCGTGATCATGCTTCTTTTTTTATTACCTGCTCCTCTGTTGGTTCCTGGCTGAATAAACTGGCGGCTGCTTTTCCCGACCTGGTGCGGGATGCCAGGGTAAAGCGATCAGCCGTATTTATTACCCGGGTACTGCGCCTGCTGGTAGCAGAAGAGATATCGATCCGTCACCTGCCGCAAATACTTCAATCTATATTGGAATTTGATTATGTGGTAGCTGACGGACAGGAGTACATTGTTTTTGATGTGCGCCTGACCACCCGGCATGAACCAGGGGCAAGCTGGCTGAACGACCCGGTTAATACCTGTAGTTTTGTGCGAACAAACCTGAAGCATTATATCAGCCACAAGCATACCCAAGGTCAAAGCGTTCTTCCTGTATACCTGCTCGATCCCGATATTGAAAGACAATTGCTGGCCGATATACTTCCTGCAACAGATGCAGCCCATATCAAACAAGCCATTTCAGCGCTCCTGACGAATGAACAAGCTTCGGCTGCTATATTAACCACGAATGAAGTGAGGCCCCGTTTACGCCAACTGATAGCCTCCACTTTACCCAAAACGCCTGTACTGGCCTACCAGGAGCTGGCGGCCTCTATGAATATTAAACCATTGGAACGTATTACATTGCCCTGACCTGGTATTTATTAATATTTATTCCTGATACCGGTGAGGAAGGCTTCCACGCTGCGCCTGACGGCTACGGCATTGCCATTGTGATTGTTGACGAGTACTGAGAAGATGAGCAGTTTGTTTTTACGGGTATAGAGGTAACCGCTTAATGCTACCACACCCGATAAGGTGCCTGTTTTTGCATAGAGGTAACCGCTGTCTTTTTTATAGAAGTTGCCCAATGTACCACGTCCCCCCGTAGGGAAGATGTTTTTCAGGCGGTCCATCCCAAATTGTTGCTGCATTTTGTTGAGTATGGCCACAAAATCCTGCGGAGAAAAGAGGTTGTACCTGCTGAGCCCGCTGCCATCTACCCAGCGGGGCGCCTGCGGCAGATCGGCCAGATCGTTTTTTAAAAGGGTATCAATGATAGAGCGGTCACTCATGATGCCCAGCTTTTGATTGCTTACCATGAGCAGTGCCTGCTCTGCATAAAAGTTATCGCTCCGGTGCATCATGGGCTTCAGCATGGAATCGGTAGGCTGTGAATGTATCGTTACCGGTTGCTGACTGCGGATCATGGGTTGCAGGTTGCGGGTTGATTTCCATGTTTTGTATACGACTTCCCTGTGCACGGTATCCGGCAGCAGCTCCAGGGCCGACTGAATGCCATGTGTTACAAAAGGGACTTCCTGCTCTTTCTTTTTTTCCGGCCCCTGTGTGACGTGAAAGATGTTTTCGCCCAGTTCACGTTCCACATAAAAGCTTTTCCGGGTTGTATCAAGGTTGAAGCGCACTTTCCAGTCTACTTCCGGCATGGAATAGATGTTGGGACTGGGTGCAAAGAGCGGGTCTTCGTTCTGCACGCCCTCCGGCGCTTCCTGCACCCAGCGCACGATGTTGCCAAAGACGGGCAATGCACTGCGTTCGGGCATGTAGTCTTCATTGTAATCACTCCAGCCCCAGCCTGAGCCAAGTGGTTTATCTTTCCAATCCTGATCGGTGATGTATATGTTTTTTGTTGTCTTTTGCAGGAAGTCTATGACCGGTTGTTTTTTGAATTCCGGATGTAATAAGGTAGGATCTGCAGCCGGCAGGAGGAAGACAGCGGTATCGTTTTCGAGGTAACGGACACCCGTAAGGCTATCCCCGAGGTATTTGAGGGCGGCAAAGCAGGTGACGATCTTGGTATTGGAAGCCGGTACAAAGTATTTGTCGCCCTGGTAGTTATACAGGTACTTATTATCCGTAAGATCAAAGATACTGACACCAATATGCGCCTTGCTTACTGCAGGGTCCTGCAGGATGGACTGGCGTGCCTGTTTGTTGATGTGTTTTTGCGGAGAGCAGGCCGCAAAAACCAGCATGGTGAAGAGTAGATACCCTGTATTTTTTTTCATAGTCCAATATACATTATTCTCTCTCCTGTGCGCGCAACCATCTTTCCGGTATTTCATTGCGGCCAGCCAGCAGGTAATCTTTATAGGAGCAGGGAATGAATTTTTTATCGGGCAATTGCATCCACCAGCGGCCCGTTTTTTTGCTTTGCAGGAAGACGGATTCTATTTCCGCAAATGCCATGTTGAATTCATTGAAAGAATCTTTTTCTTCCACTTTCGCTTCCCGCCTACCCCGGCTACGGCCATCTATGAGGTACCACAGCATGTGACTGATCTGCTTAGCCGTGAGCATGTCTTTGTCCCGGGAAGGGATGTACCCATATATGCCGATGGTGCTTGCGTGGGTACTCATTCCTGCATACCGCATGAGGATACAGGCCTCCTCACCGTTGAACCCGTTGGGGGTTACGGTATTGGCGGGCGCAAATGCATTGGCGATGGCGGCGATATCAAAACTGATTAACTGGCTGTTACGGATAACCGGCTCCATTTCCTCTATTTGTTCTTTGACCATCCCTACGCGGAAGCAATCAAAGCGGAGCTTGTCCATGGTTTCCAGCATGTGCGGATGTACATAGTAGCTTTGGAAACCGATGTGGTTGTAATGACGGATGAAGTTGGGCTCGCCGGTGAGCATTTCCATGAGGAAGTTCTGGTCCCGCTGCAGGGAGTCCATGGAAAGATCTATCAGGGCATCTACACATACGGCATCTATGATCCTTTTCTGATCGGCATACATGCCATATTGCGCGAGGGTAAGATCATGTGAGCCACCCAGTATGACTACCAGTTTACCGGCGCCGGTAAGTTCGGCCAGGACGGTTTTCAAGGCAGCATAGGTATCCTTGAGGGAGGCACCTTTTTTAATGTTCCCAATATCGGCTATGGAAATATCCTGGTGCCAGTAGAAAAGCTGGTAAAATTCGGCCCGTATCCAATCCGGTCCCAGTTGCTGGGTGGGTGGAATGCCCGCCCCCCTGGTATCCCCGCAGCCTACCAATACGATATCCACCCCCGTCAGATCGGGCATTTCTTCCTCATACACCTGGAGGGTTTTGCCCAACTGACCATCTTTATAGGACTCATCCCTGGAAAGTACAGCCCGGTTGACGGGCTCCAGGAAATCAGCGATATTAAAAATATCCGACATGGGCGCAAGATAATTGGAAAAAACAGAAGTCGGAGGCCGGAAGTCAGAAGCCGGAAAGAAAAGCATTTAGGGACCAATAGTCCCGGATTTTCTGGCCTGCGGACTTTCCGACTTCGGGGGCTTTTCGGACTTCCTTTATTATCTTTGCCGGTATGGAACAATTGTTAGAACAGATCGCGGCCTATAAGAAGGAAATTGAGCAATTGGCCAATGACGGGGCCGAAGCATTGGAAGCCTACCGGATCAAATTTCTCGGTACGAAGGGGATTGTAAAGAACCTTTTTACAGAGATGAAAAATGTGGCTACCGATAAGAAGAAAGAGTTCGGCCAGGTATTGAATGAGTTTAAGCAATTGGCAGAAAGTAAGTATGAAACCTGGAAACAGCAATTGGAGAGCAGCTCTTCCGCTACTGCTTCTTCTATTGATGTAACCCTTCCCGGCGATCCCCTGCCCTTGGGTACCCGCCACCCCATTAACCTGTTCCTGAACCAGGTGATCAGCATTTTCCAACGCCTTGGATTTTCTGTAGCCGAGGGGCCTGAAATTGAAGATGACTGGCATAATTTCACTGCCCTGAACCTGCCGGAGCACCACCCCGCGCGGGATATGCAGGATACTTTTTATATTCAGCAAAAGCCCGACTGGCTTTTACGTACGCATACGAGCAATACACAGATACGGGCGATGGAGCAGAATCCCCTGCCCATCCGGATTATCTGTCCCGGACGTGTATACCGGAATGAAACGGTAAGCGCCCGCAGCCATTGCTTTTTTCACCAGATCGAGGGATTGTATATTGACGAGAATGTATCTTTTGCCGACCTGAAACAGACCTTGTATTTCTTTGTACAGGAGATGTATGGCAAGGATATTAAGGTGCGTTTCCGCCCCAGCTATTTCCCGTTCACTGAGCCCAGCGCTGAAATGGATATACAATGCCAGATCTGCGGAGGTGAAGGTTGTGCCGTATGTAAACGTACCGGCTGGCTGGAGATCCTGGGTTGCGGCATGGTACATCCCAAGGTGCTGGAGAATTGCAAGATTGACTCCAATAAGTATACAGGATTTGCTTTCGGCATGGGCATTGAACGCCCGGCCCTGCTGAAGTATGGCATTAATGATATCCGTCTTTTCAGTGAAAATGATGTGCGGTTTTTGCGACAGTTCACGAGTGCGATATAGAACAGCATCTAGAATTCAACATCCAGCATTCAGAATTGCTGCCGCGTTTTGGAGTGACTGGTTTGTTGGTAACAACATTTGAAAAAGAGTCGCAGCGTATACTTCCAATCCAATATAAATCGTAACAATTTTGGACCAGATAATACAGACAGTTTGCGTTTGCGGTGCAGGTACTATGGGCAGTGGTATTGCACAGATAGCGGCGCAAAGTGGTTTTTATACGATCCTGTATGATGTGAACGATGAGATGGTCGGCAAAGCGGAGCAAGGTATGCAGGCAACCCTCCAACAACTGACAGAGAAGCATAAGATAACTACCCAGGATAAGGCTGATACCCTGAGCCGCCTGCGTTTTACACACGATATGAATGATTGCCTGGCAGATGTTGTTATTGAAGCGATCGTTGAAAAGCCTGGCATTAAGACAGCGCTCTTTAACCAGCTTGCTGAAGTGAACCACAGCGAAGTGATTTTTGCCACGAATACTTCTTCCCTTTCTGTTACTGATATTGCCCGGCAGGTAATGCGTCCTGAGCGTGTGGCCGGCATGCACTTTTTTAATCCCGCCCCGGTGATGAAGCTGGTAGAGGTGGTCACTACTCCCTATAGCAATAACCATACGATAGCCACGATTGTTGAACTGGCCAGGCAACTGGGCAAGACACCAGTACTGTGCAAGGATGCGCCGGGATTTATTGTGAACCATGTAGCCCGGCCTTATTACCTGGAAGCACTGAAGCTGGCAGAGCAAGGGATTGGTGATTTTGAGACGATTGACCTTTTGCTGGAAGCGACAGGTTTTAAGATGGGGCCTTTCCGGTTGATGGATCTTATTGGCAATGATGTGAATTATGCGGTTAGCTGTTCGGTATATGAACAACTGGGGAGTCCGGAACGTTTGCGGCCTTCCCCCTTACAAAAGGAGCGCGTAGATAAGCAGGAACTGGGCAGGAAAACGAAGAAAGGGTATTATAATTATAATAGCTGATCCGTTAAAAAAGAATACAGGCGTTTTTGAATCTAATTATCTGATTTGTCAAAGAAGGTATTTATAACAGGTGGTACAGGTTTCCTGGGCGCTTATATTATCCAGGAGCTGATCAAGCAGGGGTTTGCAGTACGGGCTATACGCCGTAGCGGCAAAGTTCCCTTTTTTATTCCTGCCGCTATTATGCAGTCGGTGGAATGGGTGGATGGTGATATCCTGGATGTTGTATCGCTGGATGAAGCGATGGAAGGGGTTGATACGGTTGTCCATTCAGCCGCGCGGGTCTCTTTTGATCCCAAAGAGAAGCGGGAGCTGTTTAATGTGAATGTTGACGGCACCGCCAATATGGTGAATATGGCGCTGGAGAAGCATGTACGGCGTTTTGTGCATATCAGTTCTGTGGCCGCCCTGGGCAGAACGGCCAACGGAGATACAGTGACTGAAAGTAAAAAATGGCAGCACAGTAAATTGAATACGCAGTATGCCATCAGTAAATACCATGCAGAACGGGAAGTATGGCGGGGTATGGGTGAAGGCCTGGACGTGGTAATACTTAACCCCAGTACTATTTTGGGTTATGGGGACTGGAATACTTCCAGTTGCGCCATTTTTAAGAATGCTTTTAAAGAGTTTCCCTGGTATACGAACGGCATGAATGGTTTTGTGGATGTGCAGGATGTGGCCCGGGCAGCGGTACTGCTGATGCAGGGGGCCATAAGCGCTGAACGCTTTATTGTAAGTGGTGATAACTGGTCGTTCAGGCAACTGTTCAATACGATAGCAGCGGGTTTTAATAAGAAACCGCCTTTCCGGGAGGCTACCCCTTTCCTGGGAGAGATGGCCTGGCGGCTGGAAAAGCTGAAGTCGGTGTTTTCCGGCAAGAAGCCGTTACTGACCCAGCAGAGTGCCCGTATAGCCCAAAGTAAAACTTATTTTGAGCATGGCAAGTTGCTGCAGGCATTGCCCGGTTTTTCCTTTACTCCATTAGCGCAAAGCATTGAAAAAGCATGTGAAAGCTATCTGCTCCACCCACAGCCATTATAACTGGCAAAGTAGTTGCAACAGTATACTTTCAAGGCGCTAAAAACGTTCATAAAACAGCCTCAATCCGCTCAGATGAAAAATATTATTGCAGCTCTTTTATTAACAATTCTTTATACAACTGCCTTTTCACAGCAAAAGGATTTCACGATCCTTGGAAAGGTGGTCGACTCTGCTTCCCGGCAGCCCCTGAACGGCGCTTCTGCCTATTGCCAGAATACTACCCACGGAACGATTACGAATAATGAAGGATTATTTTTTATGCGCTTACCCAACGGCGGGTACGATCTTATTGTATCTTATACTGGTTATAATAAAAGTGTTTTACGCATCAGCAGTAACCAGGCGATGGCGGATACAGTAGTTATTGAGCTGGTGAAGGAAGAAAAAACGATGACGGAGGTAGCGGTGGTGGCCAGTAATGAGGTACAGGACGGCCTGGCAAAGTATGGTTCGTTTTTTACAGATCATTTTATCGGTACTACCCCCAATGCTTCCCAATGTGTGCTCCGTAACCCGGAAGCATTGCGTTTTTTCTACACCAAAAAACGTAACCGGTTAAAGGTAACCGCCAGGGAAGATCTTATTATTACCAATTATGCCCTGGGGTATACGATCCGTTATCAACTGGACTCTTTCAGCTATGATTATAATACGAATATCAGTCAGTATACCGGGTATCCCTTTTTCCAGGAAATAGACAGTACGACGGAAGCCCAGGCGGCCTGGAAGAAGAACCGCGCCAAAACTTACCTGGGCTCCCGGCTGCATTTTATGCGGTCCTTGTATGATAGTGTGGCTATTGAGGAGGGTTTTATTGTGGAAAAAATGGATAATGATCCCAAGAGTGTGAAAGGAACGATTATTAATAACCTGTATGACGGGGAACAATATGTGGCCGACAGTAATGATGTAACGATTAACTGGCAGGGGCGCTATCGCGTGAGCTACAAGACGGTATTCCCGGAAAAGCGGTTCCTGCAGGAGTTTAAACTACCTGCCAACACCCGTATGCAGGTAACGCTGCTGGATATTGCCGATGGCTTTGTTATTGAGGAGAATGGTTATTTCTACGAGCAATATGATGTTATTAATACGGGGTACTGGGCCTGGAAAAAGCTGGCCGAATTACTTCCTTACAATTATGAATACGAGTAGTAAGTAAATACTCCTACATTAGTAAAATCTTAAGACTCTTTGATCTGACAGAAGATTTTTTTTACATATCTTCAGCTGGCCTTATCTGACAGAAATAATATCCCAACCTTACCCAATGCCGGCTGCTGGTATTACATGTTGCTCACCTTGTCTGACTTTTTTGCCTGTATTGATTCAGCTCTTTACAGGCAGTAAGCGATTTCCCACCTGGTACAGGTTCCTTTATTTTATTTTTTTGGGTGTTCTGCCACTGTCTACCTCAGCGCAGGAATATAATTACGTGCGTTATGATACGAAAGATGGCCTGGCCGGTTCTACCGTATATGATATTTGCCAGGACAGAGACGGATTTATCTGGTTTGCTACCGAAGCCGGCCTGAGCCGGTTTGATGGCACCCGTTTTAAGAATTTTACTACAGCGGATGGGCTGCCAGACGCGGAAGTAATAAAGCTTTATGCTGACCATGCCGGAAGAGTATGGATAGCGCCCTTTAAAAACACTGTTTGTTATTATTACCAGGGAAAGATCTATACGGCCGCTAATGATAGCCTGCTTAAGAAAATAAAGCTGAACACAGCTATAACAGGTATTGTTGGAGATAGAGATGACAATATACTCTTATGCAGGTTCGATGCCGGAGCCTACCTTCTGCAAACCCGCAAGGGACAGGAAAAATTCATGGACCTGACTGTTTTATATGGCAGGACATTTTTGCATGGGCACCCTAATTTCATAGGTCGTGAAGGACTTATTCTTGGTATGGGCGACTCGTCTTTTTTGCTGGTTGATGGCCACCTGCAACCTTTATGGTCTCGCCCTCCACCTCCTCAGGTACTTATAACGTTAGTGCGTCGTGATAGCGTTGTAAAGTATATAGACCACCCCATGGAACCTAACAATATATACGTGCAATATGATACAATTCAAAAACAGGTACAGACGCTTTTTATACCTTCCAACGAGGGCGTTTGGATGGTAGACACCCTTCACTTTGACCGCTTTGAAGAAGTTTTCCTGAAAGAGAAGCCGATTAACAGCGTGTTGATTGACTATGAGAAGAATATATGGTTTGGCACAGCGGGGGAAGGAGTTTATAAACTGGTGTCCCGTAATTTTAAAACATATTTTACAGGCAGCAAAAATGCTGAGGTATTTTCCCTGGCAAAAGATGATAACAGGATTTTAGTGGGCGCGGGTTATAACAAGATGTATTCCATAACAGGCGCCAGGGTTGATTCGGTCAGCTTCAGTCAGTCATTTTCCCGTGTTTTAAAGAAATTCACCGGCAACAGGCTGATGAGCATTAAAAAAGTAAGCAATGGCGACCTGATCTTAGGCTTTGACCTTTTCCTTTTTAAACGTAGTTCCCCAGGAAGAAGTATTGTTAATTATGTCTACCCCATCAAATCCATTGACGAAATAGACCCGGAAACATTACTGGTAGGTACCGGCAGGAATACGATCAGGGTACGGGAGAAAGACCTGAGCATTTTAGATACTATTTGGCCTCACCGCTCTACGGCTGTCAGTTATTATGATGGTAAATTTTATGTGGGTTCCGTGGGCGGATTATATATCGTATCGAAAGATAAAACTTCCCGTTACCTGGGCGATAGTATCCCTGCCCTGCGCTACCGTACTGCCTGTTTTGCCACCCCTGCCGATGGAAGTTTATGGATAGCCACTTATGGAGGTGGCATTATTGGCATGAAGGGTAACCAGATCATCGGCCATTTAACTACAGAACAGGGTCTTTCCAGCAATATATGCCGCAGCCTGTTTGCCGATAAGCACTTCCTTTGGGTGGGTACTGATAAAGGGATTAATAAGATTGATCTCAGCAAACCATCCTATCCCATTCATCATTATTCGATCGCCGACGGCCTCCCTTCCAATATTATTAATGCCATTTATGTTGACAGCAGTACGGTGTATGTGGGATCGCCGGCGGGGCTGACCTATTTTGATGAAAATAAGGTGTCGGACTACTCCCGGTGTGACCTGCGGATACTGGACGTATCTGTATCAGGTAAATCGCAGCCCCTGCAAAAAGCCTATACATTGGATTATTATGACAATAACCTCAAGATCGAATTTGCCGGCATCTCTTTTAAGTCGGGCGGGGATATATTGTACCATTACCGTTTAAAGGGATTGAAGGATACCTGGGATTCAACCCGGCAGAACCTGCTGGAATATCCCTCACTACCCTCGGGTAGTTATCAACTGGAATTGCTGGCCGTTAATAAGTTTGGGGTGATCAGTAATACTGTTGTTATTCCTTTTTTAATAGAAACACCCTTCTGGCAAACCTGGTGGTTTAAGGTATTGATCGTAGGGCTTGCCATTGGGATGACCGTGATGATACTGACCTGGCGGTTCAGGACCGTTCAGCAACGGGAGCAGGAACGGGCAACCCTGCGGCAACAGATCAATAGCCTGGAGCAACTGGCTCTGCGCAGCCAGATGAACCCTCATTTTATTTTCAACTGCCTGAACTCGATCCAGCATTTTATTATTAAAAATGACCTGGAAACTACCAATCAGTACCTGACCGAGTTTGCTCACCTTATACGTCAGACGATGGACAGCGCCGAAAAAGGCACTATTTCCATTGATCATGAAGTAAAGTACCTGACGCGCTATATTGAACTGGAGAAGATGCGGTTTGGGCATTCATTTGATTATTCCATCGTAACAGATGAACGGATTGATAAGGAGTTTATCCACATACCCAGCATGATCCTTCAGCCTTACGTAGAAAACAGTATCCGGCACGGTATCCGGCATAAAAAGGATGGGAAGGGCCTGATCGAGATAAAATTCGAGCAGCCCGGAGACCAGCTTTTATGTATTGTGGATGACAATGGCATCGGAAGGGAGAATGCCCGCAGGTTCAGGTCCCGGATGCATGTGGAATATCAATCGAAGGGCATGTCCCTAGCAGCCGAAAGGATCAACGCTTTAAACCGCCAGTACGCGGAATCTGTTACCATTGAAATAGTTGATAAAACTGATTCCCTGAATAATCCGGCCGGTACCCGGATCAAGATCTATTTTCCTAACAAATTGCTTACAAAACTCAGTTAATATGATCAGAACTGTTCTTATTGACGATGAACCCAATAATATTACTACGTTACAGGAATTGCTGTTAAGGTATTGTCCACTTATTGAGATAGCGGGTACGGCCGACAACGCCCAAACGGGTACGGAGGTGATTACTGAAACAGCGCCAGACCTGGTATTCCTGGATATTGAGATGCCTTATGGCAATGCTTTTGACCTGCTGAACGGGATACCCACTATTGATTTTGAGATTGTTTTTGTTACGGCGTTTGACAATTATGCGATTAACGCTATTAAATATTCGGCCCTGGATTATTTGCTGAAGCCTGTTAATATCAAGGAATTGCAGGCGGCTGTTCAAAAGGCAGCCAATAAGCTGGATACTAAAAATATCCATAAGCGTATTGACACCCTGTTTTACAACCTTTATACCCCTAAAAACGCTTTCCAGCGAATGGCCTTACCTACCCTGGATGGGTTGGTGTTTGTAAATACGGAGGATTGTATACGGATGGAGGCTAAGAATAATTATACTATTATTTATTTAAAGAATGCCCCCAGTGTTATTGTTTCCAAGACACTCAAGGAGTTTGAAGATATACTTAGCAAGGACCAGTTTTCCCGCATCCATCATTCGCATATGATTAACCATTATTATGTAAAGAAGTACCACCGGGGAAGGGGCGGCTATATTGAAATGGAAGATGGTACTACGATTGAGGTTTCGATCCGTAAAAGAGATGAATTCCTTGCCAAGTTCAGCTAACAAAAGATAAAGGGCCTTATTTCAGGCCCTTAATTTTTTCCCATATCTCCGGAATGCGTTTGATCCAGACGATCTCGCGTTTTTTGACGGACGCATCTTCTGCCGGGTAACCAAAGTATGTTTTCCCTCCTTCCAGGGAAGCCGGCACACCGCTCTGCGCCAATACCACAGCATTGGCGCCGATGGTAAGGGTTTTGGAAACGCCTACCTGGCCCCAAAGTATTACACCGTCTTCAATAGTTGAAGCTCCGGCAATACCTACCTGTGAAGCAAACAGGCAATTTTTACCTACCACTGTATCATGACCGATCTGGATGAGGTTGTCCATTTTGGTGCCCCTGCCAATTAAGGTATCGTGACTTACGCCGCGGTCAATGGTACAGTTGGCTCCAATTTCCACATCATCCTCAATCACAACCCGGCCACCGCTTTCCATACGCTTGTACCATACTTCACGGTCTTTTTTGGTATTGTAATAGAAGGCGTCGGAGCCAATAACGGTACCAGCCTGTATGATTACGTTATCTCCTATTATACAATGGTCCAGTATGGTAACATTGGGGAATATCCGGCAATTCCTGCCTATGGTTACATGATGGCCTATGAATACATTAGGGCCTATGTAGCAGCCTTCCCCAATAACGGCAGAATCACTGATCATTTTATTGGCCGGTTCAAAAGGGCGGAAGTGGCGGATGACGGTTTGATAAGCTTCGAAGGGTTGCTCTACTATGAGCAGGGCTTTCCCTTCGGGGAAGTTTGTTTCCTTATTGATGATGATAAAGGTGGCGGCAGAATGGATGCACTTGTCGTAGTATTTGGGATGATCAACAAATACCAGGTCGCCCGGTTCTACTTTATGTATTTCATTGATACCTGTTACGGGACTATTTACATTGCCTACCAGTTTTGCACCTATCAGGCGCGCTATTTCCTGTACTGCTATCGGAGCGGGAAATTTCATAGTTGTAATTTGCGCAAAGGTACTATTGTTCAAACACAGTATTGATGAAGGTTTACAAGGGAATCAAAATACCGGGTAAGCGATGTATGATGAGCTGATGTGAAAGAATATGTCGGTAAAGTCATTAACATCCCCAGGTTGGGGGACCCCGATTTCCACAGCTTCAAAAAAAATGTGAATAAAATTTATCATAAAATTTTTCCGTATAGAAAAAATTATTTTTAATATTGTGTAGGGAAATTTATTTCCCGGTACTTACTAACCCATCCACATAATAAATCTCCCGGTTCACCGGGAGATTTTTCTTTTACTATGCTCCTCTATTTTATCATTTATAAACCATTCCAGGTATTATCACAATTCACGCCGGAAGGCGGCAAGCGAACATTGAAGGATTACTTTCCTGTTCCATCTGATGTATATCCTGTAGGCAGGCTTGACTATGACAGTGAAGGATTGTTATTACTTACGAATGACAAGCAACTGAATTATCGCCTGCTGGACCCAAGGTTTGCCCATGAAAGGGAATACTGGGTACAGGTGGAAGGAACGATTGATGAGGCAGGCGCCAGGAAGCTGGAACCGGGCGTGATTATAACCGTTGATGGAAAACCTTACCGCACCAAACCTTGTAAGGCTATTGTTTTTGATAGGCCACCGGCTGTGCCGGAACGTAACCCTCCTATCCGTTATCGTAAAAATGTTCCCGATAGCTGGCTGAAACTGCTACTTACAGAGGGTAAGAACCGGCAGGTACGTAAGATGACCGCCCAGGCAGGGTTCCCTACCCTTCGTTTGATCCGTTACCGGATAGAGCGGCTTACGATTGAAGGGTTGCAGCCCGGTGACATGCGTGCGTTGAGCCGTTCTGAGATCTATAGTTCGCTATTCTCTTAAAAGCTCACTAACAACTATAAACTAATTCCTTACCTTGCCGTAAAATCCATAATATGCTAAAGTCTATGACCGGTTTTGGAAGAGCAGAGCAACCAGTGGGCGATAAAACGTTCCTGGTGGACATAAAATCATTGAACGGGAAGCAGTTTGAGTTGTCTTTGAAGATGCCAGCATTCTTAAAACCCTTTGAATTTGATATCCGGGCCTTGTTATCAAAGAAACTGGGGCGGGGAACGGTAGACTGTTCGATCAGCCTTAAGGAAAGTGGCGCAGCCAAACCGGTAAGTATCAATACTGACCTTGCCAAAGCATATTATAAACCTATTGCCGAGCTGTCGAAAGCGCTTGATCTTGATCCTGCACATATTTTAAGCACCCTTATTAAGTTACCAGAAGTGATCACCCCTACGGGAGAAACACTTACGCCCGATGAATGGCAGGCCTTTGAGAAGGTGATCGAGAGCGCGATCCAAAACCTGAACCTGCATCGCCAGGAAGAGGGCAGGGTTTTACAACAGGACCTGTTGTTGCGCATTACCAATATCCGCAAGCAACAGGAAGAGGTGATCTTATTAGAGCCTTTGCGCAAGCAAAAGATCAAGGATGGCCTGGTAAAGGTATTGGAAGAGCATGTAGGCAAGGAGAATTACGACCCCAACCGGCTGGAGCAGGAGCTTATTTATTATATTGAAAAGATTGACCTGACCGAAGAGCAGGTACGCCTGAAGAACCACTGCGATTATTTTGTATCTATTCTTGAAGAGCCGGACGAAAATAAAGGCAAGAAGTTATCTTTTATTCTCCAGGAGATAGGCCGGGAGATTAACACTACCGGCGCCAAAGCGTACGATTCCAGCATCCAGAAGTGTGTAGTACTTATGAAGGATGAAATGGAGAAAGCCAAGGAACAAGTACTTAATGTATTATAAGAGGCGAGTGGTGAGTAGCAAGTGGCGAGTAGTACGGATTAGTTAGCAAGTCGCAGCTAAGGCCCACTCGCTACTCGCCATTTACCACTTGCCGTTTTTACCCACTTACCCTTTACCCCTGGCCTTTCTTGCACCTTTTGGGCCGATGCTTATATTTGTAAAAATATTTTCCATTGAAAAGGAACCTTTATCTCCATATTCTGCCTCTCACCTTCCTTGTTTCCTGTTTCCTTGTTATCAGTTCCTGTACCACTATAGACGTTTTTGAAAAGAATGTAGCTATCCCCAAACAGGCCTGGAGCAGCCAGTTCAAGCCCGAGATCAGTTTTGAGATTAAAGACACTACCAGCCTGTATAATGTTTACCTGGTCATCCGGCATACGGACGCCTATCGCTATAAAAATATCTGGGTGAATATTGAAGCACAGCCTCCGGGCGGTTCCAAAAACAGTCAATCCCTGGAACTGCAACTGGCTACAGACAGTAAAGGCTGGCTGGGTACGGGCATGGACGATATTTTTGAGCACCGGATCCTTATTACTCCCGCCCAACGGCCCGAAGCCCTGAAAAAAGGTATTTATCATTTCCGCATTGCCAATATTATGCGCGAAGACCCGCTGGAGCATGTGATGAATGTGGGCATACGGATAGAAAAAGCGAAGTAGGACAGATGCAAGCCGCCTCCAAAAAAAGACTCTATTTCATTAGCGCCATTTACTGGTTCCTGCTATTGTATATTGTAGCTGCGCTGATCTGGTGGTTTATTGCCCTGGAAAACCAGAACCGGCAGATGACGAATTACAAACTGAATGAACTGATCCTGGACGATCCCAAATACCCCGAGAAATACGATCAGATCACTGCAGAGAAGAAGCGAAAGACAGCCCAATATATAGGGGAAGGTATTACTTTTCTTGCCCTGACCCTGATAAGTGCTTTGTTTGTATACAGGGCATTCCTCCGCCTCCAGCATCAGCAGCAGAATTTTATGATGACTGTAACCCATGAGTTAAAAACCCCTATTGCTGTTGCCAAGCTAAACCTGGAAACATTACAAAAACATGCGCTCGAAGAAAGTAAAAGGCAGAAGCTATTACAGATGACGGTGCAGGAAGTAAACCGCCTGAATGCGCTTGTCAATAATATACTGGTATCGGCTCAACTGGAAGGCCGCCGTTACCGGATGTCGTATGAAGAGCTTGATCTTTCTGAACTGGTGAAATCTTCTTTTAATGACTTTAAGAGCCGGTTTCCGGAAAGGCATTGGGCCTCTTCTATTATCCCCGAAATAGATATTACCGGCGATTCCCTCCTGCTCCAGATACTGGTGAATAACCTGCTGGAGAATGCTGTTAAATATTCCCCCAAAGAAGGGCTTATACAATGTAAGCTGCATGCAGCCAATAAACAGGTACTATTAGAGGTGATTGACCAGGGGCCGGGTATTCCGGATGATGAGAAGCGGAAGGTGTTTGAAAAGTTTTACCGGATCGGCAATGAGAATACCCGTACTGCAAAGGGAACCGGCCTGGGGCTATTCCTGTGTCATAAAATTGCAAAAGATCATAAAGCGACCATCCGGGTAATGGATAATTTGCCCACGGGCTGTAATTTTAGCGTTAGTTTTACCAAGTAAATACTATCCATGAGTACGAGGCCCTCTATTTTACTGGTTGAAGATGAAGAAAACCTCCATGAGGCATTGAAGCTGAACCTGGAGCTGGAAGGGTATGAGGTGACTTCCGCCTTTACCGGCAGTGAAGCCCTGCAGAAGGTACAGGATGAGTATTTTGACCTGCTGATACTGGATGTGATGTTACCCGAACTGGATGGTATTAGTGTTACAGAAACGATCCGCGTACAGAATAATGAGGTGCCAATCCTCATCCTCAGCGCCAAAAATGCCAGTTCCGACCGGGTACTGGGATTGAAGAAAGGCGCCGACGATTACCTCACGAAGCCTTTTAACCTGGAAGAGCTGTTGCTGCGTGTTCAGAAACTGATTGACAAGAATAAGAAGATGCTGGATAAGGACTCAGTAGGCGACACGTACAGTTTTGGCAACAATGTGGTGGATTTTAAAGCGCAGGAAGCAACTACAAAGGCCGGCGAACGGATACAGTTAAGCAAGAAGGAAGCCATGTTGCTTAAGCTGCTTATTGAAAATAAAAATGAGGTGGTGCCCCGGGAAAAGATCCTGCAAACGGTTTGGGGCTATAATGTTTATCCTACTACCCGCACTATTGATAATTTCATTCTTAATTTCCGGAAGTATTTTGAAGCGGATAGCCGCAATCCGCAGTTCTTTCATTCTGTAAGGGGGGTTGGGTATAAATACACGGAATAGCCTATACCTGCTGCAATTCCTGTAATAAAGCCCTTGATTCATAGAATATCCTTTTCATATCATCTACCTGCTGGTCGGGCGCATATAACGCCCATTCACATTCATTCAAGACAGTTATGAGCCGTTGAACGGTATCTGCCGGCACTCCTTTGGCAGCCAGGATGCCGGTCACGTTTTGCTTGTTGAGTGCCGAAGGAGGTACCTGGTATTTTTCGGCCACGATTTTCCAAAGCGCCTGTTGTATTTCCCGGCAGAATAACCGCTTATCGCTTTGTTGCAGCGCTTCACGCGCTATAGCCAGTGTTTCATCGGGATCTGTTACTTTCGGCGCAGGTGGTGGCGCGGCGGCATTTACAACTGCCAGCCTGGCCTGTTGCCTGGCTTTCTTCAATTGCCACGACTGGTAGAAGATCCACCCTGCGATGCCCAATACAATGGCGGCAAAGAAATATAAGTGTTTGGGAATGCCTGTTTGATTGTTGTGCAGGATGGCAGCGTTGCGCTCGTCCATTTCAGCCTTGCTCACAGCAGGCATGATGCGCATGGTTATTGGCTCACTTACTGCTGTTTTATACGCTTTCTGCTCCAGATCGTAATATGCGTATTCAATGGCCGGAATGGTGCAGGCGCCTGTATCAGGGGCGGCAAAGGAGTATTCAAATTGTTTGCTGCCGGTGAGTGGCCAGGCATATTTGTTTACCTCTTCCTTAACCGCAGGATCGGCTGTATCCACACCTTTGGGCCATTTTACAGCAGGGGCCATGAGCAGGGTAAGGTTGCCTGTACCGGAAATGGTTACCTGTATTTTTACGAGATCGCCCTGGCGGATCGGATTAGTGGGGGCGTGTACGGCGATATTGAATTTGCCTACTGCCCCTGTAAAGTGAGGTGGCTGATTGGCAACGGGCAATGATTTAACAGCAATGTTGACCGGTTCGGAGCGTACGGCCACCGGATAATCGGCATTTGTCCAGTCGCCGGTAGCGGCATCTTTTTTCCGGAAGTGGATCATGCCTTCCACCTCGGCAGGGTCGAGGGAGAAATCACCTTCCTGCAAAGGGATCAATTGCACTTTGCGGATGATGTTGACATAATAAGGTACGCCTTTGTATACTTCTATTTCCTGCCTGTTGTCGTAGGCATCTACCATTTCAATGACACTGAACCCATTTAATGATGGCCGTTTTACTACCTGCGCATTGGCACTCAGCCTTGAATAGGATTTATAGACGGCCATTACAGGCTCTCCCACGTAACAGGTTGTTTTGTTCACTTCGGTACGCAGGAAGAAGTTTTTGTGGATCTCTTCGGTAACATCTTCTCCCGGCTGCAGTTCGGAAGCAGACTCCATATCCACTTCTTCCCCGCTATTTCCACCTGCAGCCGATAAACCCGTACGTTGCACTAATACTTTTACCGGTGCGGAGCGCATTTGTTTACCATCAATGATGGCCATGGCACCCGGTATCGTAAAGCGTCCGCTGCGGCGGGGAGAAAGAATGATGATCTTTGTATAGGATTCCAGTAACTGCCTGGTTTGCGTTTGGATACTGGTTGTATTCTGGTAATCAAATGTTTCTTCGACGCGGAAATCGGTGAATTCCGGGACTTTGAAATCACGCACGTTGCGGGAACCTTCAATGATGTATTGTACCTGGAATGTCTGGGGGTATTGAACGACGGGTTCGTTGACCTGGGTATAAAATTTAACCTGCCCATTTGCCCACTGCAGGCTAAACAGGCTCACCCATAAAAGTAAAGTATGTAGTTTTCCTTTAATAGATTACATTTTTGCAGCCTATGGCTGTTTAACAAATATAAATTTTGCGGCCAAGCCTTCCCTGATTTGTTGACGTTAAATGTCAGTTAAAGGATGAGCGGTTGCACCTGCTTATAAATCACCCAGTTGCGGGCGTAGTATAATATCTTCCACACAGGCCTGAGGGGAAAGTTGTGCTGCTGCATATACCATGGTGGCGATGTCTTTTGCTTCCATAATACGTTTGGGATCTACACCACTGCCCGCCCACGAGTCGGTATAGGCAGCTCCGGGATAGATGGCGGTAACTTTGATGCCATGGGGTTTCATTTCCTCCCGCAGGTTGCGGGAAAAACCAGCCAATGCATATTTACTGATGCTGTAAGCCCCGCCATTGTTATAGGCGTGGAGCGAAGCAATGGAGCACATGTTGAAGATATGTCCGCTTTTTTGCTTGATCATTTGCGGAATGATCGTACGGGTAACATGATAGGCGCTGAACAGGTTTACATTGAGCATGTGTTCCAATGTTCCTTCCGGCTCATTGTGTACACTTCCCGGATCAAATAAGCCGGCATTGTTGATGAGCACATCCACGGATCCGCCAAAACCCAATACCCAATGGCCAAAGGCTTTTGCCTGTTCTTTGACAGAAAGATCGAAAGCATTGGCCCTGATCTGTATATCCGGATAAAACCGCATGAGGTCTTCTACTGTTTTGTACAGGTTGGTTTCACTGCGGGAGCAGATGAAGAGATTATGGCCCTGAGCAGCAAACTGTTCGGCCAATGCTTTTCCAAACCCTTTGGAAGCGCCGGTGATGACAACGTTCATAGGTACGAAGTTATAAGTATTTTTGCTCCATGAAGTACCAGCATCTCTTTTTTGATCTTGACCATACCCTGTGGGATTTTGAAGCCAACAGCCGTAAAACACTGGCCGATATTTATGAGGAGCTTGCCCTGCATACCAGAGGCATACATGACTTTGACCTTTTTCATAAGAATTACCTGGTACATAATGATAAGCTGTGGGCCCGCTACCGGAACGGTTATATTAAGGTAGATGAGCTACGCTGGAAACGGATGTGGCTGACATTGCTTGACTTTAAGATCGGCGATGAGAAACTAGCCCGGCAGATGGGCGACCGCTTTTTAGATTTACTGCCTTCCCGTAATTTACTGTTCCCGCATACAATAGAGATACTGGAATACCTTACTGGCAAGGGTTATAAGCTGCACCTGATTACGAATGGCTTTGAGCATACCCAGCATAGCAAACTTAAGCATAGCGGCATAGATAAGTATTTTATGGAAGTGATCACTTCCGAAGGCAGTAACAGCCTGAAACCGCACAAGGAGATCTTTGATTATGCTTTTCAAAAAGCACGGGCATTGCCACAAAACAGTATTATGCTTGGTGATAGTATTGAAGTGGATATCCAGGGGGCGATGAATGCCGGGATAGACCAGGTATTTGTAAACCATGTTAATGCGGAAGCTGAAGTGAAGCCAACCTACACGGTGTATTCACTACGGGAACTCGAAACGATTTTTTAACCAGTATTTCCTTCTTACCCAACCGAACTAATTACATTTTTACCGTATATTTAAGCAAGTGCTGCTGCCATGTATTCTTTTTGTTGCTAATATTATACATTTGCGCCTACTATTCAATGCAGTATCTTCTAAAAAATCTATAAAGAGGTATATACCATCTAATTATTACGCCTATTCCTACTCTATTTTAGAATTGCGATTTTATTCCATTCATCAAATTGTCGCTGAAGAAATCGCAATCATTCGATAGCATTGCCAACTATTCAGGAAACACGATTTAAAAACCAAAACTCAGTCACATGAGAAAAAAGTTAACCATGTTAACTGCTTTTTTGTGCATAACAGGTATGTTGTTAGCACAAAAAACTATTACCGGAACGGTAACAGATGACAAGGGAGCCCCCCTGCCCAATGTTTCGATACTTGTAAAGGATACAAGGATCGGCACTACTTCCAACGAAAACGGCACTTATTCCTTCTCAGTGCCAGCCACCGCCAAAGTACTTGTGTTTGCTTCGATTGGTATGATTTCAAAAGAAATCCAGATTGGCAACAAATCAACTATTAATGTATCACTGGCAGCCACTACTGCTGAGCTGGATGAGGTGATCGTGTTGGCGTATGGTAATGTAAAGAAATCCAGCTTTACGGGTTCGGCCGTTCAGGTATCTGCCAAGGAGATGGAAAAAAGAACACTTAGCAATCCGTTGAACGCCATAGTTGGCGCAGCTCCGGGCATTCAGACTACTTCAGCAAGTGGTTCCCCTGGCTCCAGCCCGGGTATCATCTTGCGCGGGTTTGGCTCTTATTCATTGGGAAGCGGCCCTTTGTATGTTGTTGATGGTGCCGTTTATGACGGAGGCTTTTCCAATTTCAACCCGGATGATATTGAAACGATGACGGTGTTGAAAGATGCGTCAACCACCGCATTATATGGTTCAAGAGGCGCCAATGGGGTAATTGTAATCACCACCAAGAAAGGTAAGAAAGGCAGACAATCACTTCAGTTTAAAGCACAGTTGGGCGTTACCGAACCTGCTATTCCAAAATATAACACTGTAGATGTGTATCAATATTATCCGCTGGCCTGGGAGTCTTACCGCAATGGCCTGGTTTATGGCCCTACAGGCGCTCCATTGGATAGTGCCAGCATGATTGCCACTGGTACACTGCCCAGGATCACGACCGGCTCCAATGCCGGCAATCAAAGGTTCAGGACTGGAAGTTTCCGTGATATTTACCAGGTACTTGGGAATTATAATCCATTTAATGTTGGTAACAGAGAGATTGTTGGCATTGATGGAAAACTGAATCCAAATGCTAAGCTGCTATACCCCGATGATATGGACTGGCTGGACCAGGCTACCCGCCAGGGCACACGCCAACAATATAGCGTGATGTATAGTTCCGGTAGCGATAAATCGGACATGACCGCCTCTTTGAGTTATTTGAAAGAAGGGGGCTGGGGCCTTCGCTCTGAGATGACCCGCTTTACAGGCCGTGTAAATGTCAATGTAACTCCTACCAAATGGTTTAAATCAGGAGTTAACCTGGCAGGTAACAGGTCTGATTTTAGTTATTCTGCTACCGGTGGTATTGTAAACCCTTTTTATTTTGCCCGCTATATTGCCCCTATTTACCCGATCCATCTGCGTGCACCCGGCACCGGAACACTGGTGCGGGATGCGCAAGGTAACCCACTGTTTGATTATGGCAATGAGTCTGGCTATGCCCGTCCTTATAACAGTGGCCGGCATTCTATTGCCGAACACCTTTGGAATAAGGACAATGATGTAAGGGATGTTATTTCTGCCCGCGGTTATGCAGATGTTATGTTTACTCCCTGGCTGAAGTTCACTACTAATATCACGCTGGATGTAACGAACACCAATGGTGAAAGCTATGAAAATCCGAAAGTAGGTGATGGATATCCTTCGGGCCGGTATAGCTTAACTACCGGCAAGGTAACCAGCCATACCTTCAACCAATTGTTGAATTTTAATAAAAGTTTCGGTTCCCATAACATTGATGCCATAGTAGGACATGAAAATTATAGTTATAAAAGCACCGGAACATCTGGTATGCGGATCGGTGAGAGTTTTTCAGACATCTATGTTTACCAAAACTTTGGAACCATTAATTCTTTAACCTCCTCGATAGTAGAGAACCGGACTGAAGCTTTCCTTTCCAGAGTTCAGTATGACTATGCAGATAAATACCTTGTTTCTGCCTCTCTGAGAAGGGATGGAAACTCCAGGTTTCCGACTAATTTAAGGTGGGAAAACTTCTGGTCTGTAGGCCTTGGCTGGAGAATTGACAAGGAGGAGTTCTTTAAGGTTCCCTTTGTAGACCTGTTAAAGATCCGTGCATCTTATGGTTATACCGGAAACTCAAATGGGTTAGCCAGCTATCCCTATCAAGTGGGTTACTCCATTGGCTACGATGACGATACCAGACCCGGGGTGGTCCTCACTTCCCTGGGCAGTCCGAATTTAACATGGGAAACCCAAAAGCCCCTGGATATTGGTCTTGATTTCTCTTTGTTCCAGCAAAGACTGTCTGGTACCATCGGCTACTTCTACAGAAAAAGCTCAGGCCTGATCTTTGATGTTCCGCAATCGCTCCAAAATGGAGGAACACCGAGTGGCGTTTATTCCGTGCAGCAAAATATCGGCTCTATGGATAATAAGGGCATTGAAGTACAAATTACCGGCGCGATTATTCGCAGTAAGGATTTTAACTGGAACATGACGGTTAATGCCACTTCTTATAAGAATAAGATGACAGAAATGCCCCCCACAACGCCCACATTAACCAGCTCTCCCTTTAAAAGAGAGGTTGGGCACTCTATTTATGACTTTTATACCAGGACCTATTATGGAGTGGATCCCGCAGACGGGCAGGCGCTTTATTTAGGAGCTATCACTTATAGCACTACCAATTCAAGATTGGTGGATAATGGAAAAGGCGGAAAAGACACCGTAACCATTGATCATAATAATGCCAGACAGACTTATATTGGAAAGTCTGCTATACCGGATGTGTATGGTAGTATTATCAATAATCTGTCCTATAAGAATTTTGACCTGAGTTTTACATTGACCTATCAATTGGGTGGCTATGTATATGACGGTGTGTATGGTTCATTAATGACCACATCCGTTGCGGGTGTTACCTATCACACAGATATCCTGAAGCGCTGGCAGAAACCCGGTGATATTACCAATGTTCCCCGGCTTGATGAAACAAGAAGGGACCAGTTCGGGGCGGCCTCTACGCGCTGGCTGACAGATGCCTCCTATTTGTCTATCAACAACGTAAACCTGTCGTACAGGTTACCCGCTTCTCTTATTTCAAAAATTGGCGCATCAAATGTAATGGTGTATGTAAGTGCCGAGAACCTGCACTTTTTCACCAAGCGAAAAGGTATGAATGTGAATGGCAGCTTTGCCGGCACAACCAGTGATTCTTATGACGCAGCAAGAGTATTCAACCTGGGACTTAGTGTAAACTTCTAAAAAATACGCAATGAAAGCATTTAAAAATAAATTATTGGCAGTAGTGCTAATAAGCACTGTCTTACTCGGCAGCAGTTGTAATAAAGATTACCTGGAATTAACTCCACCGGCTTCTCCCTTAAGACCCGAAGAGATATTTGCCACTACTAAGAATGCCATGGCTACTATTAATGGTATGCACCGCATGATGTACTCCCAGTGGTACAGCACCCAGGCACTGGGTGGCCATAGCGGTAACATGCTTTATATGGAAGTATTGGGCGAGGACTTTGTAATGACAGCCAATGCCAATGGCTGGTTTGTAAGTGAATACCGCTGGCTGGGGCAGCGTAATGATCAAAGCACCATCGTTCGTTTTAGTTATGGTTTTTACTATAGCATGATTGGCAATGCCAATATGATCATTGCCAATATAGACAACGCCGTAGGACCTGACGCAGACAAGAAGTTGATCAAAGGGCAAGCGTATGCCTACAGGGCCTGGAGCTATTTCCAGATGATCCAGTTGTTTGGCGAACGTTTTGTTGCCGGTGCCGCCAATGATGGCATGGGGCTGTCGCTTGTATTAGTACCCAGCACAACGGCATTACCGAGAAATACCGTTGCTGAAGTATACACCCAGATCAATAAAGACCTGGATGAAGCTATCACTTTGTTGACTGGCATTACCCGGCCAGCCAAATCACACCTGAATGTAAATGTGGCGAAAGGTATTAAGGCGCGGGTAGCGCTTACCCAACAGAACTGGGCATTGGCTGCTCAAACGGCGGCTGAAGCCCGTCAAGGTTTCTCCCTGATGGACAGTACCCAATACATGTCGGGGTTCTCCAACACCACCAACCCTGAGTGGATATGGGGTATTGACCACCGAGATGATCATCCTACCTATTTCTATTCATTCTATGCCTATTTGGGTAATTTCTCTTCTACCAACACCCGTGGTAATCCAAAAGCAATTTTCTCGAAGTTATATGCCAAGATAACTCCTACGGATCTCAGGAAAAAACTCTGGGACTCTACCGGTAAGGATGCCACTTTTCCGCTGGTTGATGGGGGGACACGGAAGCCCTATATGACCCGTAAATTCCTGTTGACAAGTCCTGGTAACAGTAATGGCGACCTTGTGTTCATGCGTGCTGCTGAAATGTACCTGATAGAGGCCGAGGCGCTTGCCAGGCAAGGAGGTAAAGAAACTGAGGCACGCCAGGCCCTGTTTACATTGGCCAATAAGCGGGATCCCGCCTATGTGTTGTCTACCAATAGCGGCGATGCTTTGATTGAGGAAATCATGACACAGAGAAGGATTGAACTTTGGGCGGAGGGATTCCGTTTCTATGACCTGAAAAGGTTAAACCTGCCACTGGACAGAACAGGAGGCAATCACGACAACTCACTGGCCCAACTGATGACAGAACCTGCAGGCACCAAGAACTGGATTTTCCTGATCCCCCGGGCTGAAATAGAAAATTCACAAAACATTGTTAAGCAGAATCCGCTGTAGTTAATAGTTTATTTCATTGGCACGCCAATGAAGTATTCATAAAAAAAGCAGAACACTCTTCCGGGTGTTCTGCTTTTTTATTGTAGAAAAGTATAAACTATTTAAAACGTTGCCAATATGGTGACGCCGCCTTGTACAGTTTGATTCAGTTGTACGTTGACTTTGGTGCCTACCGGCAATAATACATCTACACGGCTACCAAATTTGATGAATCCATATTCGGCGCTTTGCTCCACTTTCTGACCTACCGTGAGGTAGTTGATGATACGTTTGGCCAGGGCGCCGGCTATCTGTTTTACCAGTATTTCCCCTTTGGCATGGCGGATGACTACCGAATGCCGCTCATTTTCGGTAGAAGATTTGGGATGCCAGGCCACCAGGTATTTTCCTTTATGGTATTGGTTGTATACTACTTCACCTGCTACCGGATTACGGTTTTGGTGTACGTTGGCCGGGCTCATGAAGATGGACAACTGCAGTCTTTTATCTTTAAAGTATTCTTCATCAAATACTTCTTCAATGACCACTACTTTACCATCTGCCGGGCAGATGACCAGGTTATCACCCTTGGTGAGCTGACGGTTGGGTACCCGGAAGAAGGAAATGATGAACAACAGAAGTCCGAGTGTTACCACGAAGATGAGCCAGCTAAGCCAGGGCAGGTTATAGCTGATGAAATAAAAAGACAAGAGGTTTATTACAGCAAAGATGATGGCTGTAATGAGAATGCTTTTGTATCCTTCCTTGTGAATGGTCATTGAGGGTATTTAAGATTGCAAATGTAAGTAATTAGAAATTATGGGGTTTACTGAGGCCTATTTCATAAAGATCATTACATATAGCCAAACAAAGGGCGTGGCTATCAATAAGGAATCGAACCGGTCCAGGAAACCGCCATGCCCCGGCATCAGGGTGCCGCTGTCTTTCACATTGGCCATGCGTTTGAGTTTGCTTTCCAGCAGATCGCCGGCAGTACCCGCAATGGCAGCAATGGCAGCGATGGCCATCCAGTCAATTACCCGGAGAAATTCAGACAGATACCCCCAAAGGGCCATCACTCCTACACATAAGACGGCTCCTCCAATAGTGCCTTCCCATGTTTTTTTAGGGGAAATGCTGGAAAAGGGGGTTTTCCCAATGAGGGATCCTACTATATAGGCCATGGTATCATTGATCCAGATGGAAAAGATCAATATACAGGGAAGGGCATACCCGAAGAAATCAACGTAGGTGGATGCTCCTTTCTTTATCATTCCAAAACACCTGAGGTCCATCATCAGTCCCCAGCTCAATGATATATATAATAAACCGAGGGCAGAGAGCCATATATTTTTTAGCCGGATGTTGCCGGCAAATAGTAATTCGATAATGGGCAGCATGAATACGCAGATGAGCCCCAGCCACCAGCCAATAGCATGCAGGGAAAAATCGCCGATGTTAAAGGCGTTGTTGGTGAAATAAAGCATGATACACCAGCCTGCTATGCGCACACCGTACTTATGAAAGGGAGTGATGCCCAGGTAGTCGGGATCAATTTTGCCAATGAGTTGCTGGTATTCCTTCCAGCAGCCAAAATGAATGATGGTAAACAGGATGAAAAAACTCCAGTGGCTCCATAATAAGCCACCCAGCATGACCACCACAAAGATGGCGGCAGTAAGAGACCTTGTTTTTAGTGTAGCCAGGTTAAGTGCCATGAGCAGGGAAGTGATTATGCAATGAATTGGTTGGTAGGTGTAAGATCATCAGTACGGTACACTTTGGACCAGGTAATGGTTGACTGACGACGATAATACCACAGGATGGCCCACACCGCCACACCACTGATGATGGAAGCCAGTAAGGGAGTATCGGGATTGGTGTTGATGTATTTCGGGGCAAAGGATACTGCAATAACCTGCACGGCATTGTTTACAAAATGCGCCAATATACAGGTCCACAGGCTGCCACTATACCAATATAAAGCGCCCAGTACGATGCCCAGGAACATGCGGGGCATGAAACCCTGGAATTGCAGGTGCAAGGCAGAAAACAGGAAGGCGGTTACGATGATGCCAGCCCAGGCATTGCGGGTAATCTGTATGAGTATGCGCTGCAGGGCGCCGCGGAAGAAGAGCTCTTCACAAACAGCCGGGAATAAACCGATGACGATGACATTCATGATGACATCAACCGGTTTATTGGATTTAAAGAAAGCTTCAAGCTGTCCAGCCGCTTTGTCTTCCAGCTCCATCATGGAAGAAGGCAGTTGGATCTTCTGGTTCAGGTGGCCCAGCCAGAGTACAAAGGGAAAGGCTAGCAGGATGCAAAGCACCGCCAGGACATACATATTGGTATTTTCGGCCTTCTTAAAGCCCAGGAAGTAAGTGTATTTACCAGTGAAAGTGAACACCGCAAACAGGAATGTGGGTAATACGAACAGGATCAGGGAGGTGAAGGCCTGTGCCCATTTCATGCTGTTAATGACCTCAGGATCAGTCAGGTTTACCTTCGGCGGTTCGGTAGTAATCAAAGCGCCGGCCAGAAATAACAATAGGGGGAAAGCCAGCAGAACAGCCAGTTGCTTCCAGGGTGATTTTATGCGTAAATGACCGATCATAAACTGGTATAAACGAATATTAGTATGTAAATTTGCAGCCGCTCCGGGGCGGCCGCAAGATACGTGATACGAAGATAATTGATCCCGCATCATTATACGGTACCCTGGTATTTTTATTATGCCCGCTATTGGCCACATATCACTCCCGGATTTCCCCTTACTTCTTGCACCCATGGAAGATGTGAGTGACCCTCCTTTCCGCTATGTGTGCAAGCAAAATGGCGCTGACCTGATGTACAGCGAGTTTATTTCCAGTGAAGGCCTGATACGGGATGCTATTAAAAGCAGGCAAAAGCTGGATTTCTCCGAATTTGAACGCCCTTTTGGCATCCAGATCTTTGGCGGCGATGAAGAAGCGATGGCACTGAGCGCCCGCATTGTTGATACGGTACAGCCCGACCTGGTGGATATTAATTATGGCTGCCCGGTGAAGAAGGTGGTATGCAAAGGCGCCGGCGCCGGTGTACTGAAGGATATTGACCTGATGGTACGCTTAACCAGCGCAGTAGTAAAATCCACCACCTTACCCGTAACTGTCAAGACCCGCCTTGGCTGGGATGATGCCAGTAAGAATATTGAAGAAGTGGCGGAACGGTTGCAGGATGTAGGCATTAAGGCGCTTACGATTCATGGCCGCACCCGTGCCCAGTTGTATAAAGGAGAAGCCGACTGGTCGTTGATCGGTAAGATCAAGAATAACCCACGTATTCATATTCCCATTTTCGGGAACGGCGATATTGATTCGCCCCAAAAAGCATTGGCCTATAAGAACCGCTATGGCGTGGATGGCATTATGATTGGCCGCGCCGCTATTGGCTATCCCTGGATCTTCCGGGAGATTAAGCATTACCTGCAAACCGGAGAATTGCTGCCCCTTCCTGGTATTGAAGAGCGGGTAGAGATCTGCCGTACGCACCTGCGCAAGTCAATCGAGTGGAAAGGGGATATTGTTGGCATTTTTGAAATGCGCCGCCACTATACCAATTACCTCAAAGGACTGCCCCATATTAAGGAATACCGCACCCGGCTGGTAACTGTAAAAACGCAGGAAGAGGTGGAAGGGATCCTGGAAGAAGTTAAACAAGCATTTGCCGGCATGGTACCGGAGCGGCCCGTAGCCACTTTCTCTGCAGGACAACTAGAAGAATGTGCTTATTAGAAGCCAGCCCCTGAAGGCCCAGGTATTCCGCTATTGTTTGCGTTTCCCATCTTAACTTTATTGAAATTCGTCAATATGCTACTGCGTGGTCCCAAAACAGTTATTCTTTCGCTGGCGCTGCTACTGCTGGTGATTTCCTGTAAGAACAAAGCCAATAAAAATCCTGAAGCGGGCAAAAAGGCAATGGCGGCAGCCAATGTCCTGGACAGCACATCGCTTATTAATGACCTGGCTTATTTGTCGTCTGAAACATTGGGCGGACGTGAAACCGGTACTCCCGGTAATGCACTGGCTCGCGTATATATTACGAAACGGTTTGACTCCCTGCAATTACAGCCACCCGCCGGTGGCAGGCTCCAGGCTTTCCCGGCGAATAAACAGGATTCCGCTCCCAGGGGCCAGAATGTTATAGCTCTTATACGGGGTACTGCGCATCCCGATGAGTATTATGTGATCTCGGCCCATTATGACCATCTTGGCATGAAAGAAGGTAAGATCTTTTATGGAGCAGACGATAATGCTTCCGGCTCAGCCTGTTTGCTGGCGCTGGCCCGTTATTTTAAACAGCATCCCCCCAGGCATTCTTTCATTTTCGCTTCTTTTGATGCAGAGGAAAAGGGGTTGGTAGGTTCCCGGTATTTTGTGTCGAATCCGCCGGTAGACAGCAATAAGATTAAGCTGAATGTTAATATGGATATGGTGAGCCGTAATGATAAGAACGAGATTTATGCCAGCGGCACTTATCATTATCCCTTCCTGAAACAGTATGTGGACAGCATTAAATCGCTGACCCCTGTACAGGTATTGTTTGGCCACGACAACCCCTCAGAAGGCCATAATGACTGGACGAATCAATCGGACCATTATCCTTTCCATAAAGCACGTATTCCCTATCTGTATTTTGGCGTAGAGGACCACCCCGATTACCACAAGCCTACGGATACTTTTGACAAGGTGGACAAAGGTTTTTATTACCGGGTATGCAATATGATCAAAGAAACGATTGTGCTGCTGGATAAGCAGGAGAAGCTGAATTAAGCTACGAGCGGTGAGCCGTGAGCTACGAGCGGCATCTATTGCGTAAATGCCTGCAGCTTTGAAGTGTAGTCTTTCGCGCGTTTTTCTGCGAAGTAATCAGCGCCCAGCATGAGCAATGCCTGGATGGTTAAGGCAACGCCCAGGCCAAACCAGAAGGCTTTTTCGGGCCGGGAGCGGTATATGCCTATTAGTATTATGCCTGTAATGATGAGCACCATCTCGACCCACTTATAGATCGTAAAGCCCTTATTCACTTTTTGCATGCGGGGAAGCTCCTGCTCTTTTAATTCCTGCGGATTCATATCATACGCATAGACGTTCCGGACACGGTCGCCATCACTCCTTTTGTAGACGACGAAGCCTATGGTGAGCTCAATTAATCCTATCAATAATAAAGGAATAGCGGCCCCTTTATAGAAGTTGTTGCGCAATACAAAGAAAAAAACGAAAGCGAACGCGATGGCTAGGGCACCAATGATGATGAAGATGAGTCCCACCTGCTTCTCGGCCAGGAAGTATTTCTCTATATCCGCTTTGGTAAGCATAGCATTGGTGTTTTAATAGTATTATTTGGTAATGGCGCCCGTTATTATATTACTCATGGGCGATACGGAGGGATCAAAGTAATGGGTAAGTACTCCCTTTTCATTGACGAGGTATTTTGAAAAGTTCCAGGAAGGCGCCTGCTCATTCCATCCATTCTGGTCCTTATGGGTAAGCCATTCAAATACGGGGTTCTGCTCCGGCGATTTGATGACCACACTTTTCTGAGCTAATGGGAAGCTGACCCCGAAGTTGACTTTACAAAACTGTGCAATTTCTGTATCACTCCCTTTTTCCTGTTCATGGAAGTCATTGGCAGGAAAGCCAATGATAACGAGCCTATCCTTGTTTTGCTCATAGAGTTGCTGAAGATCGGTATACTGGTTGGTGTACCCGCAATCGCTGGCGGTATTGACAAGCAATATCTTTTTACCCTGCAGGGAAGACAGGGCCAGGGTATCGCCACTGTTTAAGGTCACAGTCAGATCATATACCGACCGTGGCGCTATTACTCCCAGTTGATTAATCATGGTCTTGTTATTTTTTCCAAACAGCTTTGTTACCCCCATCATGAGGGGGTACACTGCTTTTAATATTTTTTGTCTCATGGTCATGTCCGGTGTGTTTCTGCTAACGTACGCTACATATCCTCCAAAAGCCACCAATAGCAATACCAAGGTAATGATAGTTCTTTTAAACCACCGGTATTTGTGCTTTGGGGCCATACTCAGCGAATGATCCATTTAAACAATTTCAGCTTTCCTTTGAAAGGCGGGTATTTGATATCCGGATCGAACCAGGTGGGTGTTTTCATGACGGCCTTCCGGTGGCTGAATGCTTCAAAGCTGTTGCGGCCATGGTAGGCGCCTGTGCCACTGGCGCCACGTCCGCCAAAGGGAAGGTTATGATTGGTGAAGTGCCAACTGGAATTGTTGATACAAGCGCCACCGGCAGGCACCTGATCGAGCCAGGCTTGTTGTTTTTTATTCCCGGAAGAATAGATGTAAAAGGCCAATGGATTGGGATGCCGGTTGATGATGACCTTTGCTTCTTCCATAGTATTGAAAGGAATTACCGGTAAGATGGGGCCGAATATTTCCTCCTGCATGACGGGCGAATCCGGCGATACCTGTGCCAGCAAGGTAGGTTCTATATAGAGGCTGGCCTGATCATGCTGTCCGCCATATACTATCTGACCGCTGTTCAATAGATGTATAAGGCGATTGAAATGCCGCTGGTTGATGATCTTTCCGTAATTGTAGTTGCCGGCGGGGTTATCAGAAAAGAATTGCCGGATGGTTTGCTTCATAGCAGTTATGAATACATCGTGCACAGACCTGTGCACAAGCACATAGTCCGGCGCCACGCACATTTGTCCGGCATTGGAGAATTTGGTTACGGCGATGCGGCGGGCGGCCACTTTGATGTTGGCATCGCTTTCTACTACACAGGGGCTTTTGCCCCCCAACTCCAATGTTACGGGCGTGAGCTTTTCGGCAGCCATCTGGTAGATGCGCTTGCCGGTAGCCGTGCTGCCGGTATAAAAAACATGGTCAAATCGAAACGACTGCATGAGGGGTGGAACTACTTCCGCACCATCCCCTTCGATGTATAAGATGTATTCTTTAGGGAATGTTTCTTCGATGAGGGTTTTCATAACGGCCGATGTGGCAGGGGCCAGTTCGCTTGACTTCAGCACGATACAATTGCCGGCGGCTATAGCGCCTATTAATGGCGCCAGGAGCAGTTGTAGCGGATAGTTCCAGGGCGCCATGATCAATACGATACCCAATGGCTCGCGCATAATGTAACTGGAAGACGGCAGGTTAACAAGGTTGGTGCCTACCCGCTCCGGCTCCATCCAGGAATGTAATCCTCTGAGTGTGGCATTGAGTTCACTGAGCAGGAACCCCGTTTCTGTCACCCAACTCTCTTCCGGGCTTTTTTTAAGATCGGCATATAAGGCATTGTGCAATGCCGCTTCATGCTTACCCAATGCCCGCTTCAGGTGTTGCAATTGCTCCTTGCGAAACCTGTACGACCTGGTTACCCCACTATCATAGTAATGGCGCATAAGCAGCAGCGCATCGGTTAGCCTTTCGTTATTCATAGTTATATGCCCAATGAAATTACTTATTATTTGAACATAGCCCTATAAAAAAGGGGCCTCCCCTGCCGGAAGCCCCTTGTAAAATGAAAAGTACCCTGCTTAAAAGAGGTCGAATGAAGGCCATTTTTTGATGGCGCCATTAATATCCCACATCAGTTTATCCATTGCCCCGCCGATGTTGTTGCTGCGGGTATTGACTATGAAAGCCCAGCAATAGCCGCCGCTGGTACGTACCATGATGGATTGCTCGCCGGGCAGGCTGCCGCCATGCCAGTAGTTATCCCATTTGTTAACCGACCACCCTTTGGCATAACCGGTGCTTACTGCCGGCGCAGTGAACATGGTTGTTAGCGTGGGCTCCTTGAGGATGTCGGCTTTGGGCGTGAATTTGTCTACCCGCACCAGGAAGCGCACCAGGTCAACAGGTGTAGCTATCCAGCCACCGTGTGAATCCATCCTCTTTACGTTCATGTAGCTGGCATAGGGACTTTCACCACTATCATAATATTTTACTTCGTTTGCTTTACGTTGCTCCAGGGTATTACCGCCTATTTCCATAGTATTAATACCACAATTGGCCAGCACATTGTTCTTAACCCAGGTATCATAAGGCTGCCCGGTTTTCTTTTCGATGATCCTGCCCAATATGCAATAACCGAAGTTGCTATAGGCATAGCTGGTGCCGGGCTCCGTTTTAAGCGCCTGGTTATCCAGGGTCCAGGTGATGAGCTGTGCATGGTTCATGGTTGCGTTCTTGAACATAGGATCATTGCCATCATTTGTCCAGCCACCTCCCAGGTGTTCCAGCAAATGTTGTACAGTAATATCAGTGATCCATTTTTTGTAAGGCTGCGTGCCATAAGTAGTTCCTAACACAGCACCGCTGCCAAATACTTTGTCGCTTAATTTTAGTTTTCCCTGCTCTACCAGTTTCATGATGGCTGTAGCAGTAACCGGTTTACTGCAACTGGCGATACGCAGGCGATGACGGGGAGCCATTCCTTCATTTTTTTCTTTATCTGCATAGCCATAGGTTTTGGCCAGTACCAGCCGGTCGTCTTTGGCAATAGCGAATGAAGCGCCCGGCACGCTGTAATCCTGCATGAATTTTTTGACCAGCGCATCTACCTGGTTGAGCTCATCCATGTCAAAGCCGTTTTTACTTTCCCAGATGGCGGCATAATAACTCTGGTTATTGACGGTATACCCATTGACCCATACCGGACGATAGCCCATATAGAAGAAGCGGTCAAATTCATCCTGGTATTGTTGTGCCGTCATGTTATGGCGGGCGGCCCAGGCGCCGGAGCCTGATTTTTCGAAGATGGCCGCAAACCTGGCCTGTCCGTTTAAGGAATAACCACTTACTTTTTTAAGCCGGTAACCCTGTGCCGTCCATTTGTTGAACTCTGCCTGGTATTGATCGGAGGTAAGCCCGTGCCGCGCTACCCAGGCGGGAATAGTGGCCGGCTTTTCAAAGACGGCAGTATAATAATCGTTATTGTTTACAGTATACCCGCTGACATCGGTAAGATAGTAGCCCTGGCCTACCCATTTGTTTACTTCCTGCTGGTATTGTGTGGCATTGAGCCCATGCCGTGCCACCCAGCCGGGTGCATTGGGCGATTTCTCGAAGATGGCCGCATATTTTGAACCGCCGCCTGCTGCATATCCACTTACCTGCACAGGACGGTATCCCTGGTTTACCCATTTATCCACTTCCTGTTGGTATTGTGTTCCATTAAGCCCATGTCGTGCTACCCAGGCCGGGGAATTGGCTACTTTTTCAAAGATGGCCGCATAGTTATCCTGGCCATTGTTACCGTAACCACTCACTTCAGCAATACGGTATCCTTTAGCGATCCATTTATCTACTTCTGACTGATAAGCAGCCGAAGACAATCCATGCCGGGCTACCCAATCCTGTGGAAATGCCACCAGCGAAGCAATCGCCAGGGCGCCAGAGAGGCAAGCAATCTTTAACATACAAGCAAGTTTTAGGTGATGTAATTGTTACAGTAAGCGGACCCTTTATCCGCGAACGAATGCAAAGCTACTATGCGGGATGCCGGTTACAATACTCCAAAGCGGTAATTCTTAAACGCGTAGGTTTTAAAACAGGCTTAAAATAAAAAAAATTGGTGAAAGGCAGGCCTGCATCCAGGTCCCTTTGCTTTCACCAATAGCGTAAGTAGACCTAAATAGTCTTAAAAATAGTGCCAAAAATTAAAGGCATCAACGGGTGATAAAGCAGTACCAGCCGGCAATGTAGAAATAATGCTACAGATAAGAAGGTGGCAGAATAAGCCATGACAAGCAAACACATGATATTCAGGAATATTGCCCATAGCAGACTTGTGAAGATTGAAAGCGGGCCATTGATTTGCTTACAGAAACAATAAACTATTAACATGAAGTACAAGATCTTTTTTTTAGCCATAACACTATTGATCACCACCAGTACCCTGCCTGTAACAGCTACCGCCAGTGACTTCAGCAGGGAGAAGATCGCCCGTATGACAGCAGAAGAGAAGAAAGCAAGGCTGGAAGAAATCAAGGGCCGGGTGGAAGAGATCCGTGATATGGACAGATCCAATCTTACCAGGGCTGAACGCAAGGAGCTTCGCCGGGAGGTAAGAGACCTGAATAAAGAAGCAAGGGCTATTGGCCGTGGCGGGGTTTATATTTCACTAACAGGTATCCTGCTGATCATTCTCATATTGATCCTGGTGCTGTAAGCAGCCATGGTTATTTTCCGGCACAAAGATGTTGAGAGGAAAACTCAACGTCTTTGTGTCCACCATAAAATGAGTCCACTAATGAGCAAGACAGCAATGATGATGAAACCGGTATTCGTACCGGTTTTCTTTTGCTCCGGAGATGAGGCCAACGCTTCTGCTGCATCGCTCTTGCTGAGCACGTAGCTCACATTGTCTTCAAATGATTTGTATTCTTTGAAGAAAGCTGTCGCTTCACCAGGTAATACATGGTCTTTCAGGCTCTCATACTCATATTTCAGTTTCAATTTGCGGCCTCCGTATACTGCGTGGGCACGCATAGAAAAGGCCGCACATTTCATTTCTTCCATGAGGTCGGAGAAGCTCCAGTCTTCCGGCAGGTTAACGATGACTTCTTCATGGTACCTCGCCGGATAGTTGATGTAGAAGGGCATGGTGCGGTTGGCATCCTTCGGTTTTTTCAATAAGCTATTGATGACAAAGGGAGAGAAATAGCTTTTTTTGACGCTTCCATCCTGTTCCCAAAAATCTTTGATGGTATAATACTCCCGGGTAGTAAACCGCCCGGTCTGCTCATCATCTGTATAAGTAAGGCTGTCAATGCTGATCTTCTCAAAGTAGCCGGCATAAAAGGTTTGAAAGGTTTTGCGCATCTCAAAGAGGCTGCTGCTGTTGAAATCATCCCGTACATCATCGGCAAATGCGCCGGAATAAGTAGTTCTTACCACCAGTATTACTGCGCCGGTCATATCGGGTATAGTAAATTCTTCCTTGATATCTACCAATCCTTTGTTTTGTTGTGGCGTGATGGCCCTGAGCGACCGGGTGCTATCGCCAATGACGAGGCCATACTGATAATCGGGATAGGCAATATCGCGCAGCTTACCGCGCTGATAGGAGATGGTTGGATCAAACCAATAGGTACGGTCACGATGCTGCACGCATACGGTTACATGATCAAATACGGCAGGAGAAGGCAGCCAGTCGCCAATGGTCTTTCTATACGTGGCGCTGATAAGCACGGGCCTGGCATCAACCCCCAGGGCCCTGAGCATGGTGCAGAGCAGGTAACTTTTATCCTTGCAGTCGCCAAAACGCTGTGCAAAGACCTTATCGGGATGGTGGGGACGGTGTGAACGCTGCCCCATTTCAATGCCCAGGTAGCGTACATCATCCTGTACAAAACGAAGCGCGGCCAGGATGCGTTTATCTACGGCCGTATCAGCATTTTTTATTTCGTCTACTTTTTTCTGTAATGCCGGAGATAGTTTTCCGCCAAAAGGGAAGAGCGGCAGCGCCCAGTCGTTTACGTCTTTCCAATCTTTGTATTCACTCACCATGATCATGGAATAGGGATCATACCAGGAAGGCAGACGATCCTGCAGGTGCAGGGCCGGTATTTTTTCCAGCTTCCATTCATAGCTGTTTTCCTGTGCGGTGGAAGTGGTGGTATAGGTTATATCGGTGAGGCTGTTCTTTATCTGCAGGCTACGTTCTTTGGGTAGCAGGATGCGGTAATACAGGTTGTACATAGGCACGCTGAAGCTGGTGGTGAGCATATCAGCGTATTTGCCCTTAAATACAGGATTAAAGCCTTTAATGGTATAGCTGTATTCAATGATGTCGCCTTTGCGGGTATCTTCCAGGAAGAGTACAGAAGACAGTGAACCATTATACAGGTGCCTGTTCAGCTCACTCTCCTGCTGGATGGTCTTGATCTTTGATAGCTGTAATTTATTGATGATTTCACCACCACGGATAACGTTGATGGAATGGAAGATCAACTGGCTGTAGGAAGGGTCATAATCCACACTTACCTCCGAAGCATTTTGCACGCCCGATTCAGAGATGATCCTGATAGCCCGCTTGTAGTAGGTAGCTTGTTTGCCAACCGATACCTGTTTATCGAAAATGAGGTCTACATAACCACCTTCCGCCTCCTGGTCAAGCTGTGTATTGTTGTAGGCTGGTGTATGAATGATCACCCAGGCCGGCTCTTTTTCCATACGGGGTTTGGTGTTTTGCGCGAACGACAGGGTACCAGGAAAAAGGCTTACGATGAGCAAAGCCCGGAATAGCGATTTCATGTTGCAGGGGTTAAAATAGGGTTACAAATTAGAGGTTTTCCTGTAGTATTCAGAGTATCAGGATAAAATAACAATGTCATTGAATTAAGAAACGGATGTCAGGAGCTTGTCGAAGCCCCTTCAAGATGTGTTTGTTTCCCCTTGGACACCCTTCGACAAGTTCTCCGAAGGAGTCCTTTGGACAGGGATGACAGCTAATTCAACCTCATTGGGTAGTCTGATTCTAAGGTTTTTATAGGGTTAAGGTAGGGTTATCTTAAGCTAATCTTAGGGTTTAAACCTTAAGAAAACCCTAGGATGACCCTAAGATGACCCCAGGATGACCCTAGGATAGCAGGTAGAAGAGGCCAGGAAGATAGGACCTGGAAACTAATACACTACCCCAATAGCGTTATTTCCTGGTGGCCCTCACCAGGATGCTAACCGCTTCCTGCAGTTCTTTTTCATTAAGGGAGGCGAAGCCGATGCGCAGGGCATTGTAATTGGTTTTGCCTGTGATGTAGGAGGCACCGTCATTCATGAACAGGTTCATTTCTGCGGCCCGGGCAGCCACGACAGGCAGGGGATGTTTTGGATGGAATTGTGCCCAGATGGCCATGCCGCCTGCCGGTTTGCGGTAATTGATAACACCAGACAGGTGCTCATCGAGCAATGCGCAGAAGAGGTCGCGCCGCTGGTGGTAGACCTTGTTAGACTTTTTGATGTGCCGGCTTATGTCGCCATTCCTGAGCAGGGCGGCCATGGCGGCTTCCATTAGGTTATCGCCCCTGAGATCAATGAGCCTGCGCAGGTAGATGGCTTGTTTGATAAAGTTTTCCGGCGCTATCATGAATCCTATCCGCGCTGATGGCGTCATTACTTTGGTAACAGATCCAATGTAGATAACACAGCCTTCGTGCTGCGTACTAGCCAGTGGCAAGATGGGCGCCGAATCGTAATGAAAGCTAAAGTCGTAATCATCTTCTATCACTGCCAGTTTGTATTGTCGTACCAATTCCAGCAGTTGCATCCGGCGGTTGGCGCTGAGCGTGGCCGTGGTGGGATGGTGATGATGTGGTATAACATATACCATTCGTATTTTCTTTTTCTTACAGGCGGCGGCCAGGGCATCTATGTCCATCCCATATTCATCTACCGGTATTTTGATGAGCCTGGCGCCGGCCTGCTCAAAAACGAGGTTGGCCATGTAGTAGTTAGGCTCTCCCACCGCCACATAATCGCCCGGTTGTAGTAAGAGGTTTGCCGCCAGATAGATGGCCATCTGTGCACCGCGGGTGATCATGATGTTGTTGGTTTGTATACTTAATCCGCGCGTGGTGGTGAGGTGCGGCACCATGGCTTCGCGTAAAGCATATACACCGGCTGGATCTGGGCGCTCCATCACGGCCTGAACCGTTTTGTTGCTGATGAGACTTCTGTATTCCCGTAGCAGGAGGTCCATCGGCGCCAGCCGCATGTCGGGGAAACCATCATTGATCACTAACCGTTGTTTTATGATCCTGGTAGCCGGCGTTGGCAAAGAGAGCTGCCGGCTGAAGGGGAAACCGGTATTGCCTGCATACGGTGGTATGCTTACCCCTTGTGTGAATTTACGGGGCTTTACTTCGGGCAGGTGCTGCGCCACAAAAACGCCTTTGCGGGGAATGGTCTGTATCCAGTCCTGCGTGTAAAGCTCTTCATACGCCGCCACGATAGTCTTTCGATGCAGTTGCAGCAGCGCCGCCATTTCACGACTGCCGGGCAAGGCAGCGCCAGGCTTGATGATCCCTTCGCGGATGAGGGCTATCAGCCGGTTGGCCACCTGCAGGTATACCGGCATGGAAGTCTTTTTATCTATGCTGATGAGTGTTTGGAACGGCAGCATGCTGGACTACCCAGTTTGTTTAATCTGGACTATAAAGGTAGTCCAAAGAAGGTATAAGTTTGTGGAGTTAAAAAGTATAGCCATGGAAATACGCTTTGCACAAAGCGACCAGGAGATCCTGGATTGCTGGGAGGTAGTAAAAGAACTACGTCCCCACCTGCCCAACCCGGAAGCCTACCTGCAGCAGGTGAAAGAGATGATGCAGGATAGTTACCAGATGATCTATGTATGGATTAAGGAAGGCGATGTCCACAAGGCAGTGTCTTTTGCCGGCTACCGCAATTTGCAGATGCTGCATACCGGTAAGATGATCTATATTGATGATCTCGGCACCCTGCCCGGTTATCGAGGTCATGGGTATGCCAGTCAGTTGCTGGATTATGTGTACCAGCTTGCCAAAGATACCGGTAAAACGGGGGTACACCTCGATTCCGGCTATCACCGGCAAACAGCCCACCGCCTGTATTTACAGAAAGGATTTGTATTGAGCTCGCATCATTTTGCATGGAAGTTGTAGGAAAGCGGTCAGGATTTCTCTGGTTAAAGCAGGAAGATGAGAGCTTCCTGCTTTGCCGGTTTAGCCTTTCTCACCGGCCTTTTGAAAAGACTTTGAAACGGATATATTGTGACCGGTGCGCCCGGCTGGCTGTTTTTTTATGCGGACCGGTTTCAAAGAAATAACGCACACGCCCTAAAGCAGGATGATCATGCACCACCGGGCGTTTTTTCTTACGGTTATTTTTAATGATCAATAGCAATAATGGCAGGGTAAGGATGAGTAGCCACCACCACTGCGCATTTTCTGTATAACTATGTTTTATTACAATTGCATTTAATAAAACAAGCGGTAGTATCAGTACCCCGTTTATAGAATCCGGCTTTTGTTTACTTGCCATAATTCACTTTTTTCATTGTACATAGAAGGGTGCATACCAGCCTTGACACAACTACCGGTATTATAGCCGCTAATTCTTAGATATGCCTGCAAAAAGATTCGGCAGTCTAAGTCTTATAATGCACCAATAGTATCAGTCTACCATTTAAGTCATGGCCACTGAAATCTTTTAAGTTAAATTAAGTAGAAAAGCGTTGACCCCAGCCTGGATGGTTGTATGAAGGCCGGGGACTAATTATGAAAGTCTTTACAAGTTGGAAAATAATTAGACTTCTTCCCGAAATTAAAAAGCAGGCAAGCACAATGTGTTTGCGACTCCAGCAACAGTTGCCCGCAGTACATCGAATTAATATGTTTGCACGCGCCCGACATTATGATAAATATAAGAAAAATAATCCAGCGTAACAGCAACAGCGGCTGGCATACGCGAGCTTTTGTGTTAAAAAGATTATAAAATGCGGGCGTTTCGCATCTTTTCCCAATGAAACGTTTTCTTGCAACCAAGGGATCTCCCTCATAGTCAATTATCCTTTCTTAAGGAAGAGCTCTCCCCAGAATTGTAATTTCTTTTATCAGCAGGTTAGGTAGCTCCTTTAGCCTCATTCGTTTGGAAGTGAACTTCAGTAAAGTATGGATAGTATAGCAAATGATTCATTTATTCTATGATTTTCAACATCATGTCTACCCATGATTTACTAATATCCTTGCCCGAATAATAAGGTCTCAGCACATCGCCATAATACCATAGTAATGCATCACCAGGTATATACTCTTTTTCGCCAGGCATTATATTTCTACTAACAGTATAAGTTTTTTCAACTTTAAAGCTCGACAGGTTCACCTCGCTAAAATCTGCACCGCCAAAATCACTGTGCATTATATACAGCTTATTGCCAATAATCTCAGCTCCTACACCTTGACCTCTACTATACTGAGTCATAATTTCCCTTGGTAACACTATGTTACTTTCGTTTTCCAATTGCTTATTAAAGACAGACAAAACAATATCTTCAAAAAAATGTACCATTGCGCCTTTAGTAGGAAGATTCCAATAATAAACCTGGTTTATCAAAACGATCTTGTCACCAGAAGACAATAAACCGATAGGATAAATATCATCTGTATGCTTGCGAATCCCTTTTGAGAGTTTCCCGTTCTGTTGCTCTAGCAACTCTTTAAAATCTTTGTCTAATCCAATCTTGTTAGTGAATATTTTTTGAGCCTTCCAGTCAATCCCAAATACTTTCAAGACTTTACCCTGTTTTAGTTCCCTACAATGGAAAGAAAGATATAGCTTGTCCTGATCTTTTAAGTCTGCACATAAATAAGCATCAATATCCCCCCTATTTATAAAATTCGCGTTTGTAGTAATTTTTGAAACCGGTGCAGGATTTGCCTGTCGGAATTTTTCAGCTATTAGGGTTCCTTCATTCTCACTTATCACTACGACACAACCGTCCTGCATAGTGGTGCAAGTCAAAAAAGCCCCTCCTATTGATCCAGAATTAAGCTTTTGAACACTAACACTGAGGTCTTTATTCACAGAAATTAGTTCCAGGTTATTGGTAGCTCTAAGATTAGAGTATTTTGTATTAACCGACAAGAATCTATTGCCTTTGTAATCAGTATACCGAACAAGCAGATGACTTAGCGTTTCATCTGGGTTTGTATTTATTTTAACATCGATAAAATTCTCTGTAGCATTGGAAAAGATTTCTTTTTCTTCTATAATAGTGCCCTTTTCTGCCGATATGCTCACCGCATATATTTTTTTGATTACATGCTCATCAAATACATTCTTCCATTCAGGTGAATAAAAAGCTATAATTCTATCATCCATTTTGGATAATGCAATTACAAATCCTTTTACAGGAGCTTCCCACAGGATCTTACCCTCGGCATTGATTTTGACAACGCCACAATCTCCTTTAGAATAGCGTGTACATACGGCAATGCTTCTATCATTAAAACGCACTATAGCTTTACTAAATCCACCATCAGACTTTCTGTTATTGCTTACCGTACGCTCAACAACCCAGCTATCTTTTGAAAGTGAATTCTGAGTTTGAGAATAGGCAATGAAGCTTGAAATAAATATAATTGCAATCAATAAGAATTTCTTATTCATACTGTTTAGGGGTTAATTGCTTACAACGCCGGCAATATACGACGAAAATATAAACTCCATTTTTGCTTATTCAAAAGCTGCATTAAATGCGGGCGTTTCGTATCTTTTCCCAATGAAACGTTTTCTTGCAACCAAGGGCTGCTTATTGCTGTGTTTTTTTGCTGCCGCCCGGCAAAAAACCGATCCCTGGCTGGAGGAATTGCTTCGCAAGCAGGCTTCTCCCCTCCTGCTGCATGTACTGAATAAACCCGACAACTTCCAATACCAACTGATCTACACACAGATAGACCGCGATAAACATAACCGCCCGCAATTCAAGCATTATTTTCTGAACGTAGACAGAAACCGTTATTTCAATCCTGCCTCCATGGTAAAGATGCCGGTAGCTTTTGCAGCCCTGGAGAAATTAAATGAGCTGAAGAAAAAAGGCGTCAATAAGTATACAGCCATGCTTACCGACAGTAGTTATGAACGGCAAACCAGGGTATTGACCGATACCTCCGCCGCCAATGGCTTGCCTTCAATAGCCCAGTATATCCGCAAGATCTTTTTGGTAAGCGATAATGATGCCTATAACCGTCTATATGAATTTATAGGTCAGCAAACCCTGAATGAGAAGCTATGGCAAAAAGGCTATACAGATAGCCGCATTACCCGCCGCTTTGTAACGATGAATGAAGAGCAGAACCGCCATACCAATGCCATCCGCTTTATACAGGATGGCCGGCTGATTTATGAACAGCCTGCGGCTTATAACCCCACGCCTTTTGACTTCAGTAAGAAAATACTGACCGGTAAAGGACATTGGAACAGGAACGACAGCCTTATTAATGAGCCTATGGATTTTACCACCCACAATAATATACCGCTGGAAGACCTTCAACAGATAGCCCAGTCGGTACTGTTCCCCGAATCGGTAAAACCACAACAACGGTTCAGGTTAACGGAGGATGATTACCGGTTCCTGTACCGTTATATGTCTGAATTACCCCGGGAAAGCAAGCACCCTAAATATGACACGACGGAATTTTTTGAGAGCTATACGAAGTTCTTTTTCTTCAAAGCAGACCGGGGACGTATACCGCCCTCTATCAGGGCTTTTAATAAAACAGGTTGGTCGTACGGATTTCTGACTGACGTAACTTACATCGTGGATTTTGAGCATAAGGTGGAATTTATGCTGAGCGGTGTGATCTATGTAAACAGTGATGGTATCCTGAACGACAATAAGTATGAGTACGAGCAGGTGGGTTATCCCATTTTTAAGGAAACCGGCCAGCTTATTTACCAGTATGAGTTAACACGCCCGCGTAAGCACCAACCCAATCTCAGGAAGTTTCAGCTCAATTACCAGGATTAATAAAGTGACATGAAGAAGTATCGCCTTATCAATTACTGCTCCATTGCCTTGATGACAATAAGTTGTCTGTTCCTGTCTTTCTCCGGGCAGGCACAGAAAGCCGACCGCTGGATACGCATTAACCAACTGGGTTATCAGCCAGATGGTCCTAAAACAGCTATCTGGTGCAGTAAGCAGGATGAAATTGTTACCGCCTTTTATGTTACAGAAGTTTCCAGCGGGGCAACGGTGTTTAAGGGCAATGCGGGCCCCGCGTTGGGCGCTTATGGTCCGTTTGCACAAACCTACCGGTTGAATTTCTCACGCTTTACCAGGCCAGGCAAGTATACTATACGGGCGGGTGACGCTGTTTCTCCTGAGTTCACTATCGGAAAGGATGTGTATAAAGGAGCTGCCGATTTTTGCCTGCGCTATATGCGCCAGCAGCGAAGTGGCTTTAACCCTTTCCTGAAAGATTCCTGCCATACCCATGACGGCTATACGATGTATGGCCCGATGCCCGACAGCACCCATATTGATGTTTCCGGTGGCTGGCATGATGCCTCTGACTACCTGCAATACGCCACCACCTCGGCCAACGCTGCCTGGCATTTGCTGGCTGCTTACCGGGATTTTCCGGAAGTATTTGGTGATGAGCATACCGCCAATGGACTTGCCGGCAAGAATAACAGGGCTGATGTACTGGATGAAGCCAAATGGGGGCTGGACTGGTTGTTGAAAATGCATCCCCGCGAAGACTGGCTATTTAATCAACTGGGGGATGACCGCGACCATGCCGGTATGCGTATACCCAAAGAAGATAGTTTTTATGGCAAGGGCTATGAACGGCCGGTTTATTTTGCCACCGGTGAGCCGCAAGGTTTATTGAAGTACAAGAACCGGGCTACAGGCGTAGCCTCTACGGCTGGCAAATTTGCCAGCGCTTTTGCCCTGGGCTATGAAACGATGGAGGAGGATGCGGCCTATAAAAATAAGCTGCGTGAAAGGGCTTTATCGGCCTATCTCCTGGGCATTCAAAAACCGGGCGTATGCCAAACGGCCCCGGGCAGATCGCCCTATTTTTATGAAGAAGATAACTGGACGGATGATATGGAACTGGCGGCGGCCAGCATCGGCTTTATGCAGCGAGTAGAAAGCGGCGCACCCGATGCCGGTAAGCTACAGGAAGCCGTTCAATATGCCAAGATAGAAAAACTGACTCCCTGGCTGGGCGGTGATACAGCGCGGCATTATCAGTGGTACCCCTTTATTAATGCAGGCCATTATGAGCTGGCCAAACAACTGGAAGGCAAGCCAAGGAAAGAACTCACAGATTATTACAAACAAGGTATTGAGAAGGTATGGCAGAAGGCGAAAGGCAATGCTTTTTACCGGGGCATCCCGTTTATATGGTGCAGTAATAATCTTACCACTTCTTTTGCTATTCAATGTTACTGGTACCGGATGCTGACGGGTGATACGAAATACCTTGAGCTGGAGCAGGCCAATTTTGACTGGCTGTTTGGCTGTAATCCCTGGGGCACCAGTATGGTGTATGGACTACCATCCTGGGGCGACACACCCGCTGACCCTCATTCGGCCTTTACTCACCTGAAGCAATACCCCATTGATGGCGGTCTCGTTGACGGGCCTGTATATGGAAATATTTATAAGAACCTGATCGGGATCACCCTGCATGAGCCCGATGAGTATGCTCCCTTTCAGAGCAGCCTGGTGGTGTACCATGATGATTATGGCGACTACAGCACCAATGAGCCTACGATGGACGGTACCGCCTCGTTGATCTATTTACTGGCAGCCAAAGAGCAGCATCGTAAAGCTGTACCTAAAGAGGGCAATACCCAACCAGGTAAAAAAAAAGTAAAGCTGAGAGGTTACTCCGGTCTCAATAAAGAAATAGCAGCATCCACTGCTCCCTTGCGAAAGGCGGCACCTCCATCCACCGGGAAAGAGCGTGCAGTAAAGCCTTACCAGGCTATTACCCGGGGCGATACCAGTAAGCGACAACTGGCGCTTGTATTTACCGGCGATGAGTTTGGGGATGGCGGCAGTACGATCGCTGCTACCTTACAACAGGAGGGCATTAAGGCTTCTTTCTTTCTAACCGGTCGCTTTTACCGGGAGCCGGCTTTCGGTGCAGCCATCAGGCAACTGAAGAAGGACGGCCATTACCTGGGTGCGCATAGCGACCAGCATTTGCTGTATTGCGACTGGAAGGACCGTGACAGCCTGTTGGTAACCCGGCAGCAATTTGATACAGACCTGCGTAATAATTATGCCATTATGAAAGCATTTGGCATCAGTGCTGCGGCCGCAGGTTATTTCCTGCCGCCTTATGAATGGTATAATGATTCTATTGTATCCTGGACCAAACAGCAAGGGTTTCAACTCATTAGTTATACACCCGGCACTATCAGCCATGCCGATTACACAACCCCCGATCAGAAGAATTACCGCAGCAGTGATGCTATTCTCCGGTCCATTTATTCCTTTGGAGAAAAGTCGCCCAACGCCTTTAACGGCTTTATTCTCCTCCTGCATATTGGTACCGCCCCACAACGCACCGACAAGTTATATAACCGCCTCCCGGAGCTGATCCGGTACCTCAAAGGGGCTGGCTACGAAATGGTAAGGATAGACAAATTACTATCCTCAATATAGCATTTGACTTCCACGGGCCTGATTTTTGTCGCCATTTATTGAACAATTTCAATTTGTTGCAGTTATAGGATTTCGCCGGGCGTTTTTAACACGCCATGCACTTTTAACCCCAGCCAGCGCAGAAGTATAGACAGGATTTAAAAGTGTATGATCATGGAAAAGGTTACCAGGCCCCAATACATGAAAAGTGGCCATGAAACAATCTTCCACCAGTTGCGCCAGGATGTACACGCCCTTGTAGCTCAACTGGAACCAATGCGAAAAAGCGGCATCCTGCTGAAAGCATTGTTGTTCCCCGTTTTGTATATTCTTATCTACATTTCACTCCTTATATGGGGAAATAATGCAGAGGTCCTGTATGCAGGTTATTTCGGACTGGGCCTATTACTGGTAGTTATTTTTCTTAATATTATTCACGATGCCGTTCACGGCACTATTTTCAAGAGCAAGCAACTTAATGAGTGGTATGTATACCTGTTTGATGTGATGGGGGCCAACAGTTATACCTGGCGTATGCGGCATGTACGGTTCCATCATAATTATCCCAATGTAAGCGGCTGGGATACAGATGTCGAACAAAGCAAACTGGCCCGTATATTCCCCACTGATGAGCGCTTGCGGATACATAGGTATCAGCATATTTATCTTCCTTTGTTGTACCCGCTTTATCTTTTGAACTGGCTACTGATCAGGGACTTTAAAGATTTTTTCAATAAGAAGAGAACAGTATGGAAGCTGACAACGATACCTAAGGAAGAGTATATAAAGCTGTTCTTGTTTAAAGCCTTCTTTCTCTTTTACCTGATTGTATTACCCCACTGGGTATTGTCTATAAGCTGGATGAAGGTGATAGCTGGCTTTTGCGTGATGATGTTTACAGCCAGTATTTTTTCATTGATCGTATTGCTGAGCCCGCATGCCAATACGCATTCAGCGTTCCCATTGCCGGATGAAAATAATCAATTACCTCATAACTGGATGATGCATATGCTTACAACAACGAATGATGTACAATCGGATAATTGGTTCACCCGCTTTTGCATGGGTTGTTTTAATTTCCATGTTGTGCACCACCTGTTTCCCAATATAAATCATGTATACTACCCCGAAGTAACCAACCTGCTCAAGGAGTATGCTGCGCGGTATGATCTTCCTTATAAGTCATATCCGCTGGGTACTTCTTTATTGAACCATTACCGGCTGTTAAAACATAATGGTGCAACGGAAGATATTTTTGAAGAGACTATGTAAATAGAAAGCTATCCTGACTGTTGCATGAAAAATTCAGCCTGACTGTAATTACAGTAATTAAAATACCAGCTTATAGGTTCTGTGTACTTTATCCAACTTAGCGCCAGTGGCAGCATGGATAGCCAGCATTTTATCATTGAAGTCACCCACCCAGGCCAGCTCCACCCCTTTCACGGTGCCACGGGGCACTACTTCCAACTGGAGGGAACGGATGAGCGCCGATTCGATGCCATGGTTCTGGTACTTCTTTTTGCAACCCAGGATGATGATGCGGAGACGATCTATGGTCATTGTTTTTTTGTACCACAGGAATTTTAGCTTGCCCCAGAGGTTTAGTTTGCCGTTCACGTGTTTCAATACCTGGTTGATATCCGGCAGGCATACCACAAAGCCAATAGGTTCCTCATTGTAATAGGCGAACCACAGGATCCTTTCATCCATGATGGCTTTCATCTGGCGGAAGGATTCTTTAATAACGCCCATTTCTATAGGCGTGAAGTTATCGAATGTGCTCCAGCCATCATTATAGATCTCGCGGAAGTCTTCGGCAAATTTGACAAAATGCTTTTTATCAAAATGACGAAAGGAGTAACCGGGCTTTTTCATAACCCAGTCGGCTATTTTGGTAAAGCGTTCTGTGAATGGCACGGTGATGTCCAGGAAGTTGGTAAGCTGGTCGTAGGATTTTTCAAATCCATAGGACTCAAAAAAGTGCTGGTAGTAGGGAGGATTGTAGTTCATGCCCAGGCTGGGGGGCTTAAATCCCTCTATGAGCAATCCCCAGAATTTATCGTTCTCGCCAAAGTTGACAGGTCCTTCCATCGCTTCCATCCCATGTCCCTGCAGCCAGGCCTTGGCGGTACCAAGCAATAAGTGAGCAGCTTTTATATCATTGATACAGTCAAAAAAGCCGGCGCCACCGGTAGGTTGCGGATGCTTATAGGCTTTTTCATAGTTAATAAAAGCAGCGATGCGGCCAATGAGCTGGCCATTGTTATCATACAGCAGCCAGCGTGTGCATACGCCATGCTCAAAAAAAACATTCCTCAAAGGATCGAAAACAGCTTCCACATCATTATCCAGCGGACTTATCCAGTTGGGATCGTCCTTATACAACTTTTTGGGCAGGTCAATAAATTGACGGGCTGCACGGGGATTGTTAACCTCAATCACGTTCATTCGGCGAACTTAGGAATTATTCACCATTTTTCGTCATCAGGGATATCGTTTGAAGTCCGGTACCGGTTCCTGATATTGATTTTTTCCAGTTGCCGCTCAACTATGAGAGTAGCGATGAGTTCGCCGGCGTTGGTACCTGCCTCCTGTTGCAATAATTGTTTGAGGCGGAGCTCGCTTACATCAAGCCGGTACAGGATGTTTACCAGCCGGGTAAAGTCGGTTTGGATCAGGTAATTGATGACTGCTGCCAGTTCCCGCATCCAATCCTCATAACGGGCAACCGGTTGAATGTTAAATTCTGCCGACAACTGCTGTTGTACCAGGAATATGTTGTTCTGTTCTGCCAAAATGAGTATTTTTAAGTAAGGTCCTCAATTGCAATGGAACCAATCTTATCCGATAGAATATGCGTTCTATTGCTGGTCTTATTTTGTTTACCTTATGCCTATTTTCCCAACTCCAGGCACAGCGTACCCGTTATGCCAACCTCAAAGGTACTGTCATTGACTCAGCCAGCCGCCAGCCGGTAGAAGCGGCTACCGTTTCCATTTTCCTGGTTGCCGATTCCACCCTGATCAATTATGGTATTACCAATAAAAAGGGGGAATTCCTGATTAAAGAGATACCCCAGGCCAAGCCCTGCCGGGTAATGGTATCCTATAGCGGACTTAACACTCATATACAGGATTTTATCATTTCTCCGGAAACCAAGGAACTGATTATTAATACGGTCCAGTTACGAAAGGTTTTTTCCGAAATGGAGGAGATCATTGTTTCGGCCCAGCGGCCTCCTGTTATGATCAAGAAAGATACCCTGGAATTCAATGCCGGATCTTTTAAAACACCTGTGAACGGGGTGGTGGAAGACCTGCTGAAGCAGTTGCCAGGCGTAGAAGTAGATGCGGAGGGTAATATTACTATTAATGGTAAAAAAGTATCCAAGATCACGGTGGACGGCAAAGACTTTTTTGGCAGCGACTTCAAGATTACTTCCAAAAACCTGCCGAAGGATATTATTGATAAGGTACAGGTGGTAGACCATAAGACCCGGGAAGCCCAGTTTAATAAGATCACCACTGGCAATGAGGACAAGGCCATTAACCTCACGCTCAAAAAAGACAAGAAAAAAGGACTGTTTGGCAGGGTCAGCACCGGTTATGGATCGGACAAGCGGTATGAATCCGGCGCCAGCATTAATTTTTTCAATGGCCCCCTGCAATTAAATTTCATCGGGTTTGCCAATAATACCAACCGGCAGAGTTTTTCAGGTGGCGACTTTTCGATGGGTAAGCCTTCCAGCAGTTTTGGCGGTGGCGGCAGCGGCATTACAGAAACCAGGGCTGCAGGGCTGAATTTCAGCAACGAGTTCAGCAAAAAACTGCGTATTAATGGCAGTTATTTTTACAATAACAGCGCAATGACGAACACGATTAAAGCAAGAAGGCAGAATATCCTGCCCGATACCACTTTTTTCTATAACTCTTCTACCAACAGTGCCAATAATAATGAAAGCCACCGGGTGCATGTGAATATTGACTATAAGCCCGACAGTATGACGGATATTTATGTAAATACTTTTTTCAACACTTCGGCCAATAAGTCTACTACAGCCAATGACGCACTTTCAACCAGCATCAAGGGGGATCCCATTAATGCAGCCACGAATACATTTACCGGCCGGTCGGACGATAAGAATACCGGACTGGAAGTGTTTTTTGGGCATCGCCTGAATAAGCAGGGAAGGGGCTTTACATTGAGCATGAATTATAATTACAATGACCGCCTGGCATTGGACAAGAATGATGGAAGGACTGTATTTTATAAAACCGATGGCAGCAGTACAGCAGATACTTTGGACCAGCAGAGTAATACGACAGCTTCTAATAATATGCTCAGCCTTTCTACCTCCTGGACAGAACCGCTTGCCAAACAATTAAGCCTGATCTTCCAATATAATTATAGCAGTGGCAATGGCCATTCAGACAAGATCACAAACCGGTTCAATCCGCTTACGGGGCAATATGACGAGCGGGATACCCTATTCAGTAATGCTTTCAGAAACCGCAATCTTTCCCATACGCCCAATATTTCATTCTCGTACAACCAGAATAAACTCAATGCTACTATTGGCGCGGGCGTGCAATGGCTTGAGCAGGAAAATGTATCAGAACAAGCGAAGAATTCATTAGTACAACACTATACAAATCTTTTCCCTTCCGCCAATATTGGCTACCGGTTCAGCAAAACCGGCAATATCAACCTTAATTATAGCGGACGCAGCCAGCAGCCCTCCATTGACCAGTTGCAACCGGTACCCGACAACAGCAATACGCTGTATATCAGGTTAGGCAATCCTGATCTTAAGCCTTCATTTTTTCACAATATTAACCTTAACCTCCAGCAGTATAATAGCAAGGCTTACTGGAATGCCGGCATAGGTTTTAGTACTGTGAATAACCAGATTATTTATGAAACCTGGTTCGACAGTGTGCAGATAAGCAGGCCGGTAAATACAGATGGCAATTACAACGTATCGTATAATCTCAGCTTCAGCCGTAGCTGGAAGAAAAAGGGCTGGTCATTGCGCCTTACCCTGGGCAATAATGGCTATTATAACAGGAATATTTCTTTTACCAATAAGGTGGAAAATATCACCCAAACTTACAACCTGTCCCAACGCATTGGGCTTACTTATACATTCAAAGAGTTGCTTACCCTGATGCCTACTTTTATTATGCGGTATAGTGACAGCCGGTATTCCATAGAGCAAACACAGCAGGCAGAGAATATTACCAAGGCACTTACCATGAATGCATTTTTAAACTGGCCCAAGCGGCTTATTCTTGAAAATAATATCCAGTACAATTATAACAGCCGTACAGCGCCCGGTTTCCCCAAAGGCGTTACTATGTGGAATATGGCTGCCAATTACCAGTTGTTTAAGAACAGGCAGGGAATATTGCGCCTGGCCGTTTATGACCTGCTGAAACAAAATACCAGCATTTTCCGCAGTGTTACACCCACCTATATTGAAGACACACAGGTACAGGTATTACAGCAGTATTTCCTGGTAAGCTTTATTTATAACCTGAAACGGTTTGGTAAATAATAGTCTGGTACCAGACAGAACTACCTAAGTATCAATCCTTCTCCAACCTTTTAACAAAATTTTACGTCATCTTTTGAAATTACCATTAACGATATTACGAATGATTCGTAATATTACGGAAACTTCGTAGACTAACTTATGAGATCAATTTTACTGACGATCTGCTTTTTCACAGCAGTAACAAAGCTGGCAGCACAGGATAAAGGTGCTATTAAAGGCAAGCTGGTTGATTCTTCCGGCAAACAAGCCCTTTCATTGGCCACTATCACTGTTTTCCAGGCAAAAGATACTTCCATTATTACTTACCGGCTAAGTGATCCACAGGGGGAGTTCAGGGTACCTGGCCTTCCATTGAATATACCCTGCCGGACAGTTATTTCCTTTTCCGGCTACCGGGTGGTAAGAAAAGAATTTGAACTGACAGCCGCGCAGCCACAGTTGGACCTGGGAACTTTTAAGCTCATTCCCGATGCCCAGTCGCTGGAAGAAGTGCTCGTCACCGCGGAGCGACCGCCCGTAAGCGTAAAGAAGGATACCATTGAGTTCAATGCCACTGCTTTTAAGACTTTGCCCACAGCCCTGGTAGAAGACTTGTTGAAAAAACTGCCGGGGGTAGATGTAGATAAAGACGGGAATATTACGGTGAATGGGCGTACCGTGAACCGCATCCTGGTAGATGGCAAGGACTTTTTCGGCGGCGATCCCAAGGTAGCTACCCGCAACCTGCCCGCCAATATTATTGATAAGGTGCAGGTAGCGGATGATAAAGAACAACTGGACCAGGACCCTTTTATAAATAAAGCACAGCTCGGCCAGGTGATTAACCTGAAGCTGAAGAAAAGCATCAAACAAGGATGGTTTGGCAAAGCCTATGCAGGCGCCGGTACGGATGAGCGGTACGAAGCAGGAGGTATTATCAATATGTTCCGCGATACCCTGCAGGTAAGCATGCTGGGTTACACGAATAACATTAACAGGGCCGGATTTGGTATATCAGACATTATGCAGACCGGTGGATTTCAACGCACCGGCGTTAACAGTGTAGCTATTAATTCGGACGGTGGTTTCGCATTAAATGGTATTTCCTTTGGAGGTATGGGGCAGGGCATCACCCGGAGTACCGGCGCCGGCCTTAATCTTAATAATGAATTTGGCAAAAAGGTAACGCTCAACCTGCAATACTTCTATGGCCAGGTCAATAACCGGCTGGACCAGCTTAGCAATACACAGCAGTTTTTCCGCGACACGATCTTTACCACCCGTAATACCACCCGCCAGGAATCGGATGAATACAGTCACCGTATAGGAAGCAATCTCCGCTGGAAGATAGACTCTTTTTCTTCGCTGCGTTTTGCCCCACAGGTAAATATAAAAAAGAACTTATCGGACCGTACCCAGTTTTCCACCTCCGCCAACAATTATGAATCCCTGCTCAATGAAAGCAATAATAGCCAACGTGTAGAAGGCAATGATATTGGTTATTCCCATAGCCTGAATTACAGCCGCAACTTCCGGAAAAAGGATAGATTGCTGACCATTGGGCATGGGTTTACTATTTATAACGCCAGCAATAACCAGTTCAATGATATTACCGACAGTTTTTATAAGGCTCCGACATCCAAACGTACTGTGAATCAATTGCGCGACCAGGACGCTGATAATTTCCGCGCCAGCCTGTCTGTTAATTACAGCGAACCGCTTACAAAAACACTTCAGCTCCGGCTTTCCGGTAATACTGAGTATTTCAAAGATGAAGACGTATTGACTACTTATAATAAAGGCACTTCAGGCGAAGAATATGATGTGATCAATCCTGACCTGTCAAATGGGGTTAAACGAAAGGGCATGCGTGGCACAGCTACGAGCTCATTGAACTGGAAGATTAAAAAGCTGACGATTGGAACCGGCATTTCTTTCCAGACTTTGAATATTGATAATGAGTTTGCCAAAAACCCTACGATCAATCAACGTTTCAACTACCTGTTACCCACCCTGAATGCATCGTTTAAAGAGTGGTATTTCAACTATGATGTAAGTGTACGTGAACCACAGGCGACAGACCTGCAGCCAGTAGTGGATAATACGAATACTTTGTACCAGCAACTGGGCAATCCTTCACTGGTGCCTACCCAGTCCCATAACTTTAACCTGCGGTATAATAAATACAATACGAAGAGTAATATGAACTATTTCATTTACCTCAGTGGCAGCATTGACCGGGATGCTGTTATCAGAGAACGGACGGTAGATGATAAAGGCGTGCAGATGACCCGGCCTGTTAATGCCGATGGTATCTGGCGTTTTATGGCCAGTACGAATATCAGCAAACAGTTCAAGTTCAACAGCAGTTGGCAGCTTTCTTTAAGAGGCAGCTTCGCGGCTAATTACAACCGTAACCTGGTGATCGTTAACAGTAACCGTAGCGAAGTAAAAAACTGGCGCCTGATGCCCGGCCTCAATGGATCATTCAACCTGAAAGATAAACTGGAATTAAACCAGCGCTATAATATCACCTGGAACAAAAGCCTGTATGAGAGCAATGCTTTCACCGACCTGGAAGTGGTGACCCATAATTCCTCTTCGGAAGTGATCATTCGCCTGCCCAAACATTTTGTATGGGAAAGCTCTATTGATTACAGTTATAATCCTCAAACAGCGCCCGGTGTACGGAAAAGCAACCTGCGCTGGAATGCCGGCATTAATTACCTCTTTCTTAAAGATGATAAAGGACAGCTTAAGCTATCAGTATACGATCTGCTGAACCAGAATACCAGTGTGAGCCGTACAACCCGTGAAAATTATATCCAGGATAATCAAACTACTGTTCTGCAACGGTATTTCCTATTGACGTTTACGTATAATATCCGGAAGTTCGGAGCACCCAGAACCGACCAGAAGTTTGGCAAAAATGGATTGTTTATATTTTAAATAAAGGAGGTGAGCCGTCCCGACTAAAGTACGGGACGACCCACCCCCTTTATTTTTGTAGCTAAGCTCAGTTATTTTTTAGGCAAATGAGCAATGAGCTCTATTTCCAACCGGGCATCGTGCATATAAAGGCGGTTTACCTGCATCCAGGTGGCGGCCGGGAAATCGCCTTTATAAAATACCTTGCGCACGCTGTTGTAATTCTTCATGGCCTCCATATCGGTTGTAAAGAGGTTTTCTTTTACTACGTTCTGAAAGGTAGCCCCATAATGCTGTAAGGTTTTCTCCAGGGCTTCATATACGCGTTTTATTCCTTCGGGACTTACATCCCTCGCTACTGTACCGGAAATGTAGATGACATTATCTATTTTCACCGCCTGCGCATAACCGGCTGTTGTATCCTGGGTACCACGCCCCCAGTTGAATTTCTCTTTTGTAATGTTGTTCTGCTGGCCATTAACGTTTACAGCCATAGCCAATAAGGCCAGGCAACAAACGATTGCTGCCTTCAAAGTTGTTTTTTTCATATTGATGAGTTTTTAAAACTTCTCTACTACCCCCAGGCCAAATAAAGCAAAATCATATTTTGCCGGATCGTTCTTATCCAGCTTTCTCAAATAGCTGGTGAGTTCCAGTGCCGCCAGCCAGTCAACAGGGGCCCGCTCCAACAGCTTAAACCGTTTGGCTACACGAGCCACGTGAAGATCAATGGGGCATACCAGTTGCGAGGCGGATATGTTTTCCCATATACCAAAATCAACACCCCGGTTGTCTTTACGCACCATCCAGCGGAGGTACATGTTCAGCCGTTTGCAAGAGGAGTTCTTTTCGGGCGAAGCAATATGCTTGCGGGTACGGGCGGGTACATGTTCCAGGGAGAAAAAATAATGATAGAAACCGGTAAGGGCCTGTTCTATGGTTTCATCTCCTGCCGACATCCATTTTGTAAAGGCAGATTCGAGGGAGGGGTGGTTGGAATAATGGTATTGCAGGAAGCTGATGAAGTACAACAGGTCGGTAGTATTGAAGGTACGGTGTTTAAAACCTTCCAGCCGGCGCAGGTCTTTATCGGTATGGTTCAGTATAAAATCATGCGGTGCATGATCCATTAATTGCAACAGCTCTTTTGATTTTTTAATGATAATGGTACGATTGCCCCAGGCAAAGATGGCAGCAAATAACCCGGCAATTTCAATATCCTGTTGTTTGTTAAAGAGATGAGGGATGCAGATAGGGTCGGCCTTAATAAAATCGGGCTGATTGTACTCATTGGCTTTCCTGGTGAAAAAATCAGACAGGTCTTTGGGTTTGCCACTCATGCTGCAAATATCTGTTATTGCCTGTTGATTTGTTACTTTCCTTTATCCAGCGCCATTTTTGCTGCAAGGGCGGTCAATACACTGGCCATGAACCATTTTTGTATCCGTATCCATTGTGGCTTGCGGGCAAACCAAACAGCCACCCGGGCGGCAGAAAGTACGATGAGGAAGTTGACCGTAAAGCTGACCAGCATCTGGGTAATGCCCAGCGTGAGGCTTTGGGTGAGTATATTGCCGTAGGCCGGTTTGATGAACTGCGGAAAGAAAGACAGGTAAAAGACGGCTACTTTGGGATTAAGCACATTGGTCAGAAAGCCCATGCGGAATAATTTGGCCGGGCTATCTACCGGCAGGTCTTTCTTTGCTTCAAAAATGCCTTTGCTGCCCGGTTTTATAGCCTGCCAGGCCAGGTACAGCAGATAAATAACGCCCATGGTCTTTAACACTGTGTAGGCATAAGGAACAGCAAATAAGATGGCTGTAAGCCCAAAGGAAACCAATATGATATGGAATAAAAAGCCACAGATCACGCCTGCCAGGGAAATGAGTCCTGCGCTACGTCCCTGCGTTATAGAACGCGAAATAAGATAGATCATGTTGGGGCCAGGGCTTATTACCAGCGCAAACGCCGCCAGGGCAAAGATCAGCAGTTCATTCAATGGTATCATAGTATAAGTATTAGCTACCGATTGCCTGCTCCAGGTCCGCTATCAGGTCTTCAACATCCTCAATACCCACACTCAGGCGGATGAGCGAATCACTAAGGCCGTTTTTGATCCTTTCCTCCCTTGGGATGGAAGCATGTGTCATGGAAGCCGGATGATTGATGAGGGATTCCACTCCACCGAGGCTTTCTGCCAGGGAAAATACTTTAGTAGATGACAATACTTTCAGGGCAGTTTCCAGGCTATCATCTTTGAGTGTAAAGCTCATCATACCGCCAAAGCCGCGCATTTGCTTTTTAGCCACCGCATAGCCGGGCTGGTCTTCAAAACCACACCAGTATACTTTACCTACTTTGGGGTGTTTTCGCAGGTAATGGGCAATCTTTTCTCCATTTTCGCAATGGCGCTGCATACGCACATGCAGGGTTTTAATACCCCGCAATACCAGGAAGCAATCCATTGGCCCGGGTACGGCGCCGCAGCTTTTTTGTATAAAATACAGTTGCTCACGCAAAGCGGCATCATTCATAATGAGGGCGCCTTGTATCACATCGCTATGACCACCAAGGTATTTGGTGGAGGAATGCATAACAATATCAGCCCCAAAGTCGAGCGGGTTTTGCAGGTAGGGAGAAGCAAAGGTATTATCCACGCAAACAAGGATGTGCTGTTTTTTGGCGAGGGCTGTCACCGCTTCAATATCCGTGATGTTCATCAGCGGATTGGTAGGCGTCTCTGTCCAGATCAGTTTGGTATTGGGCGTGATGGCATTGGCAATAGCCGAAACATCGGTCATATCAACATAACGGAAACGGATACCGAACTTTTCAAAGACTTTGGTGAACAGGCGATAGGTGCCTCCGTACATATCATTACCGGCTATTACTTCATCACCCGGTGCTAATAATTTCAGTACTGCATCGGTAGCTGCAACACCGCTGCTAAAAGCCAGTCCATATTTACCATTTTCAATAACAGCCAGTGCTTCTTCCAAAGCCTTGCGGGTAGGGTTCTGAGAGCGGGCATATTCATATCCCTTGTTTTTGCCTGGTGCTTCCTGAACATAGGTGGAAGTCTGATAAATGGGGGTCATAATAGCTCCGGTGGAAGGATCAGGTTCTGCTCCGGCATGTATAAACTTAGTCGCTGGCTTCATAATTTATTAATATTGGTAAATTTACGAGTGCAAAGATGCGGAATTTATCAGTCATCAACGGTTCCTTTTATCCTCATGGTAGTCCCAAAACTTCTCCTGATATGCCACTCACAAATCCGGATTTCCAGTTTAACAGAAGCTTAACCTTAAACTAAAAATAAGCTGTAACATTTCTGAAATCCTTTACAGTGCTGCATTTGACAGTTCCCTACCCCCTACAAAAAAGCCCTTGATGTGCGAAATCCTTCGTATTGCTTATCATGAACCTTCCGTCCTTACCAATTGGCTTGCCTTCCGTATAAGCCTGATATACTTTTATGCCGTAAATATTCGTTACTCAGTTCACAATTAAAAATGTATAGCCATGAAACAAGTATTGATGATCATTTGCGCTGCTCTGTTAGGAGTTGCTGCTTACGCTTACGATCCAAATGAAAAGGTATTGAAATCATTCCGTGAAACATTTACCCACGCCGAAGAAGTAAAATGGGATGAAACAGAAAACTACTTCACCGTTAGCTTTGTAAGTGCAGGTATTCGTTCCAAAGTGAATTATGACAAGGAAGGAAATATGTTAAGTTCCATCCGTTACTATTCACCCCAGATGCTGCCTTTAAATATCTTTAATAAACTCAAAAGGGATAACCCGAAGAAAAACCTGTTTGGCGTAACAGAAGTTACCGCAGGCAATGATGTTACCTATTATGTGAAGATGGAAGATGGGAAACATTGGTTTACCCTGAAAGTAGACGAATCAGGTAATACACAAGTTTTTGAGAAATACAAGAAAGGTTAGCCGGGAGGCCGGTCGTGTTCAGCCACTATAGTCTATCGTAGTAAGGTTCCGGCCACCAGGTATCTCCAATCAAAGTTATCAGCCGCATGGGTTTCCTGCGGCTGAATTTTTTTATCCAATACAGCCCGGCTCAATACCCCTTTATTGACCAGTACCCTGCGTGCTTCCCGGATATATTCTTTTACGGGTTCATCCTGCATCCATAGTTGCTGGGGAGGTTCGAAGCCTACCTTGTCCTTTCGCCATACGATAGCCGGGGGCAATACGGGTTCCATACTTTTACGCAACACCCATTTGGTATACCCGTCGCGTATTTTATACCGGGCAGGCAGGGAAAAAATGAAGGTAGCCAATTCGTGATAAAGGAAAGGCAGCCTTACTTCCCGTCCATGCGCCATGGAATTACGGTCGGCATATTGCAGCAATTCTTCCAGCCCGTTCAGAAAAGTGTTATAATAAAGCACTCCATTGAGCGTTGGCACATGAGGTATTGCATAATGAGATATGCCAAAGGCATCCCTGAAATCAGGACTGAGATCTGCATGGCGACGTTGCTGCCGGCGACGCTGCCGCTCCAGCCAGGTTTCAGCAAAATGAGGCAGATGAGCTGCCAGCCTGTGCCGCCAGTTCCACTGGTCCTCCTGTCCTGCCGGTATCGCCTGTTGCAGTTCCTTCCGGAGCAATGGCTTGTTTTGCCGGTATAATTCCCGCCAGTACCAGGGATAATATTTTGAGTAACCACCCAGTAATTCATCGGCCCCCTGCCCATCCAATAATACAGTAACGCCCTGTTGCCTGGCCAGCTCAAACACTTTGTATTGAGCCACAATGCTGGCCGACTGAAAAGGTTCTTCCTGGTGATGGCAAATGCGCTCAAAGTCGTTGATCAGGTCGCGGGCAGTGGGTTGCACCTGGTGATTGGTTACGCCAAAGTAGCCTGCCATTAATGCTATCCGTTCTGATTCATCACGAACAAAGCCCGGAAAGGTAGCCGAGAAGGTTTGAAAGCTGGCCGGCTGCCCGCCGGCCTGTTGAATACAGGCCAGCACAGAAGAGCTGTCCAGTCCGCCACTGAGCGAGGTACCCACCGGTACATCACTGCGTAAGCGCCGGTTTACAGACAATGATAAAAGCGAGCCTAATTGCTCAGCCGCCTCCGCTTCAGGAAGAGCAGTGTCTGTTTTATCAAGATCAATATCCCAATAGCTGTGCTGTGTAAGGGTATGCTGTTGTGCATCCCAGATCAGAAAACAGCGGGCAGGCAGCTTGTAAATATCCTTATAGAAAGTTTCGCTCGAATCTTTGGGATTTTGAATATAACCGAGTGTGAGGTAATTGAACAGCATCCTTTCATTCATCTTCTTTTCAATGCCGGCAGCCCAAAGGGCTTTCATTTCACTGGCAAATACGAACTGTTCTTTATCTGTATAATAGTAAAAGGGCTTTTCGCCAAAGCGGTCGCGGGCAGCAAACAGTTGCTGCTCTTTTTCGTCCCAGAGGGCAAAGGCAAACATGCCGTCAAACTGCTGCAGGCATTCCGTACCCCATGCATCATAAGCTGCCAGGATCACTTCTGTATCAGACTGTGACCTGAAGCTGTATCCCTGTTGTTGCAGTATTACCCTTAACTCCCGGTAATTGTAAATTTCCCCGTTATAGACAATGGTATAACGGTCCCTGTAGTGCATGGGCTGGGCGGCTGATTCGCTAAGGTCAATGATGGATAGTCGGCGATGTCCCAGTATCACCTGTCCTCCCGGCGCCTGCCAACAGGCTGCTCCATCGGGGCCACGGTGCGCAATGGCATCAGTCATGTTGTTAGCACGCTGTACCGACACCAGCGCCGGATTGGCAGCTATTATACCGGCAATTCCACACATAGAAGCCCAAGATACAAGGTTCAGCGCACAAGTCAAGGAATGCTCCTGATCACAGGAAGTAATAGAAATCTTCAGGTTGCGCCAAAAGATCTAAAACCAATAGTCTTTACCAGGTAAATGGCAATTTTGCCTGCACACTGTCCCATTCCATAATGAGTTCTGCACCTTTGCCGGCCTTTTCAAACTCCATGGTAAATACTTCGAAGGGATAGTTGGTCTTATTAACAGGGATGGTAAACTTGTAGACGTCTTTGGTAGAATCTATTTTAAGCCCCCACGTGAACAGGTCGGTGTTCAATATGAGGGTCCATTTATCTTCAAAAGGAATGCAATACAGTACATACCGTCCTTTATCCACCTTTTGCTTTTCGACAATTATATCCTTAAAGAATTCAATTTCGGTGGCTTCATTGGCGCCCAGCCGCCAGGGACTACCATATTTCAATACATCGCCGAAAATAATGCGACCGCTTTTTTGGGGCCGGCTGTAGATAACCCGGGCTACCAAGGGCTCCTGCACGTTTTTGGCCATTTTCAGTTTGGGATAATCAACCGGGTAATAAGCCATATCCATCGGTGATTTATCAACACCGGCAGGTAAAGGGGTTTCGGTTGAAACGCCTTTGGAAGGAGTAATAGTCACGTGGTTACTGCCAGAGCCGGCTTTCTGCTCACATGACCATAACATACCGGATAAGCCAACCAGGATCAAAAAGCCTTTATATTTATTAAGTCTGTGCATATACATGAAAAATAACAGAATTATGCTCAATTGCTCTGAAAATTAAAAGGCACCAATGCCTTTACATTGTCCCACATAATAACCAGGTTGATGCCTGTTGAATCCTTTTCAAACTGCATGGTAAATGCCTCTGCCGGATCGGGCTGCTTTTCCACCGGAACATCTAATCTCAACACATCTTTCTTCACATCATATTGAAAAGCTCCCCAGATATCTGTTTCCTTGTTAAATATGATCGTCCATTTATCCTGCCAGGGAATCGCATACATGGTATAACGTCCCTTCTTCAGCTTATTATCACCAAACTTAACATCCCTATATAGTTCTATCTCAGTAGCCTCATTAGCCCCCAGCCGCCATAGCTGGCCATATTCTATCAGTTCTCCAAAAACCGGGCGGCCATTTTTGAGTGGCCGGCTGTAGATGACCCTGGCCATCAAAGGCTCATTCAGCTTGTTTTGGATCTTCAGTACCGGGTAGTTTACCGGATAATAAGCCATGTCCATAGGTGATTTATCGAGAGATGGCGATTTAAACTGGGCCAATGATACCGATACATAATATGTTAACAGAAAAAATAAAGTCACCACTTGCTTCATATCCTTCATTATTTAAAGCGGCAAAAATAACAGATTACAATGGAACTTAATGGTTTTTACAGGATGGACGGTGCCTACATCAATGCCGTTCAGGTATTGCCGGTTTTCCGGTTCATTTACATAAGGCATGTTCTTAAAATAGACTCTCTGGCTGGTATTAGCCCTCTGTTAATACGATTAAAAACAGATTAAACTATTTTTTGCTATTTAGGCTTTCAAAAGTAGTCCATGCAAAGGCTTTCAATGCAGGAAAAAAGCTTTCATAGCATCGTTGTAATTCATCATAGTTCTCTTCAAACAGTCTAAATGCCGTGTGGCCTTCAGTAAGGTAGGCCGACCGCCGTACTACTCCCTCAAAGCTATGCTCAATGCCCACGCGCTGGCGGTAGCCATATAACCAGTTATACTGTTTCATATAGGGATACATCTCCCTAAAGGGCGCCGGGAATAGGGACACGTATTGATCCAGCATGGTATATACTTCCTGTGAAAATTCAAATAGCCTGTTGCCGGTAAACTGCTGCCTGTCATTGGCCAGGAAATGATCGTACACTACATCTACAAAAGCGCCGCTATACAGCCGGTAACGGGAACGGAAAATTTCTTTGGCTGCTGCCGTAGTGGGATGCTCATCAGTAAAAGTATCAATGGCCCTGTGTAATACAATGCCGGCATGCACCCCCGCCGGATAATCAAATTGTTTCTTTCCTTTTACGAAATCGCTGAAGAGATTGCCAGCCAGTACAGCCGGGTCGTTAAAAGAAAGGTATGCATGCGCCAGGTAATTCACAAAATGTCGGTATTGAGGTATTATATTACAATTTACAGGATTTTAACATGCTTTCTGAAGCAGAACGTTTGTTAAAAGAGTTAAAATTTTGTGATGAATGGCAATAGCAGACAACAATTGAAAAGCGGGTTTTAAACACAAAGAATTTATCCGCTAAGCTGTAACATTTGAAAAAAGCCTGCGTCGTATATAGTGAAGGGCATTTGAAAGTGAAGCGTCAGAGACCCAATCAATAAAAAGTAAAAATAGTATACCATGAAAAAGATGATGTTAGTATGGGCGTTATTGTTAACTGTAGGAATTACTTCCTCTTTTGCCAACCCCACAGAAAATGTAAGCCAACAAGTAGTTAACGCCTTTAAAAAAGACTTTGCCAGTGCCCAGGATGTAAGCTGGGACAATGGTAAACAGTTTGCCAGGGCAACCTTCAGGATGAATGACCAGGTAATGTATGCTTATTATTCAAAAGAAGGAGAATTGGTAGCAGTAACCCGCAATATCATATCTGCCCAGTTGCCCATCAACCTGCTGGCCGATCTGAAGAAAACCTACGGCGAATATTGGATTACCGATCTGTTTGAAATGGCCGCCAACAACAGCACAAGTTATTATGTTACACTGCAAAATGGTGATAGAAGCGTAGTACTCAAGTCAAGTGGCTCCATTGGATGGGAAGTATTCAAGAAAGAAAAGAAAGCTACTTTATAACGGTTTTTTAAGTTGGTTTTAGTTGGAAAGAAAAAGGTGGGTCATCCGAAGATGGCTCACCTTTGTTTTTATTATGCTAACTTTGCCGCCACAAAAAATTCTGACTATCATGGCTAAAGGACCTGTTTCACAGTTTATCCAACATCACTACCGTCACTTTAATGCGGCTGCGCTGATAGATGCTGCCAAAGGATATGAAACACACCTGTTGGAAGGTGGTAAAATGATGGTTACCCTCGCCGGAGCCATGAGTACGGCTGAACTGGGTATTTCCCTGGCAGAAATGATACGTCAGGATAAAATACAGATCATTTCCTGCACCGGCGCCAACCTGGAAGAGGATGTGATGAACCTGGTGGCCCACAAAAGCTATAAGCGGGTACCCAATTACCGTGACCTGACTCCCCAGGATGAATGGGACCTGCTGGAAAATCATTATAACCGTGTTACCGATACCTGTATTCCCGAAGAAGAAGCATTCCGACGCTTACAAAAGCACCTGGTAAAAGTATGGAACGATGCAGAAGCCAAAGGCGAACGTTACTTTCCCCACGAATTTTTATACCAGGTAGTACTGAGCGGTGTGTTAAAAGAATATTATGAAATTGATCCCAAAGACAGTTGGATCGTAGCTGCGGCGGAAAAGAATATTCCCATCGTGGTTCCGGGTTGGGAGGATAGCACTACTGGTAACATCTTTGCCAGCTATGTGATCAAAGGACAACTGAAAGCCACTACCGTAAAAAATGGTATCGAATACATGGTATGGCTGGCCGACTGGTACAGGCAAAACAGCAGTGGTAAAGGCGTGGGCTTTTTCCAGATCGGCGGTGGTATTGCCGGTGATTTCCCTATCTGCGTAGTACCTATGATGTACCAGGACCTGGAGTGGCATGATGTACCTTTCTGGAGCTATTTCTGCCAGATCTCCGATTCCACTACTTCTTATGGTTCTTATTCCGGCGCCGTGCCCAATGAGAAGATCACCTGGGGTAAGCTGGACATCAATACGCCTAAATTCATCGTGGAAAGTGACGCCACCATTGTAGCGCCACTGATCTTCGCCTACCTCTTAGGCTGGTAATTTAAAAAACAACTTATAAAACAAAATGCCTCAAGCTGTAGCGACTACAACTTGAGGCATTTCTCATTATCAAATTTTCAAATTACCATATTTTCAAATTAACTACAGGCGATCTTATTCACCCGTGTCTGGTGGCGGCCACCTTCAAAAGGGGTATTGATAAAAATATCCACCATTTGTTTAGCATACTCCACAGCCACAAAACGGGCAGGAATACAGATAATATTCGCATCATTATGCTGGCGGATCAGTTGGGCAACATCTGTCTGAAAGGACAGACCGGCCCGGATGCCCTGGTGTTTATTGGCCGTAATACATACCCCGTTGGCGCTGCCGCACAGCAGGATGCCAAAAGCCGCTTCCCCTTTCTCCACCGCTTCTGCCACAGGATGCGCGTAATCAGGATAATCTACTGACTTGTTTTCATACACCCCCATATCACTTACCTGGTAGCCGTTTTCATTGAGCCATTTTACCAGGTCCACTTTATAATCATAACCGGCATGGTCGCTGCCGATAGCAATCGGTTTGGTGAGATCGAACGAAGAAGCCATACTTATTTTATTGAATTAGAAATTTCTCGCTTTTTCTTCCTCCCGCTTAAATACCCGCTTGGAAATCAGGATACTGAACTCATACAGGAATGCCAGCGGCAGGAAAACGATCATTTGACTCATCCAGTCGGGCGAAGGTGTAATAATAGCTGCAATGACCAGGATGGCCACATAGGCATATTTACGGTAGGTTTTCAGGAAGTTAGGAGTAATAAGGCCTATACGCGTTAATACGTAGGAGATCACGGGCAACTGGAAAGCCAGTGCCGACCCGATAATAATATCTACCAGGTTCTCCATATAATCAGCCAGCGTGGGCTTGGTCACCAGGATGTTATTAAGACCGATGGTATAATTGGCCAGGAAACTAAAGGTAAAGGGAGCCAGCAGGAAATAGCCGAAAGCCACCCCCAGGAAAAAGAAGATGGAAACAAAGACAATAGCACCCCGGGTGCTCTTCAACTCTTTGGGACTCAGGGCCGGCTTTATAAAGCGCCAGAATTCCCAGAAAATGTAAGGAAAGGCAATAACAAAACCACCCACAAAAGCAATGGTGATGCTGCTCATGAATTGGGAGCCGAAAGCAATAACCTGTAATTCTTTTACTTTGGGCGGCGGCAAACACAGTGTATCACCTGCACCTATCCATCGGCTAAATTTACACAAAGCCGTGTAAGTGAAGAAGTTATCCTGTAAAGGGCCGGCTATGATATTAGTGAAGACCCAATCTATATAAACAAATATTACAATGGCCCCTATGATAATCGCCAGCAGGGAGCGCATGATATGCCAGCGCAACTCCTCCAGGTGATCCACAAAGGTCATCTCCGGATTATCAGCCTTCCTCTTGTTAAATAACGATAACGCCATTGACTAATACAGATATAACTTGGTAAAAGCGGGGCAAATGTACGGGTTATTCACGTTGAGTGGGGCAAGAAAGCTTGTTAATATGTAGTGATTGGGATTCCTGCGAAACAAAATCGGCATCATCTCAGGAGCTTCAGGCGTACCATTTCAATTCGGGTGTCACTTACATTCATTACCTCAAACTCATAATCACCTATAATAATACGTTCCTTGAGCTTAGGGATCGTTTCATGCTGCTGAATGATAAAACCTGATAAGGTCTCCGAATCATTATCCGGGAACTCCAGGCCATATTTTTCCTTCAGGTAGTCCAGTTCCAGCCTGCCAGACAAGATAAACTCATCTTCCGATACCCGCTTATCTTCAAACTCTTCCACATCAAACTCATCTTTAATCTCCCCAAATATCTCTTCCAGCAAATCTTCCATGGTAACAATACCTGCCGTTCCGCCAAACTCATCCACTACCCAGGCAATACTTTTACGCTCCCTGCTGAACTTGCTGATCAGGTCGGTAGCGCTCATACTCTCCGGAATGGCCGGAATAGGTAACAACATATCTTTTATGGTGGCAGGCTGCTTAAAAAGGTCCAGTTGGTGTACATATCCCAGGATATGGTCTATATCCCCATCATACACTACCAGCTTACTAAGCCGGGTACTGACAAAAGTCTTCCGCACTTCTTCCACGCTGAGTTTAATATCCACGGCATCAATTTCTTTCCGGGGCACCAGGCACTCCCTTACCTTGATCCTGGGCAGCGAAAGGGCATTTTCAAACAATTCTGCTTTCAGGTCCTGGCTTTGGTTATGGTGTTCATTATTCTGGCTGAAGAACTGCTCCAGATCGGCACGGGAAAAAGCTGGCTTTTTCTTGTCGATCCGCATATCGAAAATAATATTGAGCACGAAGATGGAGATCTTTACAAACAGCACACTTATCCAGTTGAAGAACTGATCGGCCAGCCCCAGCAAACCCGTTCGGGCCGAAAAGGACAGCAAGCTATCAGCCTTTGCCTTGAAAATCGCTTTCGGGATACACTCCCCCAGGATAATGATCAGCAACCAGGAAAGAATAATTTCCAGCACCAGCCTGATGGGCACCAGGTAGGCCATTACATAGCTGTCGAACCTTTTCCAGGGAATGGCCATATTCCAGTAGGTGCTGCCCAACAGGACTGCCACTACCAGGAAAAAATTAAACCCAACGATATTAACGCCGATAAAACGGGAGGGATTGTCAAACAGGCTGCTCAACAATACACTGCTGGCAGAACCCTGTTTCTTTTTCAGTTCAATATTCAGGCGGTTAGCCGAAGTGAATGCCACTTCAACACCCGAAAACCAGGCAAGAAAGAAAAAAGCCAGTGCAATAAGTATTATAACTACTAAACTCATACTTGGGATACGAATTTATAAAAAGAACGATGGATTACATAACTTATTGGAGAAGATAGCCCATCATATTTCTAAAAAGTCCCTTACAATTCCCATAGCCTCTTCCCGGGCCTTATCCAGTTGGGCATTCACCACAATACGGTGAAAATGATGCTTGAAAGAAATCTCATAAGAAGCCTTATTGACCCGGGCCTGCAGGCTTTCGGCAGTTTCGGTGCCCCGGGACTCCAGGCGGCGCTTTAATTCGTCTACGGAGGGAGGTTCTATAAAAACAGATAACGTGGTATTGGGGTATTGTTGTTGCACGTGGATGGCCCCTTTTACGTCAATATCCAGTACCGGTACCTGGTTATTGGCCCATATACGGTCCAGTTCCGACTTCAGGGTACCGTAATACTTGCCCTCATACACCATTTCCCATTCTACAAACTGCTGGTCGCGGATCTTCTGCTGGAAATCCTCCACGCTCATAAAATAATAGTCCGCCCCGTCCTTTTCATTGCCCCGCGCCTCACGGGTAGCCGCAGACACGGAAAAGGCCAGTTGGGGGAAATGTTGTAATAAATGCCTGGTAATAGAGGTTTTACCTGCTCCGGAAGGGGCAGTAATAATGAGTATTTTATTACCGGGATTAAAGGACATAGCTAAAATAAAACTGCAAAGAAAGCCAAAAAAACCGGACTTTCCGACTTCCGGCCCAGACTTCAGATTTTCAGCCGCGCAAATACGGCTTCCCGGTAAGAAGCCCCTATCGGGATATCCTTTTCCCCGATCTTGACATAATTGCCTTCAATAAATACGATCTTATTACTGGCTATGATATAACTCTTATGCACCCGCATAAACTGCTCTGCCGGTAGTTCCTCCTGCAGGCTCTTCAGCGTATCATGTACCAGGTAATGACCCTGGGTGGTGACCACTTTCACATAATCATCCAGCGCTTCTATATACAGGATATCTGCCAGGTTTACCTTATACACTTTCTTATCCGCCTTAATAAAAATAGAAGTAGCAGCCAAGGCGCTCCCTGACTCTTTCCGTTCCAGCTTCTCCAGTGCTTTATTAACGGCCTTGAGGAAACGCTCAAAAGAAAAAGGCTTCACCAGGTAATCTATGGCATCCAGCTCAAAACCTTCTGCAGCAAACTCAGGATAGGCCGTAGTAAAGATGACCAGCGGGGGTCGGGAAAGGCTTTTTAAGAAGCTAATGCCCGATAAGCGCGGCAAATTGATATCCAGGAATACAATAGCCGCCTGCTGCCTTGCCAGCCATTGCTGCGCTTCCACAGCATCTGAGCAAACAGCCGCCAGCTCCAGCAGGGGATGTTCCCCGATATATTTTTTCAGCACATTTTGCGCCAGTGGTTCATCTTCCACCACCAGGCAGCGATAGAGTGTACTCATACCTTCAGTTCAAGGGTTACAATAAAATCATGGGCAGTTTCGCGGAACAGTAATGCATGCTTTCCGGGATACAGCAATTCCAACCTCCGCCGTACATTTTCAAGCCCCACACCTTTATGGTGGGAGTAAGCTTCATCTACCTGTCCACGGGTATTTTGTACTTCAAAGCGAATGATGTCCGGCAATACCTGCAACAACAGTCGTATGCTCACGGCTCCCGTATTGCCTTTGGCGCCATGCTTAAACGCGTTTTCCAGGAAAGTTACCAATAACAGCGGGGCTATGCGCTGCTGTTCTATCTCCCCTTCCACCTTCTTTTCCAATTGCAATTGCTCATTGGAACGTATACGCTGCAAAGCAATATAATCTTCCACGATCTGCCATTCCTTTTCCAGCGGCACAAAATCTTCCCCGGATTCATACAGGAAATACCGCATCAGGTGCGAAAGTTGCAAAATAGTCTGTGGTAGCCGCTCATCTTTATCCAGCGTCATGGAATAAATACCATTCAGCGTATTGAAAAAGAAATGCGGATTTACCTGCGCTTTCAAAGCCTTCAGCTCTACCTGTACCTTTTCTGTTTCCATCTGCAGCAGGCGCCGTTGCAGGTCATTCACCACAAACCAGGACCGCGACAACTTCAGCAGGGAAGTAATAGCCAGGTATACCACAAAAAAAAGGCTCACTTCCCATACCGTGAAATAGGAAATAAAAAAATAATCGGGCAGTATATACTTCGACCAATTTTGGAAGAATGAATAATTCAACCAACTGAACAATACCACTAACAGCACAACAGCCGGCACATACCAACCCCAGCGGCGGTAATTGGCCAGCCGGGGCAGCAGCCATCCCAGGTTAATATATGCAGCCGGAATAAGAGTACCATGGAACAGGCCCGAATAAATATAATCTATCTTTTCTGGACGTATGCCCGTTTTAAAAAGTTGCACAAATACCACGTAAGACAGCACCCAGAAAACCAGGTGCTGTAATAACCGGAACAGGGGATGATATAACCAACGGCCTTTATTCATCATCATGCATTATCCTTTTCTGGTTAAAATGGTTGATTTTTCTTTCAAATATAACCTTTCGTCATGGCCATACTTTTCCAGAAACTGCTTTAACTCAAAGGAAGAAGCAGTGATCAGGAATGAATCGAACAGGTTATCTTTTTCATGCTTTAGCCGGAGATTGCCCTTACTCACCTGTTCTTTTATGAAATCTCCGTTAAGGTATTTAATGACAACTTGGCTATCGCCTGCGAATTCGAGCTTCGCAATACTAAAGGTGCGCAGGTAGTTCTCCGAGAATTCGAATACTGTACCTTTCTCTTCCGGTTTTTGGGGATGTTTTCCCCCCAATGACATGATATCTACAAAAAGCTGGTCATTGATCTTACTAAGGGCGCCTATCATTAAATAGTCTATGTCCTTTTGCTTAATCGTAATGAGATAGGTTTTTGAGTTAAAAGCTATCTCTTCTTCCGTTTCTCCCAGTGGCAGTTTTCTGCTTCCGTCATCCTCTCTCAGAATATTGCTTTCAACGAGGGGTTGGATGCTCATCGCCGTTTTTCCGTCGTTCCATTCCCCGGATAATCGTTTATCCATAATCATGGTGCCAGGAGTCGCCAATGGTTGAAGGCTGGTAACACAGGCCGGTTGGGCCAGTATAAACGTTACACTAATAATCAGCATTAATATCTTTTGCATATAAAAAAGTTTAGGGTAGTTATTGTATCCTGCTATAAGTCTTATTCTCGTTGTAGGCTTCATCCACATCACTGTATTTGAGTACATATTGCTGCAATTCTTCTGTGGGTGCTGTGATCACATAATCGCCAGTATAACTTACCTCATGCCGGATGCGTATTTTCTTTTCGGTGATCAGCTTACGCAGGTAACTGTCGGAAAATTGACTGATGGTGATCGTCTTACCGTCTCTGCCAGGTTGTAACCGGAAGAAGCTGTGCATCGGCATAAAATTGTTTTTGTAGAACTCAGGATGCCCCCTCTGTGCCTTTGTTTCTGCAGGGTAATAATCCAGGTACACATGTTTTCCGATACGTGCCAGGAAAGCATAAAATTTAGCCATCTCTTCGCCGGTCTCCCGGCTGGTTACCGTAAGTACGTAGGCCTTACCGGCCAACTGCTGCAAGCCTTCCGGCAGGTTGGCAAAACTTTCGGGTGTACCCTGCTGGAAAGTAAGTACCTCATCTTCAGGACCTCCCCGCCAGGAACCTACCAATTTGGGATCAAACTCCAGGTCCTTTTCTGTAAAGAGCGGATGCACAGCAGAAAGGCATCCGCTCAGTGTGACAATGGCAACCAGTATGGCAGCCGTTAATACTTTTTTCATGAATTATAATTTATAGATCAAAACTACCCGCGCCGGCAGGTTGGGTAAAACCAATTCGGTAAACGTACAAATCAGAACGGTGAACAATAGAAGTGCTAACAAAAATGGCGGGGCAAGAAGGTCTGGCAGAAGCAGACCGTGCAGGATGAAAACAAGCTCCCTGCCGGTCATTATGCTTCAAAAAAGCTATTACTGATCAATAGCCGGCAGGGAGAGTATGCTTGAAGATCTATCTACTTAATCCAAAATGGGTATAGAAATAATCGGCAGGCTTAAGGTTTAACCATTCAGCCCGGTTCTTATTGAAATCTTCATAGGTAAAACGGGCTATCTGATCGGGCGTAAAAGACAACCCCCGCTCAGGTGTGCCATAAGTAACTATTCCCAATCCATGGTCACAATCCAGCACAAACGCATTCACGTCCTTTCTTACAGAACGCAGGTAAAGAATGGCTTTCCATACATCTCCATTCCAGGTGTCTGCAAAATTACGGGCTTCCCACTCAGCAAAAGAACTGGCTGCTGCCTTTGTTAAAGGATTACAGTCATGAATAACAATAACACCATTCGGCGTCAGGTAACTGAGTGTATTTTCAATATCCCGTAAAGCGTAAGCATATTCATGCATGCCATCTATTAAAGACAGCTCTATCTTTTTATCAGCAAAAACCCTGGCAGCGTCCTCCTCAAAAAAAGCATCACTGGTCTTTTCGAAATACTGATTAAAAATATTGTAGGGATTAAGAATTGTTTTGCCAATCTTCCGCAAAGTATCAAAACGAAAATCGGGGTCCACCGCTACTTTGAAATTACTGTTGATCCGGAAGAAAATATGACCGTTAAACACACCTATCTCCAGGTAATTTTTTAATTTTTTTTGATTTAATAAGGCTTGTAAAATTGTCTGCCTATCCATGTCAGGGTATATTTATTTTTTCGAAAACCAGGCTAAGCTATAATATTTTGACTTAAAACTGCTGAATAAACCTGTATAAATTAAAATCACCTTGCTTCACCAGCGCTTCAATACTTTCCTTCAGTATATGTTTATCTACATCTTTCATTCTTTTTCGCTGAATCAGTTCGTACGCTCTTTCGGCCAGCAGCCATATCTTTTTGTTATTATTGTGCCAGTCTGCTCCTTCCTGCACGATGATCTCCATCAACTCGGCTACACCCTCTTTAGAAGAAGCCACCGTTTTAATAACAGGTACAGGCTTTGCATCGGCTATCACATCAGATACCAGGAGCGATCGCAGGTTGCGTGCAAAAAGTTCAGCATCCGGCCTGTCGGCTTTATTCACCACAAAAATATCTGCAATCTCCATCAGGCCGGCTTTCATCGTTTGCACCTCATCACCTGCCTCAGGCACCAGCACCACCACCGTTATATCGGCCAGACCGGCTATTTCCACTTCACTTTGACCCACACCCACTGTTTCCACAATGATATAATCAAAAGCTGCCAGCTTCAGCAGATCAGTGATCTCAATTACTTTGGGATGCAAGCCACCCAGTGAGCCCCTCGTGGCCAGACTACGGATAAACACCTGCGGGTTTTGGTACCAGGCGCTCATACGTATCCGGTCGCCCAGCAGGGCGCCCATATTAAAAGGCGAGGAAGGGTCTACACACAGCACTGCTACCGTCTTTTGCCGCTTTACCAATTCTCCGATCAGGGCGTCAACAAGTGTGCTTTTACCCGCTCCGGGCGGACCTGTAATACCAATAACAGGAATGCCGGGAGCAGCAGGCAGCGACTCCAGCAGCAATTCGTATCCCGGCACTTCATTTTCAATGTAGGAAATACCGCGCGCCAGCGATTTAATATTCTTTTGCAGAATATCCTGCGCTATCTGTTTAAGCACACTGGTGCGGTTAGTAACAAAATCAGGCTTATTATTCAAATAATGCGGTAATTCTTATAAGTAAATAACTGTTTCCCCGTCTTCTTTTGGATAAAGTACAACAGCTTCTCTTTAAAAGACATATTGCTCTCACGCCGGTCATACTTAAACTCCCAATCCTGCTTTTCTATCCGGCTTTTCATCACAGAAGGATGAGGTCCTGTATAAGGCTCCAATATATCAATATTATTATAGTTAAATCCGTTCTTCCATCTTTCGGCAAACTTATTCAGCGCTTCATCATCCTTAATATAGCGCTTCACAAACTCAAGTTGCTTTTTAAGTTGCTGTTCCGGGTTCTTTACATAACTGTAATGGAAAATAGTAGCGTCCAGTTGTTTCACATGCAGCTTATTCCCTTTCTCCTCATGTTGGTTTCCGGGATGCTCAAACTTCCTGAATCCCTGTGAGTCACGGTACGACCGGATATGGGGATTATTCCGTATAATACGTATTTCCTTATTATGAAACCGCCGCGAGGGGCCATAGTGCTTATAGTCTCCAAAGAAATTGATAAAATGGAACAGGAAACCTTCCACTCTCTCGTCATCCTTATAATCAATCAGTGCCTGTCGTATGCCCGGCAGGTCTTTTTCATGCACCACCTCATCTGCCTGTATATGAAAAGCCCAGTCGCCGGTAGCATGAGCTAATCCAATATTGGCCTGCTGGGAAAAAATATATCCCTTCTCGCGGTCTTCCTCTTTCCATACACTATCTACGATCCTGATCTTGGGACTGTTCAGTCCTTCAATGGCCTCCCTTGTACCATCTACCGAATCTCCAACCACCATAATAAACTCATCACATATGGGTAATATGGATTGTATAGATTCAAGAAAAGGATAATCATAAATAAACCCATTCCGCACATAAGAAAAACCACTAATCTTCATTCGGTCAGTTTTGACCAAAATTATTCTGATTTGCATTATTTCCAAATAATTTCTCACATTTGCCACTCAGTTACAGCATCTCTTTGATAAATTGAACCTGCTCATGGAAAGTGGCATCAGCAAACATTTACGGACGACACCAGCAAATAAAAAATTCTCTATCCTGATTCCTACCTGGAACAACTTGCCCTACCTCAAATTATGTATTGAAAGCATACGCAAAAATTCAACCTATACACACCAGGTAATTGTGCACGTAAATGAAGGCGTAGATGGCAGCCTCGCCTGGATACAGGCCCAACCCGATATTGATTACACCCATTCAGAAAAGAACATCGGCATCTGTTATGCGCTGAACTATTGCAGAAGCATCGCCACTACAGACTACATCGTATACATGAATGACGATATGTATGCCTGCCCTGAATGGGATAAGATACTGGCCGATGAGATTACGGCCATAGGCCACCCTTACTTCTTCCTGTCTTCCACAGCCATTGAGCCCGTGGCCTCCAGCAACTGTGCTATTGAAAAAAACTATGGCGACAGTGTCGAATCATTCCGGGAAGAACAGCTTTTAAAAGAATTCAGGCAACTGCCCGGCAGCGACTGGCAAGGCTCTACCTGGCCACCCAATGTAGTGCATAAAGATATCTGGGACATGGCAGGCGGATATAGCATTGAGTTTTCTCCGGGCATGTACTCCGACCCGGACTTTTCCATGAAGCTATGGCAAATCGGTATCCGCTTATTCAAAGGCATCACCCAAAGCCGCGTTTATCACTTTGGCTCCAAGTCAACCAAAAAAATGGTGAAAAATAAAGGCTACTACATGTTCATTGCCAAATGGCGCATGACATCCAGCACCTTCACCAAAAAATACCTGCTCCGGGGTGAACCCTACCAGGGACTTTTAACACAGCCGGCCCTGCCAACTACCTTACGATGGAAAAACCTGCTTAAAAGGGTCACTGCTGCTTTTCAGAAATTGTAGCGGCAGGCTGACCGGCTGGCGGTAAGTGAAAATAAAACAACCATATAAAGAACCAGAAAAAGATCAGTTCCTGCTGCACAGTCAGCGTAGATTCGACAAAGGATTGCAGCATATAATGCAGTACCACCAGTAGCAGCAATAACTTTCTCTCCTTACAGGCTGCCCGCAGCGGATAAAACAGCAAGCCTATAAAAAGCAGCAAGCCTATAATACCCGCACTCAGCATAGATTCCAGGTATTGATTATGAACATTGTATCTTTCCTTCACACCAATCTGGAAACCTTTTTCCTGGTACTTCTCTATTAACTCCTCCTTTGATTGTACCAGCCCGTAACCTATCACAGGCTTTTCCCTGATCAGCTCCAGTGCCGAATCCCAAATAAGCAGCCGCGCAGCCAAACCATTCTGGTCATCTGCTGACCCTGAATACATTTTTAGCTCCATAGACCTCATCCTGAATTTTATATAGGCAACATTATTCATCATCCAGGCTGCCGATACCACCACCACCGCCGCCAGAACAAAGCCAACAAGAAGATTTTTAACCCTTGTAATACTTATACGCACTATGAAATACAGGAGTGTTATAACTGTGAGGAAGATCACCAGCTTAGAAGACAACAACAGGATCATGCCGAAAAAGAACAGGCACAAAAGAATGACCCCTGCAGCGGGTATCCTGAAAGGGCTGTTTACCTTATTAATAAAATTGAAATATAAAAGCCATATGATGCTTGCCAGGCAATAGTTGGATAGAAAAATGGCATTCAACCCTGCCTGGTAACTCAAATAATGGTACGAGAATACAAATTCATCATGGGTTACCTGGTATTCCAGGTAGGCGCTTACCAGGCATACCACACATACCACAATAATGGTTGCAACAAAGACATAACACAGGATCGCTATGTCGCGCCAGGTAAGCCTGGGAATAATCGTAAAAATAATAGGCAGGGATAAAAAAGCTCCATAGCTTTCAATTACCTTAATAAAAACAGCCTCGTGGCTATCCCACAACCAGGTAGCAGCCAACCAAAAAAAGAAGCCTACGGCAATCATCCAATAACGATGCTGCCATAATTTTTTAAAATGCTCCTTTATAGGCGCCTGGATTAATCCTGCAAATACAAAATAAAAAATAGCCCAGCTATTCCAGTTATTCTCCAGCGGGATCGTAATAACTGTAAGCAGCAATGAAATGAGTAGAAACAATTTCTTATCAAACCTAAAAGCGCCATGATCGGGGTTCATATTGTCCAAACTAAGCACCAATAGTAGCAAAAAAAATCAACACTGCACCGGCCGGCATATTTATATTAACATCCGTCAATCCTGGCTTAAAACCTTCACAAAGTGTTATAGTTACGCGACTACTGCATTCCCCCCGGTTTATTTTATATTTGTATTTCTGAGAAAAGTAGCATAAAAACATGACCAATTTCATTCCGATATTTCCATTGGGCATAGTGGTGTTTCCCGGCGAAAAAGTGCACCTGCACATCTTTGAACCGCGGTATAAACAACTGATCAGTGAATGCTTTGAAAGCAAAAAGCCTTTTGGCATACCTGCTGTGGTAAACAATCGCTTACAGGAAATGGGAACCCTCGTTCAGCTTACCGATATTGTACAGACCTACGAAAACGGGGAAATGGATGTAAAAACCCAAGGCTTGAAAGTGTTCCGGATACTCGAGGTCATCAATGCCGTTCCCGAAAAACTATACAGCGGCGCTATTGTCAACTATCCTGAAAATGAAGAAGAAGCCGCTAACCGCCAGCTTATGCAGAAAGTAATCAATGGCGTAAAGGAATTACATCGCCTGCTCAACATCAGCAAAGATTTCAAAAAGCCTGACGAGCAATTACAAGCTTATGACGTTGCCCACCATGCCGGCCTATCATTGGAAGAAGAATATGAAGTATTGGGACTACTGAAAGAACTGCAACGCCAGGAATACCTCAAACGACACCTGCAGAAAGTACTCCCTATGCTCATGGAAATGGAACAGCTCAAGGAAAAAGTGAAACTCAACGGCCATTTCCGTAATCTTTCCGCCTTTGACCTGGACATAGACATATAGCCGCCCTGTATTATTCTGGCTTCTGTATGCTGAATTCCGTATTCTTGCATTAAATCTCACTGCTTGTCCCAAACAACACTTTGCTTTGACTTTGGCAATACCCGGTTAAAATGTGCCGTATTTGACGGAAATTCCCTGAAAGAACTACTGGTATTGGAAAATGACCATGACGACACGATACAGCAACTCATCCAGCAATACCGGCCGGCAAAATCCATTCTTTCTTCCGTGGTCAACCACAATCCCGGGATAGAACCCTTACTGGCAGCCACTACCCGTTTCCATAAACTGAACCACACTTCCAAACTGCCCATTACCACGCCTGTAGGGAAACCTGAAGACATCGGGGCCGACCGCCTGGCCATGGTAGTAGCCGCGGTGTACCTCTTTCCCGGGAAAAATAACCTGGTTGTTGGCCTGGGCACCGCCATTACCTACAATTTTGTCAACAAATACCATGAATTTGTCGGAGGCAGCATCTCCCCCGGTATGGAAATGCGGTTTAAGTCCCTCCACCACTATACAGCCAAACTTCCTCTGGTCAAAAAAGACTGGAATCTGTCTCTCATTGGCTATGATACCCGGACCAACATTTTGAGTGGAGTTATCCTTGGAATGGCCAAAGAGATCGACGGAATAATAGAATTTTATGACGAAAAATACACCAACTTTAACGTCCTCTTAACCGGGGGCGATACACCCTTTTTTGTCTATCATCTGAAAAACAAGATATTTGCAGACCCTAATTTAATCTATAAAGGCCTTTATGCCATTAGTGAGCACAACAATGTATAAGAAAATCAATCTGTTAGGAATAGTCTGCTTATGTTGGCTCTCCTTTGCACAGGCACAAACCGAAAATTCACCTTACTCCCGTTATGGACTGGGAGATGTAGTACCCGGACAGAATATATTAAGCCGGGGAATGGGTGGCGTTTCTGCAGCCTATTATGACTTTAATACCGTAAATTTCATTAATCCAGCCTCTTATGGCCGTTTACAGGCCACCACGCTGGATCTGGGTGTAGAACTCACTAACCGCACCTTAAAGGCCAATAATCCCCCCCGTAAATTCTCCTCTTACAGCCCCAACATATCTTATGTTCAGTTGGCATTCCCCCTCAAAAAGAACGGCGGATGGGGTGTGAACCTTGGTCTGAGGCCCATTACCCGTATCAACTATAAGATCGGGCAGGCAGAACGCCTCTATCTCGGTGTGCCGGGCGACACATTCGATGTGAGCACCTTATATGAAGGCAATGGTGGTACTTATGAAGCCCATATCGGAACAGGTTTTGCCATCACCAAAGACCTTACCGTAGGGATAAACTTTGGCTATCTGTTTGGTACTAAGGACTATAGCACCCGTAAAGCCATTATTGACACCCTGGCTTATTACTATAAATCGAACCACGAGCGGAAAACCAGCTATGGCGGTGTTCTACTCAATGCCGGCATCCAGTATACAGCAAAGCTCAACAAAAAGAACTGGCTTCGCTTTGGCGCCTATGGCAACCTGCAGCATACCATCAAGGGTAAAAGGGACTATACGGCAGAAACCTTTGAGTACAACTCCAATAGCGGTGCGCCGGATACCATTGATGTGGCCTATCGCGAAACAGGCGTCCGGGGCGATATCATCTATCCTTCCTCATTCGGAGCTGGTGTTATCTTCGACCGCCTGGGTAAATTCCAGATTGGTGTGGATTATGCACAGCAGCGTTGGGGCGATTACAAGTTTTTCGGCGAGAAAGATGATGTACAGAATAACTGGCAAATGAAGATCGGCGGACAACTTACGCCTTCAGGGGGCAAAACCTACTGGAACTTTGTAAGCTACCGCACCGGATTTTCCTTTGGCAAAGACTATATCCAGGTAGACCAGGAACTGCCTATCTGGACCATTTCCATTGGCGCCGGCTTCCCTATGCGTAAGCCCGCCTATACCAACCAGTTTTCTGTAATCAATACCGTTTTTGAATTTGGCCGCCGCGGCGACAATAAAAGCCTCGTACGGGAAAGCTTTTTCCGGGTAGGTATTGGCCTTTCTTTAAGCGATATTTGGTTCCAGAAATACAAGTACGATTAATCATGCAAAGGCCTACAGCAACATATTTTCTTCGCACAGCAGCTCTTCTCCTGGGCTGCTTTTTTGTTATTACCGCCTGCGAGAACGACCAGGCGGAAGTAGACAACCTGTTCAGCAGAAAGGTCAGGCTGGAGGAAGCCAAAAACATAGAAAGCTACCTGAGTGAAAAAGGCATTGTAAAAGCTAAACTCACCGCGCCTTTCATGCTCCGGCGTCAGGTCGATTCGGCTTACATGGAATTCCCCAAATCCCTGCACGTGGATTTTTATGATTCCACTTCCCGTATTGAAAGCATTCTCGATGCCCGCTATGCCAAATACTTTGAATATGACCGTAAAATATTACTCAAAGACAGCGTAGTGGTCATCAATATCATTAATGGCGACACCCTCCGCACTTCAGAATTATGGTGGGACCAGAACAAGCAGGAGTTTTATACCACCGCCCCGGCGCACCTCAATCAACGTACGGGGTACCTGTTTGCCAGGCAGGGATTAAGGGCTGCCCAAAACCTCTCCAGGAAAGAGTTTTATCAGGCGTCCGGACAAACGCTTACGGACGACACCACTTTTTTGCCGTAATTCAATTTTTCCCCAAAAAGCTATAGAGCTCTTATAGAGCTTTTATAGAGCAGTTATAGAGGTCTTATAGAAACTGTCATCCGGGGATCATCCGGAGATCTTCCGGGGAACAACCTAAGGAGATGGTACCCCCGGCTATTTATTACCCGCCTTCGTACCTTGTACCGGGAAAAAATTATTTTCCCTCCCTTTCCAACCTTTTAGCAACTCCTTACTCTTATTATCAGAACGGCATTGGAAAAAATAGCACACATACTAACGGCAATCGTGAGAAAAGCAATCCAGGGCGATGAGGAAGCCCAAGGCCTGCTCTATGAGCAGTTCTCACAGAAAATGTTCAGTATTTGTGTACGGATGACCGGCAACCGGCCCGATGCGGAAGACATTTTACAGGAATCATTCATCACCGCATTCAACAGCTTGCACCAGCTCAGGGAACAACACCTGTTTGAACCCTGGCTCCGTAAGATCATCGTCAATGAATGCATCCGCCATGTAAAAAAAGGTATCCGCTGGCTGCCGGTAGAAGAAGAGCACCTAAACGACCCGCATGCCGAAGGGGAGAACTGGCTACAGGGAATCAGCTTTGAGCAAATTCACCAGGAGATCAAAAACCTGCCCGGAGGCTGCCGGGAAGTATTTAACCTGTATGTGATTGAGAACTATTCGCACCAGCAAATCGCCGACGCCCTGGAAATAACCTTATCTACTTCCAAAAGTCAGTATCACCGGGCCCGGCAACTATTAAAAGAAAGGTTATTAAAACAATTGGTACGTCATGGATGAATTTAAAAAATACCTCTTTGATCACCGTGATGAACTGGACACGGAAAAGCCGCCACGTCCGCAGGTGTGGAAACACATACAGCGGAAAACGCAGGTGGCTCCAAAGCCGGTGATCACATTGGTAGCTAAGTGGCTGGTGGCCGCCGCCATACTGGTAGCAGCTTCTATATTGATCTACCACCTTCAGCATCCGGAAAAAGTGGAGCCCAGGCTCTCAGCGGTTGATACCCCGAAAACAAGCAACAACCCGGAGTTGACTGGCCGGGTGAATTCATCTACTGGTACTGCCTCCGGGCAGGGGAGTAAGGGATCTGCCACAGAACTACCCGGCGACAAAACAACTAAAGAAAGGACCACTGTACCGGACACGCGCAAGCCAGCTAAAAAAGACCTGGCGCAAACTACCAAACCAGTATCTCCCCTAAAAGCGATAGAAGATAATTATGCCACCATTATCAACTATCAGCTCCGGAAACTGGAAAAAACGCCCATTTACACAGAGAGCCCCGGCTACTTCCATGTATTCAAAAAACAGTGGCTCGACCTGGAACGCGATGAGAAAAAAGTAAAGCAGGATGTGCGTTTATATGGTCTTACTGACAACGTCGTTTACCAGCTCATCCAGCTCTACCAGCAAAAACTATGGCTCCTGAAAGAGCTGCAATCAGAAATTACCAACATGAACTCCCGGGCCAAACAACACCCGGATATTCAAAGAACCAACCCCGCATATTTAAAATTGTAAAAGACACAAGCATGAATAACAAAAAAATATTTCCGTTCCTCCTGCTGGCCGGAACCCTTCTCACGGCAGGCAGCACAAACACCCAGGCACAACAAACCCTCACCAAAGAGATCAGCCAGGAAGTGCCTTCACAAAAAGGGTCCCTCATACGGCTGGTCAGCACAGCCCGTAAAGTAACCATCAAACCCTGGGACCAGGCAAAAGTGAAAGTCACGGTAGAATTGGTCTACGACACAGCCATTCCCCGGAAAAACCGTACGGATGCAGAATGGTTTGAAGACATGGGCATCAACATTAAGCCTTTCAGCAACCGCGTAGACATCCTCACCGGCGCCAGTGTGTCCGGCGTTTCATCTCTCCCCTTAAAAACAGTCACCGTTGCCGGTTACAGACAGCAAAATCCCATTAAGCGCAAAGGGGAAAAGGGAGATGTAATAGTGGAAGGCTACCGCAGCGGCACACCGAAGGAGATCATAGTAAAAGGTTTTGCAGCAAAACCAGCCATACGCGTAATGACCATCCTGGTGCCTGCCGGTTGCAAACTGGACCTGGAAAACAAGTATGGTGATGTAAGCATCGGCATGAACGTTGATGAAGCCAAGCTGGAGATCACCAACGGCGCCCTCGACGCCCAGGACATCAAAGACCTGAAGCTCGTTGGCAACTATTGCAATGCCAACCTCGGCAACATCGAGAAAGCAGAAGTAGAATTCACCAACGGCACCTTCCGCGCACAAAACATCAATGACCTGGACATGGATTCCAAATCCTCCACCATTGAATACGAGAAAGGAAGCTATCTTTATATACGCAGCCAGGCCGATCACTTTTCCATTGACGCCATTGACAAGGTAGACGGCCGTAAAGTATATGGCAGCATCAAAATAGATCAGCTCAACAACAGCTTCGACCTTGAGGGCAATAACGTAGACATCAAATTCCGCAACATAGGTCAGGACGTATCACTCATCAGGATCAATAACAAATACGGCGATGTGCGCCTGCCTGTTAAAAACCTGAAGAATTATTATGTTGATTTTATAGGCAACTACTCTACCGTATTTGCCTCCTTCCAGAAAGAAGTGGTGAAGGAAGAAGAAAAGAAAGAAGGTGAAGGGGACGCAGCCGTTAAAGAAGCTGGACAGGCGGTCACCGTAACGCGCTATAAGATCGGCACCACCTCTGCCGTAGGGGAAGTAGCTCCCCGCCACTTTACCAGCGCCAATGGCGATACCAAAGGAAAACATACCCGCATCGAGCTTACCTGCCATTCCTGTACCGTAGACTTCAAGTAATAGCCGTACAACAGTTCTTTTGCCATAACCGGAATATAGCCACAGGAGCGGCTAACCACCGCTCCCCTTTTTAGCCATCCTTTTTAATAGTATAGCCATGATCTTTACAAAGTATACTTTGTACCGGATATTGTTATGCCTTGCCTTTGGCGCCTTAACGATCGAAAACCAGGTACGCGCCGCCATTACAGACACCATGCCGAATGGTACACAAAACAGCCCGTATACTTTAGCCCCGGAATTTGACAGGCTCATTGCAGCCGAATCCCGGAATAATGAGCCCGGCGGAGAGATCCTGGTAGCTCAAAAAGGACAAATAATAGAGTTTCTTCGTGATTCAACCGGCAGCATTCATCAGCTCGCTTTGGGTAAAGCAGGTATTGCGAATTATTACTGGTTTAAAACCAGTCAGCCCATTCCTGCTCTCCTGCCAACCAGGGTACCCGATAGCCTGATGCAACAATATGCGGGCAGGTACGTCTTTTCTGCTGGAGATACCCTCACTATTATCAAAGAAGGTTCCGGCATCGTGGCCCAGCCAACCGGAAAGGAGAAGTTCCCCACCTATGCCGAAAAAGAGCACATATTCTTATCGATAAAAGAACGTGCAAGATTCGAATTCAGAAGAGACAGATCGGGTCTTATTAATAAGCTTATCTGGTACCAGGACAAAGAGAAAAAAGAAGCAAAAAGGCTTCGCTGAACATTTTCGTCAAGCAATTGGGCCACTTGATCAAGATTACCAAATAACCGTTACCCGTTTATTTAATTTAGTTATGCAAAACAATAATGGGTTCCTGGACCGGTATACAGCACCGGAGGGATTGCATTAAACAAATTACCTTATCAAATACAAAGTATAGCCATGAATTTTACAAAGTATCCTTTGTACAGGATCTGCCTGTGCCTTCTTTGTTGTGCTCTGGCCATCCCGGTCCTGGCACAACAAAAACAGGCCACCATCAAAGGGGTGGTACAGGATAGTGTACAAAACAAAAACCTGCCTTTTGCTACAGTTGGGTTGTACCATATCAGCAATCAGGAAAAGCCATTGCGCAACATCCTTACCGACAACAAAGGACGCTTTGAATTTACCAAAGTAGATACCGGCCGGTACATTCTTTTTGCTACCAACAGCGGCTTTGCAGAAAAATCATCTTTGCCCGTCAGTATTACCGGCGATGTGGCCATTATTGAAATACCGGCCCTGCAGCTAACACCTTCCCACAAAGACCTGGCGGCCGTTACGGTATCTGCCCGCCGTCCGCTCATTGAGCAAACGGAAGATAAGCTCATCTACAATACAGAGGCCGACCCCTCCAATACCGGGCAAATGGCTACTGATGTATTAAGAAAAACACCTTTCATAACGGTAGATGGGGAAGGCAATGTGCGGCTCAACGGCCAAACCAATTTCAAAGTATTGCTCAATGGCAAGGAAACAGCCATGTTTACCAAAAATGCCAAAGAAGCAATGCAATCATTCCCTGCCAACCTCATCAAAAGCATAGAGGTCATTACCAGCCCTTCGGCAAAATATGATGGGGAAGGCGTAGGGGGTATCATCAATATCATCACCAAAAAGAAAATAGTAGGCTACAATGGCAATATTGGCATCAATCAAAACACCCTGGGCAATACCAGCGTGAACGCCAACATGAGCTTTAAATACGGGAAATTCGGTCTCAGCGGTTATTATGGATTAAACCGGGCAGATGGAATAAAAGCCCGCAATGCCTCCGAGACAGAATCCTTCAATCCGGTGGCATTTTATAAGCGTATTTCTACCGGCCAGCGAAAGAACAATAACTTCTATAACTATGGGAATATTGAATTGAGCCTGGATATAGACAGCATGAACACCCTCAGCACCTACGGCTCCATCAATGGTGGGCGATCTGAGAATGTAAATCACCGCATCTTCAACCTTATTGCTCCCAATAAAATTGATACCACCACGACTATCTTTGATGATAACTTTTCATTCAGGTACCCTTCCTGGAACTGGGGCACCGACTTTATTCACAAATTCAGGCGCAATGCGGAACAGGAACTGACCCTCAAAATGTTTCATGATTACAGTGATGACAACAACCTGCTCCTAAGCGACCAGTATACCGCCGGCAGCCATCGTTCTGTCATCAATGACAATAAGGCCAGCAACCGCCAAAGCACCTGGCAGCTTGATTACATACACCCCTTCAAAAATAAAATGAAGCTGGAAACCGGCCTCAAGCTCATCACGCGCAATGCATCTGCGCTCTATCAAAGCCAGTACAGGTATTCGCCCAATGATAAGTTTATCATTGACAGCAGCAATTCCGACAACTTCCATTACCGCCAGTATGTATATGGAGCTTATGCCACCTGGCGCTTCAGCATTAAGAAATTGAGCTTCCGCATCGGTAGCCGTATAGAACGGACAGTCATAGATGGCAACTTTGTAAAATCAAATACAACTGTGGAGCAGGATTACCTCACCTTCATGCCTTCCTTCTTTGTATCACGCAAATTTGCTAATATCCATACCCTGTCCTTGTCTTATACCAAACGCCTTTCACGCCCTTATATCTGGGACCTCAATCCCTTCGTACAAAATACCGATTCCCTGAACCTCAACTTTGGCAATCCCCATCTTGACCCGGAAATATATCATTCCATTGAGCTCGGCTATACCGTGCTGAAAGGAAAAACAAACATCAATATCCGTCTTACCGAAAACTTCAGCAACAGCCAGATAGCCCGTTACTCTTATTTTAATGAAAATACAGGAGTTACTTCCTGGACAATGGACAATATCGGCACCTATTCTTCTACCGGCCTCAGCGGCAATATGGCCGTTTCCTTTACCAGTAAATGGAGGTTAAATACCAATTTGGGTGTACGGTACGATTTTGTAAAAAACAAGCTCAATCCCGCTCAGAAGAATAATGGCCTGGGTGGCTGGGGCAATATCAATACCAATGTGGATATCACTAAAAAAATTACCGCTTTTTTCAATGCCAATCTAAACAGGGCACCCGCCCAATTGCAGGGATTTTATGGACTGAATTACTGGTATGGTTTCGGCGGCAATATCAAATTACTGAAAGACAAACTCACTGCATCACTTAATCTTAATTACATTTTCCAAAAAGAAGTTGGATGGAAAAGTTCCCTCGGAGATAAAAACTTCCACACCAATTCCTGGAACTACAGGCCTGGAAGAATAGTCAACATAGGTCTTCGCTGGAACTTTGGCAAACTGTCGGAAAATGTATCCCGCAAACGTGGTGTAAACAATGATGATCTCAAAGCTAATAGCAACTAAAGCATTTAAGTATTGTTTTGTTTTTCTTATAGCCGTTTTGCCGGTATCTCAACCGGAAGGTTACAAGGCCGGGTGTCTACCCGGCCTTTTTGTAATGGATATTAATTTAAACGCTACTTAACTTAGTGTAACCGCACGTACATGCCCAATTGGCCACCACGGTTCATATTTGTTACATTGTTATTCTTCGAAATGTCTGTTAACCCTGCATGATAACGGCCATAGAAACCTAATTGTCTGGTAGCAGCTATACCCACACCCAGATTCAGGCCAAAGTCGGCTTTATTATAGTTTCCGTCTACCTCTGTGTCGTTACCATTACCTTTTGATTTGGCAGAAGTAAGGAAAGCTATCTGCGGGCCAGCTTCAAAATACAATTGCTTTACGGCATAATATTGTACCATAACAGGTACCTGGATGTAACTAAGCGCCAGGGTACGTTCGCCTTCACCGGTCATATATTTTTGCCCCTGACCGGAATAAAGTAATTCGGGTTGTATGCACCAGCGGGAATTAATAGTGTGGTGCAGGAACACACCAACGTGGCCGCTTATACGGTTATCACCATTGAAATTGGAAACGTCCGTAATATTCAACCCGCCTTTGATACCCGGCGTTAATTGCGCCTGTGTAAAGCTTACTACGCAACAGGCAAGCGCCGCCATTACTACAATCTTTTTCATAATGATTGATTTTACACAGGTAATAAATCAAAGGACATGCCATACCAATCAACATTAATATAGTGTTGTGGTTACCAGCTAAATAAACATATCGTATACTTTAAACGGGGAACTTTGTTTATACAATATTAATAGTGGGATCGGGCAAGAACATGCACAACCTTGCCGCTGAATGGGAATATTTGTTAAAATACAAAACCGGCCTGTTAAAAGCCGGTTCTGTAAGCTGAAATTTTGCCGCGCAGCTTTTGCAGCGCTGCAGTATCTATAATATCCTTATCAATTATTTACAGGTAGCATAATCATTCGCCATCTGTACATATCCTTTCTCATTGTTGAAATCATAGCCTGCTTTTTCCAGGTTGGTCAATACGGCAGGACAATCCTTAAAATACTCTTTCATCATCTCCGGCTTTTTCTTATTCCAGTCTTTTCCCTGGTTGGCCAGTTCTGCTTCACCCGGACGGGCAAACAATACAGCATTCGTCGGCTCATTGCCATAAGTATCTTTATACACTTTTATCTTCGCGCTGTTATAGATCACCTCCAACATATAATCGCGGGCCCTTAACAGGTCCATACTCAGGGCGCCTGCCTGCGCCATATTAGGCTTAAACTTGTGGCTCTCGAATACACGCTGATTAAAGCAAAGTGTTTTGACTTCTCCATACTTAAAGCTCTTACGGACCGTCTTTCCTTTCTCATTGGTATATTCAAAAAGTACTTTGTTGGAGCCATCCAGGTCAATTATAGTGCCATTCATTTGCTGGGCAATATGTTTGCCCTTCAGTGTATCGCCTTTCTCCAGCACCAGCCAGCCTTCGTTGCTTTTCTCTGTTCCGCCAAAAATGGCTTTTACATCTCCCGAAGTAGAGTCAGGCCTTATCTTGGGTGCGCTTAAACTGCTATAATAAGCAGCCGCTTCCACCTGGTATGGCTTACGATCAGTATACTCCAATCTGTTGCCCAGGAATTTAGTACCGTTCTCATACAGGAAGTCCAGCGATTGCTTCAGCTTCACCGTATCATACGCCAGGTAATACAGGAAAGCCAGGGTAGAATTACCCGCTACTTTAATATCCTTCGCATCATAACCTTTGGGAAATTCCTTATTAATAAAAGTAGTGATCTCAGTCTCATAAGGAACTATGAACTGTTTATAATCAGTCACGGCTTTCTTATTCAGGTCAGCTACCAGGCGGCTGTTTAAAGAATCAAAAAATACCAGCTCAGGATATTTTTTGGCGGCACGGTACACACTGGGCAGAGTAACAGTCCGGTTTTTGAAAGAGTTCATATAAGTATCTTCTGCACGGATGGCCATCCGTTTAATCACCTGGAACATTAAGCTGTAATTCTCTGCTGCTTTCTGGTTGGCCAGTTCCTCTGTAAAAGAGTTCTTAATAAGCTTGTTAACATCCTGCTGGATCTGCTCGGAAATATTCACCTCCTTGATCAAATAAGGTTCTTTCTTGCTGTTCATAACAGCCAGCTTCGCTTTACCGCTCAGGCTGTAAGTATTGGTGCCAAAACTGCCGGCATTGATAAGCGACGCAGAAAAACTGTTCACAATGATCACAATGGCCAGGTCTGGCTCCTTGCCCCATTGCGCTTCCACGCCCGCTCTTGACAATTCCTGGCCAATGCTCATCCGGAACGAATCAATATTGGCTTCCCCTTCCTTCCCCTTATTAAATGTGTTTTTCTTCGGTTTCACCGGGAACAGGGTGGTCAGTAATGACTCGTCTACATCAGCCACGTAGACAATACTTTTATGGTCACTGTATCGCTGGTCCTGTGCGTACCGGTAAATAGAAACAGGAAACTCCGGGTATTGAACCGTCTGGGAGTAAGAAAAGTGGGAAACAAAAAAACATACGCATAAAAAGAGCAGGGCGCGGCTCTGTTTCATAGAAATTAGATTTTAAATAATTAATTGTAAATAACACACAAAATTAGCCGTTTACGCGGCTTATGCAAGCCTCATGATAAAAATACCAGACTACCCAATTACCTCAGCAACCATCACCCGGATAACAAAATAATAACAAAGATTCTCAATTAAACGATTGTTTAATTTAAACGTTTGTTTAATTTTGTACCAGCATTAAAGCATTGCCAAATGAGTCCGGTGGAAAAAACAGATAAGCGGGAGCATATCCTGCTCATAGCAGAAGAGTTATTTGCAGAAAAAGGGTTTGACGGCACTTCGGTCCGGGATATCGCTCAGCTTGCCAGCGTAAACCTGGCCATGATCTCCTATTACTTTGGGTCGAAGGAGAACTTATTAAAAGAGCTGATAGAATACCGCTTCAGTACCTCCATCTCCGCATTGGAGGAAAGGACCAATGATCAATTGCAAAGCCCCTGGGAAAAGATAGAATGGATCATTGATTTTTATGTGGAGCGCATCATCAACAACAGCCGCTTTCACAACATCCTGTCCCAGGAATACAATACCGGCCGTTCAAAGGAGATCAAGGAATTGATCACCGACATCAAAATGCAGAACCTTGAGCGCATTAAGAAGATCATAGCAGAAGGGCAACGCAAACAGGCCTTTCGCAGGGTAGATGTAGAAATGACCATGGCCACGCTGATGGGTACCATTACCCAGGTGGTTAAAATCAAAAATGTGTATTGTGCCCTGTTAAAAATAGACAGCACAGATGATGACGAATACAGGAAAAAGGTCACAGTGAGGCTAAAAACGCATCTCAAGGATCTGTTCCGCGCCCATCTTGAGGCAAAATAATATTAATTGTTTTTATAGTTATGGAAAATCAACCGAATAACCAAACACCCAAAAAAAAGAAATCTCCCTTACGCTTCATTATTTTAGGAGTTATACTGATAGCCGGTGGCTATTATGGTTACACAAAGATCAGCTATTCAATGCGTCATGAAAGCACCGACAATGCACAGGTAGAAACGCAACTGGTTCCTGTATTGCCACGTGTGGCAGGTTATGTAAAAAGCATTGCCGTAAAAGACTACGACTCGGTAAAAGCCGGCCAATTGGTGGTGGAATTGGATGATGCCGAACTGCAGAGCCAGCTCCTTCAACTGGAAGCTGATTACCAGGCTGCACAAGCCGATCTCAGCAACGCCAAAGCTGCCCTCAACAATGCCCTCGTTTCACTCCGTGTAAACGAAGGAGACATTGACATCAACCAGGTAAAGCTCGAAAAAGCCCAGAAGGATTATAACCGCAACAAGAACCTCTTTGCAGAAGCGGCCGTTACACAAAAGCAATTGGATGATGCGAAATACGATTACGAAACGCTGGTAAAAGAGCTCGACAACAGCCATAATGACCTGGCCAGTGCAGAAAGCCGTATCAGTGTATTGCAGGCCGCTGTACAAAAAGCTGCTGCCAACATTGAAGTAAGGAAAGCGCAGATTGAGCAGCAGAAACTGAAAATATCTTATACTAAGATCTATGCTCCCCAGGCAGGAAAAATTGGTAAAAAAAACATATCAGAAGGTCAGTATGTACAGGCAGGCGCTCCGTTATTCACCATCGTGAATGACACCACCTACTGGATCGTGGCTAACTTCAAAGAGAACCAGATCACACGGCTGCATCCCGGCATGCCTGTAGATATTGAAGTAGATGCCTATCCCGATCTGAAATTAAAAGGATCAGTGGAAAGTCTCAGTGATGCTACCGGCGCCAGGTTTGCCTTACTGCCGCCAGATAATGCCAGTGGTAACTTCGTAAAAGTAACACAACGTATACCTGTTAAGATTGCCATCAGTGATCTTACCCAACACAAGGAAATATTGAGAGCAGGACTTAGTGTATTTGTAAGTGTTCCACTGAATTAATAAGCCATAACCCAGAACGGTCTTCGTCGTAAGAGGAAGAAACCCGCATTCCCACAGGGAATACCGGAACAGGATTCTTTATCTCACGATGCAGGTTTTGCCGGGTCACGATTAACATAAAACTATGTCCAGTCCAAAAGGATTTGCCAAATTTATAATAGTCCTCACTACCGTAACGGCCGCCGTTATGGAGCTGATAGATACCTCTATCGTGAACGTGGGGTTGAGTGAGATGGCCGGTAGCCTAGGCGTAAACATTGAAGATGTAAGCTGGGTGATCACGGCCTATGCCATCGCCAATGTGATCATCATACCTATGACCGGCTGGCTCGCTGAGTACTTTGGCCGCAAGAATTACTACATCGTATCCATGATCATCTTCACCATTGCCTCCTATATGTGTGCGCAATCAACCAACCTGGTGGAACTGATTGTATGGCGGTTTATACAAGGTATTGGCGGCGGGGCTTTATTATCTACTTCGCAGGCTATCCTGTTCGATTCATTCAAGCCGGAAGACCGGCCCATGGCCGCAGGTCTGTTTGGAATGGGATTGATATTAGGGCCTACGCTCGGCCCTACCGTAGGCGGCTATCTCATAGAACACTTCTCCTGGCCCTGGATGTTCCTGGTAAACCTGCCCGTAGGTGTCATTGCCACCATACTGGCCATGATCTTCATTGATAAAAAAGAGGGCGAAGGGAAGAAAAAAGACCAGCTATCTATTGACTACATGGGTATAGCATTACTAATGGTGGGCATTGGTTGTTTACAGTTTGTACTGGAGAGAGGGGAATCGGAAGATTGGTTTAGCAGCAATGCCATCCGTGTAAGCGCTGTATTGGCAGCAATAGGTGTAATCGGGTTTATAGTTTGGGAATTGAAGACATCAACACCGGTAGTGAACCTGCGCATACTGAAAAAACGGAGCTATGCATTCACGCTCGTTTTTACTTTTGTAGCCGGGCTTGGTCTTTTTACCTCTGTATTCGTTTATCCGGTATTGGCACAACGGGTATTGGGTTATTCAGCGTTGGAAACGGGCTTATCCCTCTTACCGCCTACACTGGCCGGTGTGATCATGATGCCCGTCATTGGCCGCATGATGAGCAAAGGTGTTTCGCCTATACCATTCATTGTTGTAGGCTTTATCCTATTCACCATTTATTGCTGGACAAGCGCCGGTGTAAGTCCGGACGTAGGCCGCTGGGCATTTTTTATTCCCCTGCTTATCCGGGCCTTTGGTATCTCTATGTCGCAATTGCCATTGATCAATCAGGCAGTAGCAGGACTTCCACCCAAAGACTATGCGGCCGGCATTTCCCTCAACAATATGATACGGCAGATAGGTGGCGCCTTTGGTATTGCCCTGGCCAACAACTTTATCAGCCAGCGCTACGCCCAGCACAGGAACAACATGGTGGCCAACACCTATGATGGCGCAGCAGCTTTTACAGAAAGAGTAAATGCTATAACCGGTAACATGATTGCCCAAACAGGCAGTGATATTACCACCGCTACAGCCAAAGCGCATAAAATAATAGACCTGGCAGTAGACAAGCAGGCTTATTACCTCGCTTACCTCGATACATTCAGGCTCATTGGTATTTTCTTCCTGCTGGTATTACCACTGGTAGTATTCCTGCGGGTGAAAAAGAAACCGGCCCAGGACCCTAAGGCCGCCAAAGAAGCGATGGAGGCAGCTCACTAAATTTTAACCGGCAACAACATGAAGATGTGCATAAATACAAGTAGTATGAAACAATTAGTAACCGGAGCCCTGTTGCTCCTGCTGTTGCAAACGGCGGGCGCGCAGGAATCACCGATAAAAGATGAACAACTAAAAGGATTGATACAGGCGGCAGTTACCAACTATCCCCGCATTAAAGAACTGGAGGAACAACTCAAAGCCGATGACGTAAGAGGGGAGATCATCAAAGCGGGTTATTTACCCACAGTAACCACCGATCTCAGTTACCAGTTCATGGCGCCTTCGCCCAAGGTAGAGTTTGAAACACCAGCGGGGAAAAGCTCCCTGGCCTTTCAACCCTATAATAATTACAATGCTGCCCTGACAGTAAAGCAACTGATCTATGATTTCGGTAAAACAAAACTGCAACTGGACCGGAATGAAGCGCAAAGGACATTGAACAGGGAAAGCGTTGATAACACCAGGAACGCCATCGCTTATCAGGTAGCACAGATCTACTACAACATACAATTCCTGCAAAAAAGCATCCAGGTACAACAGGATCAGATTAACTCGCTGAAAGAGAATGAGCGGCTCATACAGGCAAAGATCAGGAACGGGGATGCACTGGAATACGATCTGCTCACCACACAGGTACGTACTGCCAATGCCACCAACCGGCTGAATGACCTGCAAACCCAACTGGAAAAACAATACGTATTGATGCAGTGGCTTTCCGGGGTAGATACCAAAGGAAAAATTGCAGCCAGCGGCGCCGATACCTACCGCGAAGATGCCCTGAACCTGGTATTGGAGCCCGGTGACTGGAAAACCAATAACTCCGACGCCAAACTCATTGAAAAGCAAATAGCCGTATACGAATACGATAAAAAAGAAGCCTCCATCAGTTCAAGGCCCAACATCATGGGGTCGGCCAGTGGCGGGGTGCGCAATGGTATTCAACCAGATATTGATCAGTTCCGGCTGAATGGCACAGTGGGCGTCGGCATTGCAATCCCTATCCTGTCATCAGACCGCCCCAAGTTACGGCAAAAACTAACCCAGGTACAGATAGAAACTGCTAAAAGGTCCATGCAAACGCTGGAATCGAATATCAGGAAGGACCTGGCCACCGTGCAACAGGATTACAAGGGGCTGCAGGAAAAACTAAGTAATACCAATGTGTTGGTACAGCAGGCAGAGCGTGCCTATAAACTGGCCCAGGTACGCTTTAAAGAAGGGTTGATCACCAATGTGGAATTACTGGACGCACAAACCAATGTGGAAAATGCCAACCTGCAACAGGTACAGCTTCAATACCAGGCACAACTGGATAAGCTGGAAAGCCATAAAGTGGTAGGCTCAAAAATATTCTAAACTACGTTGATTAGTTTGGTCCTTACTGAGAGGGGACCATGTTTTAAAGGTGACGGCTGCGCTTCTGCGTGGCCGTTTTTGTTGATGGTAGGTACACAGTACTACAGTTAATAATTTTTTATTAAGCATTTTGATATTACAAAAACCATTTACGTGAAAAATACGTTCGTTTTGTATAGGTCTGCTTTGTCTTTTGCAGGCCTTGGTTTTGAGTGAGGACGGTCGCGCTCCCTGGAGCGTGGCCGTTTTTGTTAAACTGTTGCATCCACAATCCTCTGGTATACCCCAAAAATGAAACAGTCCTGAATTTCTTCAGGACTGCTCAAAAACTTTTGTACGAAACCTTACCAACAAAACTGGGTCATCAATAGGTACAAATTTTACTTCTTTCGTAGGATCTTGGACAACTTGGATTTGGATTTTAAGCGCGTTCATTGAATGATTCCCGGACGATCTTTCTTCGGTTTTTTGGATTTTAGGGCGTCTTTCCCGGAGGTCAGACTGGTTCTTTTCAAAGGATTTGGCTTGGATATTGGATTCGGTTTTTGGGATATTGGTGTCCGTGTATCAATCAATCAACAATACAAACATAGAGACTAACTCCTTAAGTTGCAATAGGATAATTGCTGCGTTCTAAAATTTCGTTAAATACCGGCAGTATCGTAAAATTACTGTCGACCATTTTAGTACAACCACTCTATATTTTAAAAGCTATGGTAAAGCCGCTATATTTATGGTTGTAATAAAAAGTCGTACATCTTTAAATCGCTTGTTATATGAAATTTGAAAACAAGACAGTGCTCATTACGGGCGGCAGCCGGGGTATAGGAAAAGCGATTGCTTTACGGCTTGCACGGGAAGGCGCCAATACAGTGATCGTTGGGAAGACAGCAGAACCCCATCCCAAACTGGAAGGGACCATTTATACAGCCGCTGAAGAAATAGCCAAGGCAGGCCCGGGAAAGGTACTTCCCCTGCAGGGAGACATTCGTTTCGAAGAAAGCATTCAACATATTGTAAAAAGCACCGTTGACACCTTCGGAGGCATTGATATCCTGATCAACAATGCCAGCGCCATCAATTTATCGCCTACCGAACAGACAGAGCCCAAGCGCTGGGACCTGATGCACGGCATCAATGTAAGGGGTACTTTTTTCATGAGCCAGGCTGCCATCCCCTACCTTAAAAAAGCCCATAACCCGCATATCCTGAACCTCTCCCCGCCCCTGAACATGGACCCCGCCTGGTTTGCCAAACACCTGGCCTACACCATGAGCAAATACGGAATGAGTATGGTAGTGCTGGGACTGGCAGAAGAAATGCGCACCCACCGCATTGGCGTGAATGCACTATGGCCTAAAACCACCATTGCTACAGCCGCCGTTCAAAACCTGCTGGGGGGTGATTTCTTGATGCAGCGCAGCCGCACCCCGGAAATCGTAGCCGATGCAGCCTTCCACATCCTCCAAAGGCCCTCTTATGAGTGTACCGGCAACTTCTTTATTGATGAAGAAATACTAAAAGAACAGGGCGTTACAGATTTTACATCCTATGCTGTAAATCCTGAGCAGAAACTGATGATGGACCTGTTCATTTAGCCATTCATAACCTCCGGACGCATTTGCGGGAATAACAATACATCCTGGATACTGGGCTGGTTGGTCATGAGCATGCACAGCCGGTCAATGCCAATACCGATACCGGCAGTGGGGGGCATGCCATATTCCAGGGCGCGCAGGAAGTCATGGTCAATATACATAGCTTCATCATCGCCCCGCTCCATCAGTTTTACCTGGTCTTCAAAACGTGCCCGCTGATCAATAGGGTCATTGAGCTCACTGTAGGCATTGGCAATCTCCTTACCATTGATCATCAGCTCAAAACGTTCCACCAGTCCCGGTTTGTCGCGGTGCTTTTTGGTAAGCGGGCTCATCTCTACCGGGTAATCTATAATAAAAGTGGGCTGGATATAATTGTCTTCGCACTTTTCACCAAAGATGGCATCAATAAGCTTTCCTTTGCCCATGCTGGCTTCGGGGTAAATACCCAGCGACTTACAGGCCTCCCTTAATTGCGCCTCCTCCATATTGCTTACATCCACACCTGTGTGTTCTTTGATGGCATCATAAATGCTCACCCGCTTAAAAGGAGCTTTGAAATCAATGGTTTTATCGCCCACTTTCACTGCTGTAGTTCCATGCAGGGCAATGGCCACCTTTTCCAGCAATTGCTCGGTGGTTTCCATCATCCAGTAATAATCTTTATAGGCAGTGTACCATTCCAGGATCGTGAATTCCGGGTTATGGGTACGGTCCATACCTTCATTACGGAAGTTGCGGCTGAACTCATACACCCAATCAAAGCCACCTACTATTAATCGCTTGAGATAGAGCTCATTGGCAATGCGCAGGTAAAAAGGCACATCCAGCGCATTGTGGTGTGTAATGAACGGCCGGGCGATAGCGCCGCCGGGAATGGATTGCAATACCGGTGTATCCACTTCCAGGGCCCCCTGGTCATTCAGGAAATCACGGATCGTATTGATCAGCTTGCTGCGCTTCAGGAACGTTTCTTTTACATCAGGATTCACGATCAGGTCGGCATAACGCTGGCGGTAGCGGAACTCAGGATCGGTAACCGCATCAAACGTTTCTCCTTCCTTGGTTTCCTTTACAATGGGCAGGGGCTTCAGCGATTTTGTGAGCATGGTAAGTTCCAGCACATGGATAGAAGTTTCTCCTGTTTTGGTCGTGAATACATATCCTTTCACGCCAATAATATCGCCTATATCGGCCAGGTGCTTCCATACTTTATCATAGAGGGACTTATCTTCTCCGGGAGCTATCTCATCACGCTTGATATACAACTGGATCCTGCCGGTGCTGTCCTGCAATACAGCAAAACTGGCCTTACCCATATCACGAACACCCATAATACGGCCGGCAAGGCATACGTGGGCAAAATCAGCCTTGTTCTCTTCACCTTTGTAGTGCTGCTTAATATAGGCAGCCGTATTATTAACGGGATATAAGGGGGCAGGGTAAGGTTCAATACCCATTTGTTGTAACTCCTTCAGTTTCTCTCTACGGATAATCTCCTGTTCTGATAAATGCATGTAATAAATTTGAAATTTTAGCTACCAATGCGGAAACCCACTGGTAAAACGGCTGCAAAAATAAGTATTTCAGTCAAGTTGCCGGTATTATTACCGGCCCGTTGCCAACGCTCCCGGCCCGTTGCCAACAATAGAACATTAAACGCTACTTTTAGCACATGGAATTTCTGAATGACCAGGTACATATTGAAAACCTGCCCCGGGTGGAAAATGTCACCCTAACGCCTATAGAACCCTCCTACCGGAAGGTTTTACATTGGGAATGGCTTATTATATGTAGCTTATTGGGGGTACTGGTAGCCATATTGCTGTATTTTATAAAACCGCTTCATCAGATAGTATGGGTTAGTGTGATGACAGGTGGCTGGATACTGGTAGCCGGAGCCTCCTATTGGTTACAGGAAAAATCATTCAGCACCAGGGCCTATGCTATCCGGGAAAAGGATGTGATCTACCGCAGCGGATGGATCATTCAAAGTACGCATACCTGTCCTTTTAACCGCATTCAGCACAGTGCGGTCACCATAGGTCCGCTGGAAAGAAAATTCGGGCTGGCCAGCCTGGTACTCTATACTGCAGGCTCCGATGAAGCCGACCTGCGCATTCGCGGTCTGCAGGAAGCCACCGCCTGGACCCTAAAAGAATGGATCACCAAAAAAGTAGCCGATGAACCAGTTACCGGAGGAGAATAGCTGGAGTATTCCGCAAAGACAGGCGAAGGCAGGTTTACTGATCCTTATATACAAGTCTGCCATTGCCCTGGTCAAGACATTTTGGCCGCTGCTGGCGATATTGCTATTCCGTGAAAACAAGAAAGGAGTTGACACCCTTGAGATAGCGCTCATTGCCCTTCCTGTGTTTACGCTTGTCATATCACTGATTAATTATTTTTACTTCCGTTTTCATATTGCCAGGGATGAGCTGATCATCAGGAAAGGATTTATCATTAAAAAAACAATCGCCATCCCTCTGTATAAAATACAGGCTGTACATATTGAGCAAAACCTGCTGCACCAGATTGCCAATGTAGTCAAAGTAAAAATTGATACCGCAGGATCAGAAAAAACAGAAGCTGTTATTGATGCCATTACTGTTCAAAAAGCCGAACAATTAAAAGAGTTCCTGCTGCAGGAAAAACGGCTCTCCGCGAATGAGGAGGTAGCTACCCCTCCGGCAAGGGATATTCCGGTAATGCGGCTGTCATTGAGCGATCTCGTAAAACTAGGCCTTTCCGCCAACCATATCCAGGCATTTTTCATAGTGCTGGCTTTTAGCATATCACTATTACAGAACCTCGAAGAAGTTTTTGGCGACCGCGTCATCAGGGCCGTGCGCGATTCCTCTTCAGCGGTAGGGGTATCCATTGCCTCTGTATCATTGGTAGCGGCCTTTGTATTGATCATTTCCGTGGTTGTTTCCATGATGCGGATCTTTCTGAACTATTTCGACTTCCAGCTCTCAGAAAGTGCCCAGGGATTTAAGATAAAGACAGGACTGATCAATACCCGGCAAAACCTGGTCCCCTTTTCAAAAATACAATACATATCCTGGGAAGCTAACTGGATACGTCGTAAGGTAGGCCTGTACAATATGGAATTTCATCAGGTCATGAGCGATGACCAGCGCAACAAAAAACAACGGGTAAAAGTACCGCTCACCCAATTTACTTATGTTGATAAGCTATTAACGCATTACCATGGTTTGGTGCAACCAACGGCACAGGCTGATTATAGGATACATACTTCCTACACCTTCCGCAGAACATTGTTATTCGGTATCCTGCCGGTAGCATTACTGTTAACGGTACTTTTACTGATCAACTGGAATCCCTGGTTATTCCTGCTTGTGGGGTGGATACCCGTTATTGCCTTACATGCATTCGTTTTCCGCAGGAACTTTCGCCTCTATGTGGCACCCGACGCATTGCAGGTGAATAGTGGTATCTGGGGGCGAAGAACACAGATTATCCGCTGGTATAAAACGCAGCAGGTGTTTTTGGAACAATCCATTTACCAGCGAAAGAAAGAGCTGGCTACGCTCTATCTCTCTACGGCCGGTGGTACCATTACCATTCCGTACATATCATTAAAACTGGCACAGCAGATCCAGGACTATGCCTTGTATGAAGTAGAACGCACAGAAAGGGCGTGGATGTGAGCATTAATTATTGGCCAGCAATACCTGCCAGGCGGCTGTTACATTTCCGGTATCCAATAACTCTTTTGCATATAGCTGTAACTCTTTTTCCATTTCTTCGGGGTTAACAGCATAATACTGGATAATATTCTTTAGCCTGTCATCATGGAAGGCAGGATCTACCACCGGTATATCATGTACATTGGCCAACTGGCCCAGGTTATTACCGGTGAGTATGCTGCTGCTGCGCACGGGTGCAGGTAGCGCATCTATTCCAATGCCCAATTTAATATTGGGCTTCTCCACCTGGAACAAATTGCTTTCATCCACCCGGCAATACCAGTCGCCACCAAGGCGGGCTATATGGTGCAGCTTCCGCTGATCTATAAAACCCTGATCATTCAGGATGGCATCATCAATATGCATTACTATTACTTCACAAATCACCAGGTTACCTGCCCCACCTTCAGTTCCTAATACTTTCACTTCACGTACCAGACACTCCATCTTCACCTTACTTTCCTTCACCATGGGAGGCTTTATGGTAGAAGCTGCCTCAGGAGTAAAACCAGCTTTTACAAATTCATTGACGTCTTTGGGGAACTCACAACTGGCCAGGCTCATTTGCTGCACCATGGCATAGTCTACGATATTAATAACTACTTCAGGCACTTCCAGTACATTCTGTAAAGTGTGCTTGGTACTATTATCCCTTACCCTGCGCGATGGGGAGAAAATAACAACGGGAGGCTGGGTAGAAAACAGGTTAAAGAAGCTGAAAGGGCTGAGGTTAACCTGTCCCTGTTTATCAATCGTACTGGCAAAACATACCGGGCGGGGCGCGATGGCATGCTGCAGGTAATTTTGCTTTTGTACAGTAGTAAGCGTAGCAAGATCAAGGGTCATAAAACAGCATTTTAGGCACAGTAATACAGCGAATCCAAACCCTGTATGTTAAGACCGGGGCATTTTCTTTCTTTCCAGTATAGAGAACGGATCATCTTCCTTAACAATCGTATTACTCAGTACGCCCAATCCATCTATTTCCATTTCTACAACGTCGCCTTCCTGCAGCCACCGTTCAGTAAAATTGGGGGCATTGAGCTTACCGGTACCATTAAGTTCAAGAAAGCAGCCGGTACCTACTGTTCCGCTGCCAATAACATCACCGGCAAAAAGGGTAACGCCGTAAGAAGCACGCTCAATGATCTCGGCAAAAGTCCAATCCATATCTCCCACATTACCATCGCTTACCTGTTCTCCATTTACACGGCATTGCATACGGAGGTTCCAGCTTTTACCCACATGGCCTTCTTTGGCGGGGATCTCATATTGCTCCAGTTCGTCCAGCGTTACCAGCCAGGGGCCTATCACAGTGGAGAAATCCTTTCCTTTTGCGGGGCCAAGGTTCAGTAACATTTCTTCCATTTGCAGGGTGCGGGCGCTCATATCATTCATGATCATAAGACCGCCGATATATTGATCTGCATGTTCTGCACGGATATTGCGGCCATGTTTGCAGATAACAATCGCAGTTTCCAGTTCGAAGTCCAGTTTCTGAAAATGATCAGGCATACAGGATACGTCGCCTGGTCCCTGGATAGCAAGGTGGTTGGTAAAATAAAAAATAGGGTATTGGTCAAACTCCGGGATCATAGGCACCTTACGGTTACGGCGTGCTGCTGCTACGTGTTGCCTGAAAGCATAACCATCCCGGCAGGAAGTAGGGAAAGGTACCGGGGCCAGCAGGGTGGTTGATTCCAGGGAAAAGCCTTTTTCACGGCTAATTCTTCCTTCCTGGATCATAATTTCACCTCCCTTGGCCATGGAATAAGCATCATCCCAATAATTCAGGAACATGCTCATATTATGAGGCAGGTCCGGATGTAATGTTTCCATGTCATACAAAAGCCCATCTACCAGTATAGCGAGGCGGTCATGGCCTTCCAGGAGATAAGAAACCAGTTTCATAGCAGCAAATTTAGAGGCTGCAAGATATGGAAAAAGCCATGTGATAATAATGAGTGAGGACGGCCACGCTAATAAATTGCCGGGCTTTCAGAAGAAATAAGGATGCTCTCCTGCTCTCTGCTCCTGTTCTGCTTTCCTCAATACTTAACAGGGCATCATTTTTTCTTCTTTCGTTTATTTTTTGAAGGTAGTTTTTGTTGGTGTATAAGATAAGCTGCTTCGGTCAGTAACTCTAATTGCTCATAGAGAAAGATTAAGTTACTCCGTTCCCGGCCTTTGGAATAGGTACTGTTGTCCGTGCCGAGGGCCGTTAATAACCAATCCCAGAGAAGCTCGCGCAGATCTTTTAAATGGTAACATTCAAAAAAGCAGGTAAATACAGCGGCCGGTTCCAGTTGCTGCTCTTTGCTGAGGCGGAGTAATTGATTGTGATTGCCGTTCGTTTGCATAGTCTATAATTAATAAATGAATAAACCAGACCCCAAAACATACCCCGAGCTCCATAGCCCGGACCGCTGCAATATTTTGCAGACGGCACGCATGTTTCATGCTCATCTTATTAAGGAAGATTATCTATGCAACAGCTTCGGAGTATTGTAGTAGCCGGGAGATGTCGTAGTTAGCTAACCCGGTAAATGTATTGTTTACTCTGCTGCACTTCAGTTTACAAATATTAAATATATTTATAAACACAAATGTATTCATGCCCTTCGAGACTACCAATTTTCTTAGCAAATTTTTTTAAAAAACATGGAGAATTTTTCAAACTATTTTGGCAAAAACCTTCAGTTTTTGCGTAAGGAAAAAAAGTTGCGGCAGCACCAAATGCTCGACTGCCTTGGGTTCTCACGCACGACATGGTCCAATTATGAGCAATGCAGAACAGCGCCATCGCTGGACGGGCTTATAAAAATAGCCAAGTTTTTTGGCGTAAGTTTAGATGAACTCATCGCACAGGACATTGAACAAAAGTTTAAAGGGAAGAAGCATAAGGCCTATGCGTATAATGAAACGGTCGTGATGGCAGAGGAGCCCAATATGGCCCTGGACTACATCAGAAGCCGGCTGGAAAGATTGGAGAATGAAATAGATATTATAAGAAGCTCACAGGAGAGCTCTCCCTTTTGAGGGCATGTATGCCAGGTAAAGGAATAGCTTTCCAAAATAGCGTTTGAGGATGGCGCCGGCAGGCTTTACCTTCGCAGGGTATGACAGATGAATTTTACATGCAACAGGCGCTTAAAGAAGCGCAGAAAGCTTACAGTGAAGGAGAGATACCTGTAGGGGCTGTTGTAGTATTAAATAATAAAATTATTGCGCGGGGGCATAACCAGGTAGAACGGTTAAATGACCCCACTGCGCATGCGGAGATCATAGCCCTTACATCGGCATTCAATTTCCTCGGGGCCAAATACATTCCGGAGGGTACATTATATGTTACAGTAGAACCATGCCTCATGTGTGCGGGCGCCTTATACTGGAGTAAGGTCAGTAAAATAGTATGGGGCGCTGATGATGAAAAGAACGGACATAAGCGAATTACGGGCAACAACTGGCCCTTTCACCCTAAAACAGAAGTTGTGAAAGGAATACTGAAAGAAGATTGCGCTGTACTGATGCGAAACTTCTTCCGGGATAAAAGATAGTAACTACGTTATTCTTATAACTTGCGCAGCTTAATATTTTTAAACCATATACCGCCGCCATGATCCTGCAGGGCGATATGTCCTTTCTTGATCATACCATACTGTTGGGCATCTTTCCATTTGCTTTTTGCTTTCAGTTCGTTCCATTCAGGTGTCCACAATTCAAAATCTACCACTTTCTTTCCATTGAGCCAGTGTTCCACATGGGCGCCATTAACAACAATTTTGGTTTGATTGTATTCACCGGCGGGTTTGGCAGCCAGGCTTGAAGGAGGATGCATGGCATAATCTGAGCCGCTCTTTTGCCAGTCTTCCAGTTTATCAGGGTAACCTTCATCATCTATAAGCTGGTATTCGGGACCGGTTTCATAAGAAGCGCCTTTGCCCTCTGCTGAACGGTAAATTACGCCGCTGTTAAAGCCTTTATTGATCTTCCAGTCGAAGACCAGTTCAAAATTATCATATTGGTCTGTAGTGATCAGGTCTGCCCGGTGTGCCACATTGCCTTCCTTACAGTGTAACTGGCCATTCATCACCTCCCATCCTTCGGAGGCCTGGTTGCGGTAGGGTCGCCAGCCATGAGTGGTTTTGCCATCAAATAACAGGACCCATCCGGCTTTCTTTTCAGCCGGGGTAAGCACATTATCTTTCGTTTGATAAGGCGCAAAGGCTGCAAGGCCTATACAGATAAAGCTCAGCATACAGCAGGCAATAATGATCTTTGCTTTGGACAGGTACATAAGCGAGGTTTGAATGAGTAAAAAACGGGACAGTAAGATACTATAAAAATCCAATGCCTGGTACCTGTGTGAGGGTTTAAGGCGCATTATAAAGCCATTAATTCCGGGTGCCGCGTTATTGGAATTGGTCAATCAACCAATGACCTGTAAATTTGTTATCCTTTCACGATTAACGGAAAGCCTATTAAACATTTTAAAACTTTATAGCTATGGCATTCACATTACCTGCGCTTCCTTATGCACACGAAGCTTTGGAACCGCATATTGACACGCAGACGATGCAAATTCACCACGGTAAGCACCACCAGGCTTATGTAGACAACCTGAATAAAGCTATTGCCGGCACTCCCAATGAAAATAAATCCCTGGAAGAGCTGGTGAAAGCAGCAGGCAGCATCAGCCCCGCTGTACGTAACAATGGCGGTGGTCACTGGAATCACACTTTCTTCTGGGAAACCCTGGCGCCTAATGCAGGTGGTGCTCCCTCCGGCAAATTGGCCGATGCGATCAATGCAACTTTTGGCTCCTTTGACGAATTCAAAGAAAAACTCAACACAGCAGGCGCTACACGTTTCGGCAGTGGCTGGGCATGGCTGCTGGTGAAAGACGGCAAACTGGAGATCTCTTCTACCCCCAACCAGGACAATCCCCTGATGGATGTAGCTGAAGTAAAAGGTACACCTATTCTTGGTGTAGACGTATGGGAACATGCTTACTACCTGAAATACCAGAACAGGCGCCCTGATTACCTGAAAGCTTTCTGGAATGTGGTAAACTGGACTAAGGTAGCTGAACGCTTTGCTGCAGCTTCCAAATAAGCAAGTCAAAAAATTTCCGTTACTTAGTAATCCCGGTATACCTACCGGGATTGTTTTTTATCCTACAAACCTTTCAATTGTTAACACATGAAATTATTTTCCATTCTTACGGTATGCCTGGCCATTGTATTTTTCACAGCCTGCTCCGGCGGCGGTAGCAAAGCTGGCAAAACACTGGTTGTAATGTCCAGCGGTAAAATGCAGATTGATAAAACCAAGCCTGAAACCATCGGCTTTGAACCAGGCAACCAACATAATGAAGAAATTTTAACCTATAGCGGTGATGCGAAAGTAACGGTGACCGTAAAAAGCCCAACAGGCGATAAAACCTATGAGCTGCCGGAAAATGGTATTTACTTGCTGAACCTGAAGAAAGATACCCTGATCGGTGGTATTGTAAACTTTGGTAATGCTGGCATGCCTACTTCCATCAGCACCGAGCAACTGGAACATATTATTGATAGTACCCAAAAACTAATGCTGGGTCAGAATGCAAGTGATGCCAATAAAACTTATTTCCTGGCTCCGGGTTCAGTAAAAAAAGTAAGTGCTAATGAAAGCGCCAGGATCTTAGGCCCCTACAATGCCATTCCTTACAAAGTGGAAGCAGATAAAGATGGCAATGCGCCGGAGTTCTATAAATTCTTTACCAATGCACAGAAACGTGAATCATTGGGAGATCTGATCAAAAGATTACACAAATAATAGCCAATATTGAATGGTAAGTGACAAGCCCGCTTGCTGCTTACCATTCTCCATTTACTTCTACGGAACAGGATCATACCCTTTTCCTCCCCAGGGATGGCAGCGGCTAATGCGTTTAACGGCGAGCCATAATCCTTTAAATGGCCCGTATTTCTTTAAAGCCTCAGCAGCATAGTGTGAACAGGTGGGTGTAAAACGGCATTTATTCGGGCCCAGAATAGGAGAAATAACCCACTGATACAATTTAATGAGTGCAAGGAAAGGAAGACTAAGTAGCTGAAGCAGGAATTTCATGGGCGATTTTTATAAGCCGGTTCAAAATTACGGCTATCTTTTCACTCACTACTTCATAAGCAGGCAGCTCTTTACCTGTATAAATAAGAAAAAAGGCAAAAGGCAATTGTTTGGATTCTATCAATTCCTGGAAAGATGCTTTTTGCAGGCGATAGGCTTCCCGTGTAAGTCTTTTGATACGGTTACGGTCTACAGCATGTTTAAAATTCCTGGTGCTGACCCCTACGCCAAACTGTAACAGGTTGCCGGAAAGCCTGGATATGCCCGCCTTTGGCAGGAGGTAATAAACACGGTAAGGGAATACAGTAAAGCTTTTACCCTCTTTGAATAGTTGGTCAATAAGCTTACGGCTTTTAAGACGTTCCGCTTTCCCTAATGTGTGTTTTCTCACCATACAAAAATAAAATAGCCCTGTATTTCAGCGATGCTTAATACAGGGCTATCAGCTAATATTATAAGATCCTTCAGCATGGTATGTTCAGGATATCCGGGAACATAGCTGTGAAGAAAGACTATTTCAGCTTTCTCTCATCGGAAACAGTGAGCTTCTTACGGCCTTTTGCACGGCGGCTTGCCAGTACTTTACGGCCATTAGCTGTTTGCATGCGCTTACGAAAACCATGAACGGTTTTACGACGGCGGCGATGAGGTTGGAATGTACGTTTCATAATATCTTACTCTTTTTTCACTTTTTTGAAATAGGGATCGGGAGAAGCGATCCGGGTTTCATTTTCAGGCCTGCGGGTCACCACACCTACAGGTTTGTGAAAGGACGGCAAAGGTAGTAAAAGGCAGGCAAATGTGGGAAGTAAATAACAAGAAATTTTAAACCTCCCCTCACCTACCCCATCCAATGGTCCTCACAGCTCTTTATTACTGATACTTCACTGAAAAATAACCACTTGTAAGGTTAGCTACCTTGGGCGGATTGCTGGGTATTATTTCAGACGCCTTAAAGTCAAAATTACCCCTGATACGCTTGGTGGTCGTATTGTGTTCCAGGATGGTCAGGGTTCCCGATTCCGAAGCCAATGCCAGGGAGGGGCTGGGATTGTATAACCCGATATAAGTGAGGCCCCAGAAATCCAACGTATAGGGGCTGCCGGCGGCTGTGATGTCAGCCGGCATCGTCAACCCTACCGATTTGGTAGCACCGGCAGTATTAGCCACGATGGTTATCTGGCTGGTGAGGGCCACATAAGTCGAGAAAATACTTTCGGCTTTCCAGTCTGCCCCATCTATTTTCACTGTAAAGGTGTCTGTGCTGCTGGCAGGGGGAAGAGTCGTTTCATAAGTCAGGTCTTCAAATATGCCTTCTGTTATCACCTTTTGACCGCCATCCTCCTCCCTGTACAGCTTAAACTGGAAAGTACCGGAAATGGTTTTCTTGGTCTCATCTATTTTGCTCACGGTTACAGTGCCTCCTGCCAGGGCAGGATCATCGCCCTGCACGGTAGCATAAGAGTTGGTATTAAATTCTGCACTGTCCGATAAAGCGCCTACTCCCTCTGCAACAACCGGGTTGACTGTATAGGTCTTTACCTCATCACCCAACAGGGTGATGGTAAAATATTTTTTATCCTTGCTCACACCTGTAATATTGATATAACCGTTCATGATACTGGCAGTGGCCACCTGGTCGGCTACCCACTGTACGCCATCTATTTTCATTTTCAATATCCCTTTTACTCCATTGGAAGAGCCACCAGTAAGGGTTTCTTCGCTTACCTCTTTCTGGCAGGAGATGATGGAAAATGCCATCAGCAGGCACATCAGTAAACGGGTGGATTGTTTCATGATACAGTGTTTTAGTTAGGTAACGGTGAGCAATATATACTATGCAAGTATACTGTTTTAAAGGCAAATACTGCCGGCATACCAGCGAAAATTTAAGGCTGGCGGGGATTCGTTACAAGGCAAGGTGTTTTGACTGGAGCGGTTGCCCGAAAAAGATGCTGGCGTGATTATCAAAATCTTCTGCCGAATCGGTAGTATAAAAAGTACGCTCTCCATTCCTGCTGCAACGCTGCTCTATTTCAGGATGACGCTGCAAATAGTTTACCAAACTATCGGCCACTATTTCGCCCTGCGACAGTACAGTGATGCCTGCCGGCAGGAATTGTTGTATTTTGTTCAGCAGCAACGGATAATGGGTACAGGCCAGCAGCAGCACATCAATGCCTTGTTCTTTGCCCAGTATGTTATTCAGGTGCTTTTTTACAAAATAATCAGCACCGGGACTGTTGTGTTCATTATTCTCTATCAGGGGCACCCATATAGGACAGGCTTCCTGGGAAACATGGATCCGTGGATAGAACTTCTCAATTTCTATGGTATAGGAGCCCGACTGTACGGTTCCGGAGGTAGCCAGGATGCCTATTTTATTGGTTTTGGTAAACTCCCCTATTTTCTCAGTAGTAGGACGTATAACACCCAAAACCCGGTTGTTGGGATTGAGCTTTTGCAGATCGTTTTGTTGTATAGTACGTAATGCTTTAGCCGAAGCGGTATTACAGGCCAGGATAACGAGTGGGCAGCCCTGCTCAAAAAACCATTCCACACATTGCAGGGTATAGCGGTATACTGTTTCGAAGGAGCGGTTTCCATAAGGAGCGCGGGCATTATCGCCCAGGTAGACATAATCATATTGCGGCAGCTTGCGGAGTATTTCTTTCATAACAGTAAGGCCGCCATAACCGGAGTCGAAAATGCCAATGGGCTGAGATGTAGCCATAGCCAAAAATAAGTGAATTAAAAGGCTTAAAAAGCGGGAGGGTCTAGCCTGGCATGTTTACACCCGGCTAAACCCTCCATAATATTGTGGAACGGTTATTTATTACTGCTTGGGAGTTGTTGGTTTAGCTGCAGGTTGATTACCACCAGCGGCAGTAGGCAGCTTAATATTGAGCTTTTTAGCTACCAGGGGTAAAATATCTTCGGCAGGAGGAGCTACAAGGAGCGCTTCTTTTTCGAAAACAAATGCATAGTTGTGCTCTTTGGCTACAGCCTGGATAGCTTCGTAGGCTTTTCTATTGATAGGCTGGATAAGCTCCTGCTGTTTTTGCTGCAGTTGTTGCTGGATGCGCTCTTCTTCACCACCCAGTTCCTGGCCCATTTTGGTGAGCTCTGTTCTCTTAACCACTTTAACCGCATCAGATAAGGTGGCAGAATCCTTATTGAACTTATCTATCGCTGCGTAGAAGGCATTTTGCTTGTCGGTAGCATTCTGTATCAGTGCATTCTTGAAATCAGTAAGCAGTGAGTCGGCTTTACGTGCTTCAGGCATGATGCTAACCACTTCCTGCGAGCTGATGTACCCGATCTTTGTCTGTGCGTTTACTTCACCAGCCACCATCAGGCCCAGGGCAAACAACATACCTGTAAAAAACTTTTTCATGCGTTTCGTTTTTGTTGTTAAGGCCACCCAAAGCCCTTGTTATTGCTGCTTCAGGTGTACGGTTTTATTTAAAATTTAAGTTGAAAAATGGATCTATGAAGTTGTTCCCTGGCTATGATTTTCACGTTTATTTAACACCTAATTCTTTCAATACATCCTCGCTCCTGTCCAATTTAGGGTCGGCAAAGATAACAGTAATTCCTTCACTTTTATCCAAAATAAAATCGAAGGCCCGGTTAACGGCTATTTTCTGGATCGCATTATAAACCTTGTCCTGTATGGGTTTTATCAGTTCCTGGCGCCTTTTGAACAGATCCCCTTCAAAACCAAACCGTTTGCGTTGAAGGTCACGCAATTCCTTTTCCCGGATAAAGAGCTCATCTTCTCTTTTTTTCTTCAGTTCTTCGCTCAGCATTACCTGCTCAGCATCAAAATCCTTATACATTTTATCCAGAGCAGCTTGCTTATCATCAATCTCTTTTTGCCATTGGATGCTGAACTGGTCCAGCTTTTTCTGGGCTTCTTTGTACTCCGGCATTTTATCCAGGATGTATTTGGTGTCAACGATTCCATACCGTTGTGCAAATGACGCACCTGTAAGCGCCAGCAGGAAGGAGCCAATGAGCAGTACCTTTTTCATAGTATTTTATTTTTAAGATAGGCTTATTCAGGTTCAAAACCAAGCATGAAGGTAAAGCGGGCAGCATCACGCAACTTGCCTTCCGGCTTCAAGCGGTCGAAGCCGACACCGTAGTCGAAGCCAAGCAATCCAAACATGGGTAGGAAGAAACGCATACCAACCCCGGCACTTCTGCGGAGGCGGAAAGGATTATAGTCTTTATAATCATACCATCCATTGGCAGCTTCAAACCAGGCCATACCATAGATAGTACTGTTTGGGTTCGTGGTAAATGGATAACGCAGTTCCAGCGTATACTTGTTGAACATGGTAAAGAACTGGCTGGCATTCTGCTGGTCAGGATTCACCTTGGGATCAGAGTTCTCATATACAGGATAACCACGGTGTGCAATGATATCATATCCTAAGATATAGTTTCCGTTGGCCAGACCAGCATCACCCACCTGGAAACGCTCAAAAGGTGAATAACCCAATTTACTGTTATACCGGCCCATGAAGCCATATTTGGCAGCGGCACGCAGTACGAACTGGCGGCTTCTGTCGGCGCCCATGGGTTTACCAATCGGAATGAACCATTCCGCCGTGAAACGCCATTTATGGAACTCGGGTAGCTTATAGCTATCCTCTGTATTAATATTTTTATTAAACAACGAATAGGGTGGCGTAAACTGCAAGCTCGCCAGGAAGTTGGAGCCACTGGTAGGGAACATGGGATTGGGACCCGCTGAGTTACGGTTGAGCGCTACTTTAAAGCTCAGGTTATTGGATGTTCCATTACGGAAATCCTGGGTGAACAGTGGATAGTTGGACAGCTTATATTGTGTAAAGCTTACTGAATATACCAGCGTGAAGAAGTCATCGGGCCATTTTAACTGCTTACCCAAAGAAACGGTAATACCTAAGTTCTTAAGCTTGTTGGTATCGCTGAAGAAATAACGGCCACTGTTATCAATACCACCGGTACGGAAGATACTGTTGTACAAGCTCACAGTAAGTGAGTTTCTCTTTTTACCACCCAGCCAGGGCTCTGTAAATGAAAAGTTGTATGACTGGAATGCACGGCCATTGGACTGAATACGCAAACTGAGCTTCTGGCCATCACCGGTAGGTAATGGGTCCCAGGCTTCTTTACGGAAGATATTACGGATCGAAAAGTTATTAAAGGATACACCAAGGGTACCAGTCAAACCAATACCACCACCCCAGCCGGCACTCAACTCAAGCTGGTCGGATGATTTTTCTTCCAGGGTATAGTGGATATCCACCGTACCATCTTCCTGGTTAGGAACAGGGTTGATGCCAATTTTCTCCTGGTTGAAAAAGCCCAACTGGGCAATTTCACGGTTGGAACGGATGAGGTCAGTACGGCTGAATTTATCACCGGGCAGTGTACGTATTTCACGACGGACAACGTGCTCCTTGGTTTTTTCATTACCGGAAATGGTAATATTCTTGATAGTGGCCTGCGGACCTTCCATCATACGGATCTCAAAATCTATGGTATCATTATATACCGCAGTTTCAACCGCATCAGCTTTAAAGAACAGGTACCCATCGTCCAGGTATAGGCTGCTGATATCACCACCTTCGGCAGAAGCTTGTTTACCCAGCTTACTGTTCAGGATATTCAGGTTATAGGTATCGCCCTTCTTGATGCCCATTAAGAAATTAAGGATGGAATCAGAATATTTGGTATTCCCTTTCCAGGAAATGTTACCAAAATAATAGCGGTGACCTTCGTCGACTTTAAGGCCAACCCGTAAGTTACCCTTCTTGTTGTAGGTCTGGGGTTTTGCTTCCACCGTAGCATCACGGAAACCGAGTGAGTTATAGTATTCCAGGATGCTCTCCATATCCGTTTCGAATTTCTTTTCATTGAATTTGGCCGAGCTGAAGAGCTTAAAACGGAAATAAGGATCCAGGAAATCTTTTGTTTTGGAAAGGGAGAGGAAACCTACGTCTTTCAGGTATTCTTTGAAGGTGGTGTGTTTTTCGCCGGCTATATCTGCTGAATCTTTAGAGGGGAAAAGGGTCAGCCTGCTCATTTCCTTGGTGCCCTTCATCTTTTTCTTCAGCCTCAATGAGCTGATACTATTATTCCCTTCGATATTAATATCGGATATACGGACCTTATGCCCTTTCGTTACATAAAAATTCAGGATAACGGAGTTGGGCAGGGCGGGATCGGGCACTTCTTCAATACGCACATTAGCGCTCTGAAAACCCTTATCGGTATAATAGATTTGGATCAGTTGTTCTGCGCTGATCTTGGTATTTTCTGTTACCACACGGCCTATAACAAGGTTAAGCTTATTGCGGAGGTCCTCATCTTCTGATTTACGGATTCCCCTGAAGAAGTATTTTGACAGGGCCGGACGTTCTGTTACCTGTATCTCCAGGTATAAATTGGTACCGTCAAGACGGGTAAAATAGATCTGAACGTTGGAGAAAAGGCGCTGGTTCCACAGGTTGGTGATGGCTTTACTGAACTGGTCGCCACCAGGTATCATTATCTTATCTCCCACGTTAATGCCCGCTATGGAAATAAGCAGTTGTTCATCATATCTTTTGGTGCCTGTAACCTTGATACCGGCAATGGTATATTCCTTGGGATTCCTTGACTGGCTTATTGCTTCCAACTCGGGATCAATAGTGGTAGGGATGGTATCGGTCTTTTCCTGGGCAAATACAGAACCTGCCGAGAAGGTCAGGAAAGCCAATAGAATAGCGGAAAAAGTAAACGTACGCTGCATTCCGGGTTGTTTAAGCTGGGGCAAATTAAAGGGATTTACTTAAGATTAACTTAAAAGTGTTTGTTAAAAGAAATGCGGACTGTATGATTTATTGAGGTTTCAGGATAAACTTATTGGCTAAGTGACTCCTGCCGGAGCTGATCGCCGGTCTTTCCAAAACGCCTTTCCCGGTGCTGGAAGTCAATAATGGCTTCATAAAGGTTTTCCTTGCGGAAATCGGGCCAGCGTACATTGGTGAAATAAAGTTCTGCATAAGCCAACTGGTAAAGTAAGAAATTGCTGATCCGGTACTCGCCACTGGTGCGAATCATCAGTTCCGGATCGGGAAAATTACTGGTGGTAAGGTATTTCTGTAAGGTATCCTGTGTAATAGCCTGGGGGTCTATCTGCCCTGCTTTCACGTCGGCAGCAATGTGTTTAACAGCCTGCACCAGCTCCCAGCGGCTGCTGTAGCTGAGGGCCATCACAAGGTTAAGGCCCGTATTACGGCTGGTGATCTCCAGCGATTCATTCAACTCCTTCTGGGCATAGTCGGGCAGCATATTCATGTCGCCAATAACATGCAGCTTGATATTGTTCTTATTGAGGGTCTCGGTTTCTTTCCGGATGGTATCTACCAGCAGTTCCATCAACCCGGTAACTTCATACTCCGGGCGATCCCAGTTTTCGGTCGAGAAGGCATACAGCGTAAGGTAGCCTATGCCCAGTTCGGCACAGCCTTCCACAATATTGCGCACACTTTCCACCCCATGGAAATGGCCATACAGGCGGTCCTGGCCTTTTTCCTGTGCCCAGCGCCCATTGCCATCCATGATAATGGCAATATGATGTGGCAACCGTTGCAAGTCAATTTGCTCCTTAAGGCTCTGCATTACCCGTTTTTTTGAAGGGCACGAAGTTACGAAAAGATTAGGTGGGAAGCTACTTTTGGAGGCTTTTAATCTCCCGGCCCTCCCCCGGCTGGCAACAAAAAACCGGCCTTTTGAGGCCGGTTTCCACTATTTTCCGGATGAATGCGGTTTAATTGGCGGTAGGGCAGCGGTAAGAGGTGAGGTTGAAAGAAAGGGTCACCTCAGCAAAAACATAATGATCTTTCTGATTGGCAAAACCACGCTGACGGCCTGGCTCACCGATACGTTCGGCACTGGTTTCATATGATCTGTCCTGCAGCAGGGCTGCCTGAGAATATGAACCGTCGGGCAGTAGGGGAAATTTATCGATGCCAACGTAAGTCGTGCTCACGTCATCTATATAATCAGCCGTAGTGAACCGGTAAGCTATTTCAAAGCCAATATTCATACGGTCATTAAGCGCATATTTGATACCTACTCCCAGCGGAATACAAATGGCCATGGTATTATAGGGTTTCCGGTTCAGCGAAGAATCTGCAAGTCCTTGTCCTTCAGTACCTAAAGGACGAAGGAATACCTTCTGGCCGTTGAGGTAGGCATAGGGATCATAGCTGAATACGCCTACACCAAGGGTAACATAGGGTGTAAAAGAATGATAAGGGTCACCGGGAACAAACTTGAAAAAGTTAAAGTCCCCCTGCACAGCCAGCTCAAAAATATTGGTGTTAAAGCTCAGGTTCCTGCGGCGCATGAACTCGTTATGGGTATTGTACTTGTCGGAATAACCAAGCTGGGCAAAATGGGCGCCCACCCTCAGGCCAATATAATTACCAAACTGTTTACGGAAAAAAGCGCCAACGGCTATTTTAGGACGATTGATCTTGGCCCTTGTATTCAGGTCGCCAAAATAGTGAGCAGCCCCGACCGAGAGGCCAAATTCACCCTCCTGCCGGATGGCTTCCCATTGTGCAGTAGCGGGTTGTACTGATATACAAAGCAGCAAGGCTATAACAACAACCAGTCTGTTCATATCTGCAATATAAGCATTAAAGTATTTGACTCTAACGTAGCCCGGGGGCTTTTTCTTTTAATACAAAATGTTAATTCCTTGTATCAAGACCCCACGAAAGCTTATTACGAAGGGTTTGTAAAAAGTTATTTTCATTTAATCGTACAAGGCTCAACGTAAAGGCCTCACGCTGAACTGCCAACTGCACTTTTTTATCTACGATCTCCTTCCGGGAATCGAGCGCACAGATAAAATGATCGGTCCTGCCTTCCACTTCAAATGAAATAATATTATCATCTCCTACCACAATAGGCCGCACATTGAGGTTATGAGGGGCTACAGGAGTTATTACGAAACTGGCCGATTCCGGGAATACTACCGGACCACTACAGCTTAAGGAATACCCCGTTGACCCCGTGGGGGTGGCTACAATAAGGCCATCGGCCCAATAAGTATTCAGGAATTCCCCATTCAGATAAGTATGGATCTTGATCATGGGCGAAGTGTCGGTCTTATGGATCGCAAACTCATTGAGCCCATAAGGCACTTCGCCAAATAACGGCTTATTGGCATCCAGGTGAATGAGTGACCGTTTGTCTATAACGATCGTCCTTTTTACCAGGGATTGTACAGCAGTAGTCAGCTCCGTACGGCCAATACTGGCCAGGAAGCCCAGGCGACCGAAGTTGATGCCCAATATGGGAATATTTTTATTCCTTACCAGGGTTACTGTGTCCAATAAGGTACCATCGCCACCCAGGCTGATCAGAAAATCAATGGCCGATGTAAGGTCATTGGAATCTCTGAAGATGGATATCCTATCAGGAAACCGGAAAGAAGACCGGATAGTTTCATAGAAGGGCTCATAAATAACGAGCTCCATATTTTCCTTGGCCAGTTCATCAAATAACTGTTGAACTTCTCCTTTCTGATCATAATCAATTACCCGGCTATAGATAGCTACTTTCATAATTAAATACAGGAATTCAGGATCCGGAATACAGCATTAAATACAGGATATGGACTACAGGATTATTGGATAAGGGGGTGTGATCAGCGGTGGTCAAAAATCGTTTTTAATGTGCAAAAATAGTCCGTTTTGACCTAATTGGTTGAAGCTATAATCAAAGCGGAGTATAAGGTCATAGAAAGTAACAACATCCACACCGAAGCCACCGGTATATAATGGCCGATTAGTGAGGGAGTTACCGGTAAAGTTTTTATTATATGCATACCCCATATCGCCAAAAGTACGGGCATAAATACGAAAGGGTATCCTGTCGTGTGAGCGTGACCTGAGGTGCGTATTGATATTAAAGCGGAATAGCTCACGCCGCAGGGTACTGCGGGCCATGAGCCCTGCTACGCCATCCACTACATATTTCTCCAGTCCCCGCAGGAACATATCGCCATAACCAAACATACGGTGATTGATATAAGGCTGATCAAACGGCACTCGCAATACGCCTGTTCCCTGCAGGGAATAAAACGTCTTTTTAGTCAGTTGCCAGCCCTTGGTCACCTTCGCGCTCAGTTGCCACATGTCCATGTTTTTATGGATACCGCGCTTCAACAGACTGGCCTCACCCATCCAGCCGGTCAGGGGGAAATGCACGTAGTCCACATTCACATACCTGATCGTATAAGACAGCTCGGGATAGGTAACGGCACTCTGGTTGACCTTGAAATATTTCGGATTGAGATCAAGTAACTGGCTGTCTACTTGTTGATGTACGATGGATAAACGTACCGCATGAAAAGTGCGCAGACCGGGCCGGTAGGTATACTCCAGTTTACCTTCCCAGCGCCTGATACCGTCGGTAAGCGAGTCAGTAAACATCTGCTGGTTATTGACGGTAGCATAGTTGATCTCTTTGTTAAAGGAGTATAAAAATCCTACGCTATAACCGTGGCGCAGTGTTTTATCTGCATAAGGCTGATCATACTGGGCCTGGATCTGCTTTGTATAGCCGGTAATTAACCAAAACCTGAGTTTATCATTCCGGCCGGTAAAATTGTATTGAGTGAACTTGAGGCCATAATTAAGCCGGTCAAATCCATAACCCTGGCGCGACCATTCAGAGAGATTGCGGTCTACCGGTTTTACATAAGGAATGGGAAACGTATACCAGCGTTCCTTTACCTGGATAATCACATCCACTTCATATCCGCGGAATGATTTGAGGGCTACCACTACTTCATTGAACAGACCGGTATTGAATAGCTGACGGCGGGAGATCTCAAACCCCTGCACCAGTTCAGGCAGATAGACGGAGTCGCCGGCTTTGAAAGGCAATTCCCGCTCTATAATGTATGATTTGGTGCGTTTATTCCCTTCGATATAGATAATACCTATCACAAAAGGGGTGGAAGGAGGCTGGGCAGCAGTGACAACGGGAACTACCGCCTGGGAGTCTGTTGCGACCGGCTGTGCTTTTAGGAATGTACTTCCCAGCAGCAGCACTGCTATTACAGCATAATATTTCTTTGGTATCCGCATGCAGGCCAGCCGTGGCAGGTGTCAGATTTAATGATGGATGAATACAGACGAAGATAGTAGAATCGGATTACCAGTATTAAATACTGAGGTAATTCATTAAATGATCATAATTACTGCGCAACTCGTTCTCGTACTGTTCTTCCCCAAAATAATACTTTATCTGGTACTCGTAACGCTGGAACGTGGCTATTATGTCGGAAATCTCGAACTTATTGATTTTGAGGGTCACAAGGAAGGAGCCGGTATTATTATCCCAATAAGTATTAAGCTGTGTGATCTGTGCATCGTTGGTTTCCACCAGTTTGCTGATCTCGGAGAAAGAGAAGTTGCGTTGTTCCATTTCCAGTACCATGATACCGCCGGGCTCACTGGCGCCGGTTACTTTACCAAGCTGTTTCAGCAGGTCTGTGGCAGTAATAACACCGGCAAAAACATTTTCCGGTTCTACTACGGGTATAACGGAAAGGTTGTGATCATTGACTACCTGAACAGCTTCCAGGAAGTGGGTATTGGCGCGGACCGCTGCTTTGGAAAAGTGGTTTTCGATGGATTGAAGGGTAAGGTTTTCATCCATATTCATGAGGTCATCTTCAGCAACAAGCCCCAGGTATTTATTATCGGCTACTACAGCCAGTTGCATTACATGGAACTCTGCCATCAGTTCAAGCGCCTGGTACACCGAATCACCGGGATTCAGTGTAGGTATTGTTGCAGATATTAGTTCTTTGTTTAGCACTGATCAGGGTTTTACCTGAATAATATTGTTGATGAAATGCCAGGCGCTCCAGGCCGGAAACAATGCAATTGCTGAAAAAGGCGATGCTTACTACCCTTCTTATGCGAACAGTCGTTATTGGTGGTTACCCGTTGAGAAAACAGTGGGTGTACTTACATAGACGATAAAAATCAGGCTACCGCTGCGGGCTCGTTTAATTTTGTCAAAAATTTATGGAGTATCCGGTTAAATTCGTCGGGGACCTCCATCATAGGCGCGTGTCCACATTTATCAATAAAGTGCAGCTCACTGTTTGGGATCAATTTTTGAAATTCACGTGCAACGAACGGTGGGGTTACCGCATCATTGTTTCCCCATATTAATAACGTGGGTTGCTTGATCTGATTGAGTTCCTCACCAAGATTATTCCGGATGGCGCTTTTGGCCAGGGCAATTACCTTGATGGCTTTAAGGCGGTTATTAACTGTTTCATACACCTCATCCACGATTTCCTTGGTAGCGGTTTTTGGGTCATAAAACGTTACTTCCGCTTTCTTTTTAATATATTCATAATCCCCTCTTTTGGGATAAGTATCTCCCATTCCATTCTCAAATAAGCCGGAACTGCCAGTAAGTATGAGTGATTTAATCCTTTCGGGATGCTTTAATACATATAATATGCCCACATGGCCGCCCAATGAATTACCCAGCAGGTGCACATTTTTATAGTCCCGGTATTCTATAAACCGGTGAACATACTTCTGCAAGCCGCCTACGGAAGTGTGGAGCAGGTCAAGATCAAGCAAAGGGAGCATGGGCACCACTACTTTGTAATGATGCCTAAAATAATCTATCAAACTATTGAAGTTGCCTAATGCGCCGAACAAACCGTGTAACAAAATCAACGGTTCACCCTCACCTTCTTCAATAAATTTGAACTTATCCACTTGTTTGATCTCGTAATTCATCTGTAAATCGGTTCAATTCAGTCAATTAATCGCTAAAATAAACGTTTTAGCCCAAATATCACATCCCTGGCTTTCAGCGGTGCAATTTTACTGTAAACTAATGATTTTTTTTGCGTGTTTACAGCTTGACCAATAGCCATCAGTATAACTATTTTATTGTACGGCCTGTTGCGCAATATGAGCAAAAAATGCTTCCAGCTCCGTGAACATATCTTTAAACCATGGAACAAGCCTGCCAAAAGTGTCTATAACCAGGGGGCCTAATGGCTGTACTTTTGAATAAGTGACCGATTGGGTAATAGTATTTTCATTTAAAAGCTTTAGCTGTGTAGCGAAAAACAACAATACGCTAAACGCAAGCGTGTACACAACTATATATAACAATATACCCCCCAGCCGGTTCACCCAACCCAGCAAAGTTACTTCCAATGATGCCTCAATGAGGTTAGCCCCCCATCGAATAAGCAGGATAACGCCTATGAATACAATAGCGAAAGAAAGAAAAGGCAGCCATTGTACGGATACATTGGTAGAATCTTTGAGGTAAGCGGCTACTACTGTCGACAATTTCATGGCGGCCGCAATGCCTACGATAATGGCAATGACTGAGAATACCGCCACGACAAGCCCCCGCCGCCATCCTTTGATGACAGCCATTAACAGTAGTATCCCGAAAAGTATATCAATGATCATTATTTTGCCAGCAATTCCTTTACAGCAGCACTGATCGCTTTGCCATCTGCCTTACCAGCCAGTTGTTTGGTGGCGGCACCCATCACTTTACCCATATCAGCCGGAGAAGTAGCACCCACCTCGGCAATGATCTTTGCCAGCAGGGACTTCAACTCTTCCGGACTTAGTTGTTTGGGCAGGAATTTTTCGATCACCGCTATTTCTTCCTGCTCCTTCTGCGCCAGGTCGGCCCAGTTTTGCTGTTGAAATATCTCCAGTGAATCACGGCGCTGTTTTACCAGCTTTTGAAGGAGCTTGATCTCATCTTCCTCTTTCAGTTCGCCGCCAGCGCCTTCGGATGTCTTAGCCAGCAAAATGGCCGCTTTAATAGCCCGGAGGCTGCGCAAAGCTACCTCGTCCTTGGCCAGCATAGCCGTTTTAAGTTCCGTGGTGATTTGTTGTTCTAATGCCATAACAATTGTTTAAGCCTTATTTTCCTTTAATTGTATCTCCTGGAATTTAGTGAAAAAGTTCCTGGCAAAGGTTTTAATATCATTTACCAATTCCTGCTGGTGGGTAGCCCGCTCAAAAGAATCGGCCATGGTCATAAGGGTCTGGTAATAAAAGTCGGCCATTTCATCTACCATCATCTCTTTTGTCCAGAGGTCCATGCGAAGGGCCGATTTATCAGCGCCATCCCAAAAAGCCAACATCATGGCTTTGGCGGTACGGGCAGTATCAGCAGTACTGGCAGAGGCGCTCCAGGTGATCTGTTCAGGGACATTTTTTTCATCCAGCCCAACGTCTATCGTAATAGTGGATTTCTTCATGTTTTTATTGAGTATCAATTTTTTGTGATAAGAAAGGCAAAAATACGCCGAATAATGCTTTTTCCCGAACAAAAGGCTGTACCCTCCCCTGAATCCGCTGTCAAAGATGCCCCAAAGGGTTATTTCCCTCTCATTGGTCGCTTGCACCTTTGTGCAGATAAATTTCGGAAAATACGGCGAAGGAATTTAGGGTATTATCACTTGAAGGATTTTTTTTATGTTATGTACTTTTGAAATACCCCCCAACCACCCTACTCCGCATTCATTAATCCGTTCATTAAAATCAGTACCTATGAAACACTATTACACGTTTCTGCAGGTGGCCGCATTCCTCGTGGCGACCTGTATCCCTCCCGAAATTATCGCACAATGCGATTGCGAAGACGGTACCCCGGCTACTCCAGTTTCTTATACCGTTAGAATGGACTCTTCCACGCTCGACAAAGTGATTATTTCCTTTCCCAAATTCGACCCCTCCATTGGTACATTGAGCTGTATTGTACTCAAAGACACCACCTCCGGGGTGTCTACCACCCATGTACGCAACCTGGCGCCACAGGATATTCGCTACAGGTTCCGCCTTACCGTATCTACCAGCATCACAGGCCCCGGCTTCGGTATTTCGGAAGCTTATGATCAGTATTATGGCCCGGACACCTTGCGAACGTATGGAACTCCCGGCGACAGTATTACCTACGGGCCGGATACAATGTTCAATAGCGTAACCCATACTACGGTAAACAACTCCAACCTGACACCCTATATGGGAACAGGTACCGTAGGCCTTGAATTTGAGATAGGGGGTGGTTTAACGTCTTTACAGGGAGGATTGAACTTTAATAACCAGATCAGGACCTACACCTGGGGTGTTTTTAACCTTACCTATTACTGGTGCCCCGCTTCCATATTGGCCCGGAATATCACCCATTTCACAGCCATTAAAAAAGACAATCAAGTCCTGTTGAACTGGGAGGTTAACAATGAAGAAGCGGCCAATACTTATGAAATATTGATCAGCTATGACGGACGCCACTTCGTCCGGCTCAGTCAGGCCGCCAACCCGTATATTACAGCAGGCGCTACTGCAAAATACCAATATCAGTACCTGCTTAACCAGGCTGTTGCAGGTAAACTCTACTTCCGGATCCGGCAAAAAGATGCCGCCGGCCACGTGTCGTACTCGCCCATCCGGGTCGTAAACCCCGACGAGCAAGGTCAGGCCAGCGTTGTGATCTACCCCAATCCTGTAAAACGTAATATATCCCTGCAATTTGATAAAGTATTAAACAGCCGGTTTGCCCTTGAAGTGATCAGTGCAGGCGGACAATTGCTGCAGCAGCAGGAGGTGAGGGCCTATAATACCAGTTTAATACAGTTTGAATTGACCAGGCCGGTGCCTCCGGGCATATATTACCTGCGTGCCCGTGACCTGGGCTCCCATCAGCAATACCTTCATAAGCTGCTGGTTCAATGAGGCTAACCTGTAAAAAAATCTTAAAATTCCGAATCAGAAAAGGTCCCTCAAAAGGCCTTTTCTTTTTATAAACTTACTTTGCTACTTTTGTAAGATGTTTAATACTTTAGGTGAAATGGAGTACAACACTACCAGAAACCATCTGATCTACCGGGAATATGGCCGCCATATTCAGAAGATGATAGAATACCTGCTGAGCCTGGAAGACCGGGAGGCCCGCCAGCGTAATGCCTATGCGGTGATTGAGCTCATGGGTTTCCTGAATCCCCACCTGAAAAATGTAGAGGATTTCCGTCATAAACTATGGGACCATTTGTTCCTCATCGCCGATTTCAAGCTGGATGTGGAATCACCTTATCCCATCCCCACGCGTGAAACGCTGAAGGCAAAGCCCAAACCGTTGCCCTATCCCAAACGTTATCCTAAGTTCAGCCACCTGGGTAAAAACCTGGAGCTGGTGATCAATAAAGCACTGAAGGAAGAGAATCCCGACAAACGTCAGGGTTTTGCCAATGCAGTAGCTTATTACATGAAGCTGGCTTATAATAACTGGCATAAGGAAACAGTGCACGATGATGCTATTCAAAGTGAACTGACAAACCTGACCGATGGCCAGTTGACCTTTACCAATACACCATACGTTCGCCAGCATCGTCCTAATGAAGGACGCGACCGTGATGGCGGCAGGGGTGGTTATGGCGATTACCGCAATAAACGCAACCAGAAGTTCCAGCAACAGGGACGTGGTGGCGGCGGAGGTGGCCGTAATGACAGAAATGACCGCAATGACAGGGACAGAGGTGGTGACCGTGGCGGCAATAACAAGTTCAGAAAACGGTATAAATAGTGTAGACCGATAAACTAATTTGTTTAAAAGTTGATCAGAAGGCTGGTCAACTTTTTTTATTTTGCACTCCTTTTAACTCAACCAATCACCTTTCAATCTCCACTAACCTATGCTTTCTTTTGAAGTCACTGGCGGCAAGAAATTACAGGGCGAAATCATTCCGCAAGGCGCAAAAAACGAAGCGCTCCAGATCATCAGTGCTGTGTTGCTGACACCGGAAAAAGTAACCATTACCAATATTCCCGATATCCTGGACGTGAACCTCCTGATAGAGTTATTGGGAGAAATGAATGTAAAAATTGAACGCCCGCAACGGGATACCTGTATTTTCCAGGCCGATAATGTAAATATTGACTACCTGCGCAGTGACGACTACCGCAAAAAGAGTGGCCGTCTGCGGGGATCTGTTATGCTGGCCGGCCCTTTACTGGCCAGGTTCCGCAAGGCTTTCATACCCAAACCGGGGGGCGATAAAATTGGCCGTCGCCGGCTGGACACCCATATCATAGGTTTTGAGAAACTGGGCGCCTCTTTCAATTATGAATCGGGCGATGGCTTTTTTCACCTGGAAGCCCCCAACCTCAAAGGCACTTACTTACTGCTGGATGAGCCCTCCGTAACCGGTACTGCCAATATTGTGATGGCGGCTGTAATGGCCAGTGGCACTACTACCATTTACAATGCTGCCTGTGAACCCTACCTGCAGCAATTGTGCAAGATGCTCACCCGCATGGGCGCTAAGATCAGTGGTATTGGCAGTAACCTGCTGGTCATTGAAGGAGTTGGTTATTTAGGCGGAACAGAACACCGCATGCTACCTGACATGATCGAGATTGGTTCTTTTATAGGATTAGCGGCCATGACCCAAAGCGATATTACCATCAAGAATGTAAGCCTGGACAACCTGGGCGTTATTCCCGATAAGTTTAAACAACTGGGCATACAAATGAATTTCATTGGAGATGATATTCATGTACCCGCCCAGGATATGTATGAAATACAAACATTCCTCGATGGTTCTGTACTTACTGTTTACGACCATCCCTGGCCGGGCTTTACGCCCGATCTGATCAGCATCGTACTGGTAGTGGCCACACAGGCAAAGGGTAGCGTATTGATCCACCAGAAAATGTTTGAAAGCCGCCTCTTTTTTGTAGATAAGCTGATAGATATGGGTGCCCGCATTATCCTCTGCGATCCGCACCGGGCAGCCGTTATTGGCCTTGGCCGTGAGCAAAACCTGCGGGGCATTACGATGAGCAGCCCTGATATCCGTGCCGGGGTATCCCTCCTAATTGCCGCATTAAGCGCGGATGGCCGCAGTACTATCCAGAACATTGAACAGATAGACCGCGGTTATCAAAATATTGATGAGCGCCTCCGCAAGCTGGGCGCAGACATAAAAAGAGTATAAGACGGAAAGCTGCTATACTATGCGGTTGGATTTCCACCAACGGTAACCTATATAACCAATGATGGCCAGGGGCGTAAAGGCCAGGTAGATAATGCCTGTGTTGAGGGCTTTGGCGGGCCGCTCACCCAATTGGGAGGCTGTTTTTGTACAGATGGAGCATTGTGCCGACACTTCTGTGGAGAAGATCAGTAAGAAGAGAAATACGGGTAATATCAGGCGGCACTTTTTCATTTGCTGTAACGGTTACAAAAATACGTTCAAAACAGGAAATGGCAAGCGTAAAAAAATCCGCCTCCGTCGAAGACAGAGAGCGGATTAACCTTCCAACGACCCTGAAAAAACACTTTTTTTAATGGCTATGCACCAGGTTTAATGGCTTGTAGTATTTGATTGTTTGATGGTGCAAACTTAGGAAGCCTGGCTACTGGTTACAACCCATACTGAGCAGTTGGTTGTTTTTTTGAGTAAATGCACATGTTTAAATAAAAAAGAGTCCCGCTATGCAGCGGGACCCTTCTGTAATTGAATTATTAATCTGATCTGCTTTATTATTTCTTTTCTTTCTTAAAAGTTTCCCATCCTGTAGAACCGATGGATTTCAGTACTACTGAATGATCACCGTTTTGCACGGTTACGTAGTAAGAAGTGCTATTGTCGGCTGCCATCTCAAAAAGATCGCTGATCCAGTAGTTGGCATAATTCTTCTTCAGATCGCTCAGCAGGTTGATTGGCAACTGGCCGGAAACGATGTTCCTGATTACTGCCAGCAGGTTACCATCTTCTGCATAATAAGCAAACATTACCTGGTCGTTCAGTTTGAAAGTGGCTTTGGAGATCTCTTTTGTTTTCTCCCAGCTAACATCCTGTGCTGAAGCAAAATCTTTCTTAAAAGAACTGATTACCTGTTCATTTACATTTTCAAGCTTGTGGGCAAAAGTGCTACTAAGACCTACAGTCAGTAACAATACCCAGGTTAAAATACTCTTTTTCATTTTTGAATGTTTTTTTGTTTTTATGGCTACTTGTTTGTTGCAGTGTTGCGCTATACTTGTTGCATCACACACATATAAGACGCACCCTTTTTGCAAATGTTACAACCTTTTTACTCTTTTATTTTCTTTAACAATTGTGTTCTTTTTGTGAAAGAGCTGAAGGTTAAGTACCAGATTGCGCCGCAAAGTTAGTAACGATTTTTTCCTGTGCAAGTGCCGTTTGAGTGAACGGTAGCATTCTTCGCATGAAATGCGTATTTGATCCTATAAAATGTTTATGAGCGGTAAAAGTGAGGCTGGCAGGGTGTTTCAGGCGACAACAACTTATTTACCTGATATTCAAGGTTATACTTTTTTACACCTTTTGACCTGTATCAAAAGCGTACAGTTGGTACACGGGAATCTACTTATACACTGACCGTAAATTCTGTCGTGTTAAAAAAAAGAAAAAATAATGCACTTGCTTTAATAAATAATTTGACATACCAATCAGGTAACATATACATAACATACCCACTTGCCCTTTCAGGGTAAGTGGGTATGTTATACAGATCTGTGCTGTAGGCCTATGCAGGCAGCTTCTTATTGTTGTACTCAATCTCGCATTCATCAGAATGCGTTATACTAACGGTACCTTCTACTGTAAGCGATACCTTGCAGGCACCATCCATAAAGACCTTTAATGCATCGGTTTTCAGCGTGTCTTCAGAGCGCAGATCCACATCGCCATACATGCCAATTGCTTTTAGCTGTTGAAAGGGGATACGTATCACCATCTTTTTACCATGGCTCTGCTGTTTTGAAGATACAATCAACCGCCCATTATGGTTTTTTATTACAACATCATCTACATCGGTCACATCGCCGTGTATCGTAATAAAAGAAGAGGGGTCGTTTACCAACACGATCTCTACATCTCCCTGAATGATTAACCGGTTGAATGGAGCAGCCACTTTAACCTGCCTGGAAACATTTTTCCCTTCGCCGGCCATTACATGGGCACCGAATGAAAGAGACAATAACACAAAGGAGAGGGCAAACTTTTTCATAATAAAGGTTTAATGGTTAAATGATGATGCAAGCTACCAACAATACCCTCTTAATAAAAGGGTTATTGATTAAACAGCGCCTTTGAGTGCGCAACTGACATAGAGAAGGATATAAAATGCTTACGCCTTACAGATCATGATCTGTAAGGCGTAAGCATTAAAATGATAACCGTTGGTTTAAAACTTAGAGAATAATTCCATGAACTCCTGTCTGCGGGAACGGGAAATACTGATGGTAGCGCCATCATCCATCACCACATATCCACCTTCACCCCGTACGAACTTCTTAATATGGTTGAGGTTGATAAGAAAAGAATTATGCACCCTGAAAAAGTCTGGTCCTGCCAATGCTTCATCAATATCTTTCAACACTTTTGATACCATGATCTTTTTATTGCCTACCAGTACGATATTGGTATAGTTGCTTTCTGCTTCACAATAAATAATATCCTGGGTTGATACAAAGATCATCCCGTCATTGGTGGTAAGCGCAATACGTGGTATGGTAGTCTTGCTTACACTCTTAACATTTTGCAACAACAGCTCTATCTGTTCACGGGTAGGGATGGTCTGTTTTTCTTCCAGCCTGCGGATGGTTTCTTTCAGGTCATCCGGATCAATGGGTTTTAACAGGTAGTTGAGGGCGCTGTAGCGGAATGCCTTGATGGCAAACTTATCGTAGGCGGTGGTGAACACCACATCAAAGGTCAGTTTATCAAATTGCTCCAGCATATCAAAGCCATTCATCCGCGGCATTTCTATATCAAGAAATACCACATCGGGCTTGTGCCGGTTGATAGCTTCCAGCCCCTGCTCTGCCGAATTGCACATGGCATCTATCGTCACTTGCGGGCAATAGGTTTTCAGCAACCATTCCAACATTTCAATACAGTTATTTTCATCATCTACAATTACACAGCGTATCATATTCGTTCAATTTTTTTGTTAAGCAACAGGGTTTGTTAGTTTGGTTTATACGGGTATTTTCAGGATCACCCTCGTACCGGCTGGCTCACGATCATCGGCCACGAGGTCAATGATCGTGATGCTGGCATTGGGAGATGTATGTTTGTTCAGAATAGATATCCTGTCTTCTGTGAGCTTCATACCGAGCGATTTCTTGGTAGTGGCTGACTTACTCTTGTATTCTTTGGCCTTCTCTCTTCCCACGCCATTATCCTGGATAATACACTGCAGCATATTATCGCCTGTCATACTAAGATGGATATCCAGATGCCCCGCTGTCTCTTTATGCAACAGGCCATGCCAGATGGCATTCTCCACATAAGGCTGTATGATCAATGGCGGCACTTCCATTATATCTGCATGCACCTCCTTATCAATGATAATATTGTAGGTGAATTTATTATTAAAGCGTAGGGATTCCATTTCTATATAGATCCTGAGCGCTTCCATTTCATTGGACAGCAATACGTTTTTGCTGTTGGAATTATCCAGGATGAGCCGGATGAGTTTCGAGAACCGGGTAAGATATAATGAAGCAGTGGTGTGATCGCTTTTAACAATATAGCGGTTGATGGAGTTAAGACAGTTGAAGATGAAGTGAGGATTCATTTGCGCACGCAATGCCTTCATCTCTATCTCCGCTATTTTCTGGTTATACTCGGCCTTGAGCTTTTCTTTCTCCCGTATTTGCTGTACGCGGTACCTGTAAATAGTATGTATAATAAGCGCCAGCAGCACTGCCATAGCCACAATAAACCACCAGCGTTGCCAAATAGGCGGCACGATATAGAGCGATACCTTATTATTGGATTCCGTCCAGTTAATGCGGTCTATACTGGCCTTTACGGAAAAAGTATAATTACCGGCAGGCAGGGAAGGATAGCGCGCCTCACGTATGTCGGTACCGGCATGCCATTCCTTATCATACCCCTCTAACTTGTACCGGTATTCAATATTCTTCGACCCGTTTAAGTTAATGGCCGTAAAATGGAGCGTAATATCATTTTTGCTATAGGGCAAGGCAAAATACCGGTTACCACCAAAATACTGCATGGTATCATTGGTATCCATGGAGAATACACTTACCTGCAACAGGGAGGGAGTGATCACTAATTTATCCGGAAAGAAATAATTGATCCCGCTTTCACTGCCCCAGAACATTTCTCCATTCGCGGCCTTGAAGGCAGTATTGGTCCTGAAACCGTTAATGCTTAACCCTGAGTTTTCCTCGTAATGGGTAAGCTGTTTGGTGATGGGGTTAAATTTTGCGAGCGACTTGGTATTGGAGATCCATATATTCCCATTATCGTCTTTCAGCATTGACTCACAGCGCTCATAACGCAAGCCGTTTTTCTGGTTATAGATCTGCAGCTTCCGGTTTTCCGGGATAATAGTAAACCCATGAGAGCTGGCTACATATACATTGCCTGCATTGTCTTGTGCAAAGCCATACACAAGATCGCTGGACATGCCTTCTTTAATAGTAAAATGCTCTATTTTATTCCGGCTCTTGTCATAACAATAAACGCCGGTGCCATGTGTGGCTATCCAGATGCGGTGGTCCTTGTCTTCAAACAAGCCGATCACCATTTTGCCATTGACTTCCTTTAATAAGGGGTGTGTTGCATAGGTACTAACCTTCATGGTGGCTGGGTCAATGGAATATAGCCCACTTCCCGATCCTACCCATACACTACCATCGGAGAGCAACTGCAGCTCATAAATATAAGGGCTGGCTACTGCCTTGCCCAGGGAGGTGTCGCGGTTGACCTTAATAAAGCGATCTGAACTTTTATCAAATATGCACAACCCATCTCCCGCGGCGCTTAACCACAGGCGCCCCGACCGGTCCTTACACAAAGCCCGTATTTCCAACGGACGTATCCCATCCGGCGATTGCAGGTAATAATGATAAAAGGCTGATTCGCTGGTTTCTTTATTCCACCGGATGAGCCGGTCATTGGCCCCCACCCAGAAGGTGCCATTACCTTCTTCCACAATGCGGGTAATGTAATTATCATACAGCTCGCCTTTCTTATCGCTGAATATACGGGTGTAAGCAGCCGGCTTGTTAAAAATATTGGCCATATTGGCCCCGGATGCCTGGGTACCCACTACCACTTCTCCTTTTTTCCCGGCAAAAGCGCGATAGGTATTATTGGCAGAAATAGAACCGGTATTCAGCGGATCATGTGTATACCGCGTAATATTCCCTTTCTTATCAATAATAATTAACCCGGCAAAATCTGTAGCCACCAGCAGGTCGCCATTAGCGGCCCGGCGCACCTCGGTAAGGTGGGTATTGATCGTTCTCTCTCCCAGTTTATTGATGAGCTCATAATCGGCTATTTTTTCCCCTGAATGGATATTTACAATACTTACCCATCCTGTATGGAGGCCAACGGCTATTGACGTATCACTGACAGGGCAGGCGCTTAACGGTTTGGCAAAGGTCTGCCGGAAAATGATTTTCCTTGTTTGATAGTCCAATATCGTTACCAGGGAGTCTATAATAAAGATGACCTTATCCTGCGCAAAAGGCTCTGCATCTATAAAATGGCCGGTACTGATCTCCGTTGGCATCCACGCCAGTTCTTTCCATTTGCCGGCCGTACTGTCAAAATAGTGCTGGCCTTTACTGGTATATACTACAACCCCATATTTGCTGGTCTCAAAAATGGTAGGGCAGTTGAACTTTGTTATAGAATCCCTGATAACTACCCGGTGAAAAGCCCTGTTCTCGTCTATCCAGGAGGCGCCGGAATAGGTACCCATCCAGGTACGGTTGCGGCTGTCACTAACAAGGTGCAATACCACATCAGAAGCCATCTCCGGGTGTTCTTCCTTTACAAAAGAAGTGACGGTATAGCCATCATATACATTGAGCCCGTTACTGGTGCCAATCCATAGAAAACCATTATTATCTATAGAAACGGACTGGGCATTATTACCCGACAGGCCATTGGAAGTATTGAGACGGGAAAAATTGATCAACTGGCCCCATACGGAAGCATGGACCAACAGTAAAAAAACAATGCCTGCTATAGTAAGCCTGGTCAATAAATGTCGATTAAATGTAATAAGACAGTGGTCGACGGAGTAAATCTAATAAACAAACTATGTATACCCAATTATGAGTGAGTATATAACTCACTTTCTGAGCCAATGGTAGTTAATTGCCTGCAATTGGTTATTGATTATGAGCCACTGACAGGCACTAGGTACTGGTTTAAATGAGTAGATCACAGGGAAAAAACGACCAGCTACTCAATACCCGCGGATAATCGGCAAATCTGTACTATTTTGCTGGTAACGGTTTAGGCAACTATTAAAATCCAGGCAAAGCTTTGACAACGTATTATCTGATAATAGCGATGCTGCTGGCCATCACTGGGGTACTTGTATGGCTATTGATGAAGCAGCGAAAATCCAATCAATCTGATGACCTGGAGATTGAACGGACGATCAATTATTTCGCCACTTCCCTATTTGGGAAAAACACCATTGATGAGATCCTCTGGGATGTTACCAAGAACTGCATTTCCCACCTCAATTTTGAAGATTGCGTTATTTACCTGGTTGACGAAGAACGGAAAGTACTGGTCCAAAAGGCCGCCTATGGCCCTAAGAATCCACGCGATTACGAGATCTATGAGCCCATTGAAATACCCCTGGGGAAAGGTATTGTAGGGAGTGTGGCCGTGAGCGGTATTCCTGAAATGATCGGCGACACCACTACCGACCCCCGGTATATTGTGGATGACGATGTGCGTTATTCCGAAATAACGGTGCCCATTATTTACCAGGGAAAAGTGCTGGGCATTATTGATGCGGAACATCACGAGAAGCACTTTTTCCAGCCCAAGCACCTTTTTATCCTCAATACAATTGCCTCCCTCTGCGCCAATAAGATTGTCCGCTCACAGGTGGAAGACGCCTACCGCACCACCACTATCCGGCTGCATGAAAACAACCGGAAGATCGCGGAGAACAGGCTGGCCGTATTGAGGCTGCAGATGAATCCGCATTTCGTATTTAACAGCCTAAACTCCATTGGCAATTTCATCCTGAAGAATGAGCCCATGAAGGCATCCGGCTACCTGACGAAGTTTTCCAAACTTATCCGGCTGATCTTTGACAGCGCCCAATCGGAATGGGTATCGCTGGATCAGGAAATCAAATCGCTGGAACTGTATATAGAGCTGGAGCAATTACGGTTCAACAATAAGTTTGATGTTATTATCAACGTAAGTGATGAAATTAACCGTGGTACCATTATGGTGCCGCCCTTACTGCTGCAGCCCTTTGTAGAAAATGCCATCTGGCATGGGTTGATGCCCAAGGAAAACGAGCGGGGTGAGCTGTACCTGCATTACTGGCTGAACCATGATAAGCTGTTTATGAGTATTGAAGACAATGGTATTGGCCGCGCCGCTTCGGCTCAATCGAGGACAGGCCGCATTGCCACTTTACAAAAACAGGGCATTAAGCTAACGGATGAACGCATTCATATTATTAATGAGATCCATGATGCCCGGATCCAGGCAGTGGTGAAAGACCTGATTGATGAACAGGGAGCACCTGCCGGTACCCGGGTTATTGTATCGCTGGATATCAAAAACTCCCACGCATAGGCTTCCTGGCAACCAGCCTATTTATTTACTGGTAGCCGCCGTGTCCTCCGGGTTTGAATCCTCAAACACTTTCTCCCAGGTATCAATGTATACCACGGATGTATAGGTTGTTTTATCATGCCAGTTGGCCCGGAAGAGAAAAGAGGCCCTGTCAAAAGGGATCAGGCGGGCCAATGTGCGCAACAGTACCCGGCCGGCTGTCAGATCGGGGCCATTGGAGGTTACACAGGAATTAGTGGCTATTTTACCCAGTGTTTGGCGAAATACGGCTTCCGATAAAAAGCAATACACCAGGTAAACCAGGAGGAAAAGTAGCTCCAGCATGTATTCATTCCTTACATATAGTACCTCACGCCAGAACAAAAATACCGGGACGATGAATAACATATCCAGCAGGTGATGTACAAACCGGTGCCCCATGGAAGTATAATTTACCAGTTCATATTCGGCCAGGTTAATGGCAAGCGGCTGGGTTTGCGGCTTCGCGCGCAAAAACAAGACCGCACAGGCGATATTAGCAAGCACCGATGTAATTTGTAATATCTTCTGCAGCAAAGTAAAACTCTGGAAATAGACATTGCCCGAGGTATAGGCATATATTGTATAAGGTATATAAAGGAAAAAAGTGACCAGGAACAAATAACGCAACAACTTATATACTTTGTCCTGGTACCGGCCGGTGGAGGCGAAGAATAAAGTGATCAATACCAGGTCCAGCAAAACGAACAGTATATACATTGTCGTTTGTATGGTGTTTAAGCCGTTACCATACCGGAAGCTATTACCCAGGTTGGTAAAATAAGTTTTGAAGTATTCAAAGCTTCTGACAATGTTATATACCTGCAGCACCGACAACAGGATAACAGCAGCGTATTTTTCTTTATTCTTCATAGGAATATGTATATAACCCCAAAATAGAAATTTCTTTTCCTATTTCAAAATGCATAAAAAAGCCGTCTTTTCAGACGGCTCCTGTATAATCAGTTAATATCAGTATTCTTAAACTGCTTCCGTCTTCATAGACTTCTGCACTTTGTTCCTTTCATTTTCGTCCAGGATCACTTTACGCATACGGATGAAGTTGGGCGTCACTTCAATACACTCATCGGTCTGAATGTACTCCATACATTCTTCCAGGGTCATGAGTGTTTTGGGAGCGATGCGGGTAGCATCATCACTGCCGCTGGCGCGGTGGTTGGTGAGCTTCTTGGCTTCCGTTACATTCACTACAAGGTCGCCGGGCTTGATGTTCTCAGCCACGATCTGACCAGTGTATACGTCTTCACCCGGATCAACGAAGAAGGTACCCCTGTCCTGCAGCTTATCAATAGAGTAAGCGGTTGTTTTTTCAGCGCTCTTGGAAATGAGCACCCCGTTATTGCGGCCGGGGATGGAGCCTTTCCAGGGCTTGTAATCTACAAAGCGGTGCGCCATTACAGCTTCACCGGTAGTAGCGGTAAGCATTTGGGTACGTAAACCGATCAAACCACGGGAAGGGATCTCAAATTCCAGGTGCTGCATTTCGCCCTTGGTTTCCATGATCTGCATCTCCCCTTTACGGCGTGTTACCAGGTCAATTACCTTGGAAGCAAATTCCTGGGGTACATCCACTACCAGGTTTTCGTATGGTTCAGACCTGACACCATCAATATCTTTTACGATTACCTGGGGCTGGCCCACGGTTAATTCATATCCTTCCCGGCGCATGGTTTCGATGAGGATACCCAGGTGCAGGATACCACGGCCATATACCAGGAAGCTATCACCACCACCTTCTGCTTCTTTTACGCGCAGGGCCAGGTTTTTCTCTGTTTCCTTCATGAGACGGTCGCGCAGGTGACGGCTGGTAACAAATTTACCATCGCGGCCATAGAACGGAGAGTTGTTGATGGAAAACAGCATGTTCATAGTAGGCTCATCCACGCTGATTACCGGTAATGCTTCGGGATTCTCTGCATCGGCAATGGTATCACCGATACCAAAATCTTCAATACCTACTACAGCGCAAAGGTCGCCGGCCACGACTTCAGTAACCCGCTTCTTGCCCATGCCTTCAAATACGTATAATTCTTTAACCCTTGACTTCTTAATAGTGCCATTGGTTTGCATCAAAGCGATGGGCTGGTTTTCTTTCAGAACGCCACGGCTTACTTTACCTACGGCAATACGGCCCAGGAAAGAAGAATAGTCGAGTGAAGTGATCTGCATCTGTACAGGTCCTTCATTTACTTTGGGTGGCGGCACATGCTTCAGGATACCATCCAGCAGCGGGTTGATGTTATCAATCTGTGTGAGGGAATCGTTGAACCAACCGTTCTTACCGGAACCATAGAAGGTAGGGAAATCCAGTTGTTCTTCGGTAGCATCGAGGTTGAAGAAGAGCTCAAATACCGCGTCGTGTACTTCATCGGGGCGGCAGTTGGGTTTATCTACTTTATTGATGATCACGATAGGCTTCAGGTTCAGTTGCAATGCCTTTTGCAGCACAAAGCGCGTCTGTGGCATCGGGCCTTCAAAAGCGTCTACCAGCAGGCAAACACCGTCGGCCATTTTCAATACCCGTTCTACCTCACCGCCAAAGTCGGCGTGGCCAGGGGTATCTATCACGTTGATCTTAACGCCCTTGTAGGTTACGGAGGCATTCTTACTGAAAATGGTAATACCTCTTTCACGCTCCAGGTCGTTGCTATCCATGATCAGCTCACCGGTTTCCTGGTTATCCCGGAACACTTTGGTGGCGTGTAAGATCTTGTCTACCAGGGTAGTCTTTCCGTGGTCTACGTGGGCGATAATCGCTATATTTCTTATTTCCATAATTAACTTGTTAATAAGTTGATCCACTGGCCAGCAAGCGATTAGCTACTATTCAGGTTTTCAACGGGCAAAAAGAGGCGCAAAAGTACGCTAATTCAGCGGGAGGGACAAGGAATCGGGGAAACTTATTATTTTGATAATCGTTTCTTTGTATGGCCGAATCCGGCAACCAAACATTGACAATTTAACTATAAGAATTTCCTTACTATAGCCACTATAACACTCACCAGGACGCTGAACAGGATCATGGTGGTGATGGGGAAATAGAACCGTACGTTTTCCTTCTCTACGCGAATATCGCCGGGCAGGCGTCCTATCCAATGTAATTTATCATGAAAAAAGTAGATAATGACCCCCAGTAATACCACCCCACAGCCAATGAGTATGATGTATTTACCTGTCTCGGAATTCATGGATTGATAATTTATGCAAGCCTGGCTTTTTGCGTTAATTTAACGTACAAATTTACCGCATGTTCAAGAAGAAATGGTGGATTATCGCCCTCCTGGTAATTGTTATTGTTTACCTGATGGGCCCCAAACCTGCAGACCCTGCTTATCGCCTGGATATGCCGGTGGTACCCGCCACCGCCGATTCCCTTCAGCAATATGTACGTACTCATGAAGCACAGCACCAGATAAAGCCGGATAATGAAGCCCGTATTATCTGGGCCAATGATTCAGTCCGGACCAAAACACCTTATTCGCTGGTGTACCTGCATGGCTTTTCTGCCTCGCAGGGCGAAGGCGATCCGGTACACAAGGATATTGCCCGGCAATTTGGTTGCAACTTGTATCTGTCCCGGCTGGCTGAACATGGTATTGATACTCCGGAAGCCCTGGTGAACCTGACCGCAGATAAATATTGGGAAAGCGCACAGGAAGCGCTGGCCATTGGGGAGCAATTGGGCGATAAGGTGATCCTGGTAGGTACTTCCACCGGCGGCACCCTCGCCCTGAAGCTGGCGGCCAGCTACCCGCAGCAGATATATGCGCTGGTTTTGTTATCGCCCAATATTGCCATTAATGATCCCAATGCCTGGCTGCTCAATAATCCCTGGGGATTGCAGATAGCCAGGCTGGTGACGGGATCGAATTATATGGAGTCGGAAGACAAACGCGCTATTTACAAGCAATACTGGAACAGCCCTTACCGGCTGGAAGCGGCTGTAAACCTGGAGGAATTGCTGGAAACCTCCATGAATAAAGTCACTTTTGAAAAGGTAAAACAACCCACCCTGCTGCTGTATTATTACCGTGACGAGGTGCACCAGGACAGTGTAGTGAAGGTATCCGCAGCGCTGAAGATGTTTGACGAACTGGGTACGGCCACGGACCAAAAGCGGGCGGCGGCCATGCCTAAAACCGGCAACCATGTAATGGGTTCCTGGATCAAGTCGCACGACGTTGCCGGCGTTGAAAGGGAAATTACCCGCTTTATGTTGGACGTTTTAAAGATTGACACGCTCAAAAACTAATCATTAACAGACTAATAATCTTTCTCTTACCTGGATTTCCCGCTCACCGGGAAACCAATATTTCTTATAGTTAAATCCTCTTCTGGTAGCGATTTCATAATAGCTTGTTCTGACCCTATTAACTACCGGTCAGGTAAGGGCAATCCTACTATCATCTACCTGCCATCCTGGGGTCATCCTAGGGTCATCCTAGGGTCATCCTAGGGTTTTCTTAGGGTTTTCCTAGGGTTAAAAGCTGAGGATGATCCTAAGATAACCCTAAGAAAACCTTAAGGTAACCTTACCATGGTAGTACCATGATCGATACAAGACCGTAGCCTAAAGCCAGCAAGGCTTCCCGTTAATTGGTTCCCTTTGCAATAGTTTCATTTCCGGTGCAATCTTCTTTTCCTTAACTTGTTCAGCTAAAATGTCTTGCCTATGATACGCTCCAGGATTGCCGGAATCGGCCTATATGTACCCGAACAGGTTGTTACGAACCAGGACCTTACCAAATACATGGAAACGAGTGATGAATGGATCCAGGAAAGGACCGGTATTAAAGAACGCCGCTATGCCCACCGTACACAGGAGACCACTACCACCATGGGCGTGGAAGCCGCCAAAATAGCCATAGAACGGGCGGGCATTACGCCACAGGATATAGATTTTATCGTGTTTGCCACCCTAAGCCCGGACTATTATTTCCCCGGTTGCGGCGTACTGGTGCAAAGGGCCATGAAGATGAAAGAGATCGGGGCGCTGGATGTAAGAAATCAATGCAGCGGTTTTATCTATGCTTTAAGTGTGGCCGACCAGTTTATAAAAGGCGGTATGTATAAGAATGTGCTGGTGATTGGCAGTGAGAAACACTCGTTTGGACTGGACTTCAGTACCCGTGGCCGGAATGTAAGCGTGATCTTTGGCGATGGCGCCGGAGCCGTGGTATTGCAACCTGCCAACAAGGAGAACCAGGGCATTTTAAGCACCCACTTGCACAGCGATGGAGAAAGCGCCGAAATACTGGCCATGTATAATCCCGGCACCCATGCCAATCACTGGGTAGACCAGCCACTGGCCGATTTCAATGAGGCGGAAATAGCCGATATGTTTATGAGCCATGCCATGATCGACAAGGCCCAGAATTTCCCTTTTATGGATGGTCCTTCCGTATTTAAAAAAGCGGTGGTTAAGTTTCCTGAAGTAATTATGGAAGCACTCACAGCCAATGGCTACCAGCCTTCGGACCTCCGGATGCTGATACCTCACCAGGCCAACCTGCGCATTGCCCAGTTTGTACAACAGAAGCTGGGATTGACAGACGACCAGGTGTACAATAATATACACCGGTATGGCAATACCACGGCAGCCTCTGTGCCGATCGCATTGTGTGAAGCCTGGCAGGAAGGAAAGGTCAAAGACGGCGACCTGGTATGCCTGGCTGCTTTTGGCAGTGGTTTTACCTGGGCCAGCGCTTTATTGAAATGGTAATGGCTCACGCTGTGTATCTAAAAGCGTTGCTTCCTTCTTTCGTATTTCCATACGCTTTATAAGCCCCTGCAGGATGAGGTAGGAATGATAAACGGTTTCATCCAGGATGATGTTTCCTTCCAGGTCATATACTACCTGGTGTACTTCTACCATAATATTACCATCTTCTCCATTGGTGAAGCTCACGGGGTCTACATGCGGATCAATCATATTCCATTGCCGCACCCAGTAATCATGTACGGCTTTGTGCCCGTACAGGTAACCGCCTTCCATGCCATTGGGCCAATCTACATCGACGTCCATGCAAACAAGGGCAGCCTCCACATCACGGGCATTGAAGGCATTATAAGCATGCATCAATATTTGCTGCGCAGCACTGTCTACATCGTTGGTTGTATGGGTATGTTCTGACATATTTTCCTTTTGCAGTGTGTTTAAAAATCTTATGCCACATACATGCGTAAAGATATAGCAGAATAACCTCCTCAGGTGAATCCTGCCTCCAGGCGCCTCTCATTTGCACTTAATTCAATGACATTCATAAAACAATCTTACTTTCTTCGCGTTCTTTTCCCATAATTATTGGAATTTTGCAGCCGCATGTCAAGAAAGATTATTTATCTCATTAACCCTATTTCCGGCACCAGGGGCAAAGGTTCACTGAAGCAGATGATTGCCCGGCATACAAAGGCAAAAGGTATCCCTTTTGAAATTATGGATACCGATATTGACGCGAAGTATGAGGCGGTCCGGAAAAAGGTCACTACCGAAGGCTTTACGGATATTGTGGTATGCGGGGGCGACGGTTCCGTAAACCAGGTGGTACATGCATTGGCCGATACGGATGTTCAGTTTGGCATTATACCTATGGGCTCGGGGAATGGGCTGGCTTTTGCCGCCGGCATTCCCAAATCGAGTGAAAAAGCGCTGAATATTGTTTTTACAGGCGAGGCCCGGCTCACGGATGCTTTTATGGTAAATGACCAGTTTGCCTGTATGTTGTGCGGATTGGGGTTTGATGCTCAGGTAGCGCACCAGTTTGCCAAACAACCCAAGCGCGGACTGGCCACTTACGCCTCCCTTACTACCCGCAATTTCTTTTCTGCAGTCTCCTACCCCTTCCAGATAGCCGCCAATAAATTAACATTTACCACGGAGGCTTTTTTCGTGAGCATTGCCAACAGTAACCAGTTTGGCAACAATTTCACGATTGCACCCAAAGCAGTATTGTCCGATGGCTTACTGGATGTGGTGATCGTAAAGAAGGTAGCCAAGCCTTTATTGCTCCTAACGGTGATGAGGCAGGTATTGGCCGGCAAACTACGGCATATTGAAAACTCCCTCCGCTCGCCCGTGATCTATTTTCAAACCGAAGAACTTATAATATCCAACATAGGCAACGCTCCCATGCATATTGACGGAGAGCCACGCGACACACCCACCCGGTTGCAGATTAAGGTATTGCCACAATATTTTAAGCTCATCCACGCATTGTAGATAATTTACTTGGCGGGAGGGTTGGTCCTTGGCTTCAGTAATTCCTTGAAGAATTGAAATGATTGCTGGTTATTGGTACTGAACAACGCTTCATTGATGTCCAGCTTTTCACTCCTGGTGAGGTGGAAGTTAAGTGCCGCCCGTGCATCTTCTTTTTTGGGCAGGTAGGTAAAGGATAATTTATAGAACTGTTGCCCGAATATTTCCTGCGAAAGACACAGGAGATCCGCTTGTGAATATTCCTGCATTTTATACCAGTTGTGTTGTAATAGCAACATGGGCTTGGTGGCTATCTCTGTAATGTTATCCGATTCATATGGCTCCCATCCGGCTATTTTCCTATCACGGATCTGCAGGAGCACCACACCACTGGTATTCTCCCGGATCCAATGCCGGAACACCTGCAAAAAGCGGATGGTGGTCTCCAATCCGTAATTATCGCGCAGGCCGGCATCCATAACGTCAATGACCGGATCGGTAGGCAGCCATACGTTGGGCAGCACATAGGGGAAGGTGGCATTCATGCGCAAGGCGGTGAGCAGGCGCAGGTTCATCGGGTTTTGGCCGGCAAACATGGATTGGTAGTCAACCGCATCCGGTTCTATTTCGGAGAGCTTGTTGGTATCGTATACCGGCTTCATCAAAAAGCTCATGGGCTGGGTGCTGATGAGCATCTTGCGGCTATCCTGGGTTATGACGGAACTGAACAGCATAAGCGGGGTGCGGGCGCTCGCCTCATCATCATACAAATGCCTGAGTTGTTTATTCAGCAAGCCATGGGTATTCTCATTGAGCTTTTGTTCAAAAGCATAGCCTCTGTCTTTCACATATTCGTAGCCATTAACGTTGAACTTTTGCGCAGGCGATGCCAGGTCCCTGGCCACAAAAGAAGTAAAGAGCGCATTGAGCAGGTCGCCGGAAATATCATCCACATATCGATCATCCTGCAACCGCAGTTGCTTCCCTTTCTCCCTTTCCCTGCTTAATTCGCGGAAATAAGCAGCCCCCAGCATGCCGCCCGAAGCACCAGTAATAAAAGCTGTTCTTCTCATCAGTTCTCCATCGCTCAGGCTGTCCAGGTATTGCAGTACGTTCATCGTAAAGGTGGCGCTGCGGTTGCCGCCTCCACTGGTATTGATGATGAACATCACCGGCTTTTTGTTTTCCTGCCTGGCCTTCCAACGCTCCAGTATCCGGATCATGTTCTCTTTGTCCTGCGTTGTTTTTTCAGGCGAGGACAAAGCCAGCAGGTTCTCCCGGGTATAGGCTGGACGATGCTCTTTATTGTCGTAGCTAAGCCCGTAAGCCTTATTGCTGGGATCAATGATGTTATAACGATACAGCAGATTGAGCACAAAGAAGAGTAGCACGAGCACCGGGATGCTCCAGCTTTGCATGAAATAAGAGAACGCCCCCGATACAGCTATGAGGATGGCAAAGAACAAGGTAATACCCGAAGCTGCCGGCAACTGAAATAAAGGATGATCGAGCCAAAAGCCCATCCCAATAAGAAAGATGAAGGCGACAAAGATAGACAGCACAGCCGCGAAGTGATGACGGCTGAAGATGGTTTCCACAAACTCCCGGCTATAGTGTGATACATCCCGTACCTTTTTTAAGGTGAACAGCGAGTTGAGGTACCACTCCACTTTTACCAGGCGGCTTTGCGTTAGCCTGTCATCCCCCTTCCTGAACTGCGCCTTGAATAACTGCGGATTACTGATGACCGGGGTAAGGCGACGGATGATGGTTTTATCGGCCCGGAAAAAATAGAAGAAGGAAATGGAGATGATGAGGATGAGCCCGCCAATAAAACCAGCCACCAGCAAGGCAATTTCACCGGTATTCATGAGCTCTTTGATACCTGCAAACCTGGTAGCTTTGCTGAAGTAGAATAACAGGAACAACAGCGGGATGATGCCATTATTGATGCAATATTTTAAAAAAGGATTGGATGTAGTGGCCAGGAAACGGAAATGACGGCTGAAGAGGATGAAGGTGGTAATATTCCAGCTCATGATGAAGATGCCAATGGATACCCCCACAAAAGCGGCGCTTAGGGCATTCACTTTCCCGAGGTATTCAGGCGCCAGGTAAAGGGAATCGGCCCCAAAGCTTTTCATGAAAGTGCCATTCACGGTACTGAACAGCACAAACCAGAAGATCAGCAGCACCTGGTACTTTTTAAAGTGCAACAGGAAAAGCTGGATGGGAAACGAGTGATATAATCCGCGTAAAAAGATTTTCATGCTGCAGGAATACTTTCGGTTCTCAATTTACTATCAAAAAAACGAAAAGATACCGGTTTGATTATGCAGCAGGGGCCAACCTTTTTGGAAGCAGGTAGAGCATGGCCACCAGGCTCAGCAGCAATAACATTCCCACTACCTGGTGCAATTGAGCCATCCATTCAAAAACGCCCCATTTTTGAGGCACAATACCGGGACTGGTGAGCAGGGAAACGATCCCCAATACCACCTGCAGCAATACCAGTATAAGTGGCAACAGGCGGGCCTTTTGCAGGGTATGGCTTACCGGGCGAAGCCGGAATGCCTTGATGGTATATCCAATAATAAGCACCAATAGTAAATAGGCCAGGCCGCGGTGTATAAAATGAATGGTGATCTTATTTTCGAAGAAGTTGAGCAAAAGAGGCGTTTCCCTGAACAGACCGGGCGGTATTAAATCTCCATTAATATCCGGCCAGGTAGGGGCAGCCATAGCTGCTTTGTGACCTGCCATTAAAGCACCGAAGATGAGTTGCAGGAATAATAACCCAATGAGCCACGAGGTCCAGTTGCGTAAGGAAGGCGCTACCATTTTCTGGTTTTCACGTACCCGCAATTGCAGGGCAAACCAGAAGGCGTAACAGATAAGCGCCAGTGCAAAGATAAAATGGAGGGCAAGGCGGGTGGGTTTCACGTATACAGCATCGCCGGTGAGGCCGCTGGCTACCATGATCCAGCCAATAGCACCCTGGAAGGCGCCAAAGATGAACAGGAACAACAAGGGTTGCTGCATTTCCCGCTTCAGGTATTTTTTGGATACCAGGTACACAAAGCCCACGACGAATACCACACCAATCAACCGGGCCCAGAAACGGTGAAACCATTCCCAGAAGAATATAAATTTAAAGTCGGATAAGGTAAACTCGGAATTGAGCAACAGGAACTGGGGGGTTTGTTTGTATTTATTGAACTCCTGTACCCATTGCTGTTCATTCAGTGGAGGCAGGGCGCCGGTTACTACATTCCATTCGGTAATGGACAAGCCGGAACCCGTTAAACGGGTAATACCACCCAGCACCACCTGTATGAGTAACATGAACACCCCAATCAGGATCCAGTTGGATACATAGCGCCGGGGCTTTGTATCCGGATTGGTTTTTATAGCTGCGGGTGAATCAGGCGCCGGGTATTGGGTATTTGTATCCATAGCGCCCGCAAAGGTACAGGATACTACCCATTACGGACTTACTTTAATATATCCCCAACCGTCCCTTTGCCGGGTTATGATTTCATATATGCCATCGGGTACGGTTTCCACACCAGCTATAAGCTGGTCCTTTCCCACTTTGTACCGCTGCATGGTAACATCACACACTTTAAAAGTAGCTTTTTTGGAGAGCTCCTGGATGGCCGGCGCTACTACCGATTTATTTTTTATCACAAGGTCCAGTGCGCCGCCATAGATGACGATTTCCAGTTTGGCATCCGGGTTTGCTTTGAGGATGCCGCTTACCTGGCGCACAACCGTATGATGCGCCATGGTATCCTTACTGGTAATGTCAAATACTACCCGGTAGTCGGGCGATTGGGCACTTACAACGGAGACCAGTATTAAAAACGCGGCTAAACAACTATACTTTTTCATACGCGGAGGTTTTTAGAGTGGTTTATTGTTTCGCTTTTGTTTTGGATTCACCGATGGGCTTAAAGGGGCCGTACTTATGTTGCTGTTCCGGGAATGTATCAGGGAAGGGACCAAAAGGATGGTCCACCGGTTTGGTACGGATATCGGGCCAGTCTCCGGGAAAAGCTTTTAAAGGCCTGGCCTGTGTATTAATGAAAGCAGCCACATCCCATGCCTCTTCATCACTAAGCACCGGTTTAAGATGAGAAGCTTCATCATAAGGCATATTGTCTCTCACATAACCAGCCAGCCTGGAAAGCCGGTAAATGCCTGCACCGGTATTATAACTATTCTTTCCCCATAGGGGAGGATACCGGTAACCCGGGCCAATGGAATCGGGCATGCCCTGTCCTTTCGTTCCATGACAGCGCTGGCAATACTGATCATAAACAAGCCTGCCCCTGGCGCTGTCAGCAGGCCGGTCAAGATAAGGCAGGCTGCTGATGCCAACGCCCAGTGGCTTTTTGTTGGCCGGCACTTTACTGCCCACCCATTTTATATAGGCTACCATGGCTTTCAGCTCATGGCTATTGCTATCCAACGGGCTGCCGTTGAGGCTGCGCTGTAAGCAATCATTGACTCTCTTTTCAACAGACTCAATTGTGCCGCTGCGGTCACGATAACGCGGGTAGGTAGCAGCTACTGCACTATAGTTATTACCCCAGGGCCTGGTACCTGCATCGAGGTGACAGTTCTGACAATTCATACCATTGGAAATGGGTCGCACAATTCCCTCTGGTCCCAGGTAATGGGCTGTTTTGGCGATCAATGAGCGGCCATAACGGATCAGATCCCCTTCTGCGGTAAATGGAATGGAGGCAGTGTCGGGTGCTTCCCAAGGCCATTCAGGCAATCCGGAAACCGGCTGCCTGTTTTTCTCCTGGCCCGGAGAACACGCTTCAATCATTATTGTCAATGCGATAACCACCACGCCTGCCACCAGGAATCCCGTGTGCATCTTGCGTGGCATAAAAACGGTTTAAAGCGGGTGGAGGTTATCTCACAAAACAATAGGAACAACCTTTCTCCTGCGCCCTGTTCACAGCCCATACACCGGAAGGCATTGGCGGAATATTAGGCAATAGTCCGGCCACCCATTCTTTCTTCACATCTGCCGGTTCCATATTCATTTTCCCGGCCACAATAGCACTGTATACCGTCATGGCGGCATCACATACACAAAACATCACCCCACTGTCCTGCAATTCATTAATGCCTATGGACACATTGCCAATTCCAGGTATTTTAAAATCGCCTGGTTTGGGTTTCCAGAACGGATTACGCATGGCAGGTTGTTTAGTAGCCGGATCTTCTGCTTTAAACATTTCGCCAAAGTTATATTTAGCCCATAGCTTGTCTTCCATAGCATAGGGAATAGCAGCATGGCGCAATACAACCACTACGCTGCAATCTTTTTCCACAGTGCCAGTGGCAGCATTGGTAAGCAAAAACACACGCGGCCAGGCAAAAGGGAAAATATCATGTGGCTCTGTTGCATCAAATACAATACGGTGTTTGCCTTTAATTTTATTGAACCATTCTTCCGCACCAGTTATTTCATCCGGTGTAAATCCGGGAGATGCCATCATGCTAAAGGGCGTAGCCAGTGTTGTTACTCCCAGTGCAGCAGCGCCGGTGGCCAGGGTGCCCAGGAAACCACGGCGGGATGATACGTTCAGATCATTGTTTTGCATAACAAGTTATTTTTAATGAACAAAACAAAATTCACTACACTCCAGGGGTTATACAATCCCTGAAAGTGCAACAGGACATCCCCGAAAGCGGGGATTCCGGCCAAATGGTTAATGTGTTAGAATAAATTGCCGACCGTTACTGCAAACGCAATAATGAACAATGGAAGGATATAGAGGCTGTGATGAACCTGATAGAGGATTTTGTAATGTTGGGTGACGTAAGGTTGAACGTCAGCTCACTACTCTATAAGAGAAAGATATCCAGGCGTGGTAAGATCTAATAGGTTTCGTTCAGCAAATCCTGATCTAATTTACTTAATAAATACCGGTTGAAGCGTTAATGATGCAAAAACTTATGCGAAGAAGATCTCGCGGATAATAACGAGCACAGCCACGATGAGCACAAACCAGCCAAAGCCTTTTTTAAGTGAGTTGGGAGATATCTTATCTGACAATTTCATACCAATAAAGATGCCTCCAACGGCAATAGCGGTGAAGCTGAGCAACAGTGCCCAGTTGATGGTATATTGTGCAAGGGTACTGAAAAAGCCAAACAAGGAACTGAAGGTCATAATGGTAAGTGAAGACCCGACGGCTGTTTTCATAGGCAGTTTACCAAATAGTACCAATGCCGGAATGATAAGGAACCCGCCACCGGCGCCCAACAGTCCGGTCACAGCCCCTACAGCGGCCCCCTGCGCAAAAAGCGGCAACATCTTCCTGGCCTGATCCTGTCCGGGCACTGGTATCATTGGGGGACGGACAGCAGCGCGGATCATGGAAACGGAGGTGACGAGCATGAGGAAAGCAAATGCCAGCATGAGAAAAGTGGACTTGGTAACAGTGATATCGCCGATGGAGAATAAGTAATCCGGCAGCAGCGGTACGAGGTAGTGGCGCGCAATGAATACAGATAACATGGAAGCGCCTCCAAAAACAAATACTACCGGCGTATCCACCAGCCCTTTTTTGTAGGCTTTGGCAGAACCAACAAGGCTGCAACTACCTACTACGAATAAGGAATACATGGTAGCTGATACAGGTTCTACTTTCAGCAGGTACACCAACACCGGTACGGTGATGATAGAACCGCCACCGCCTATCAGGCCCAATGAAAGACCAATTAATACAGCTATGAGGTATCCCAGTATTGCCATGCCCGTAAAAAAGTGCGGAAAGGTAAGGTTAGTTTATGAGGTGACGCATCACCTTTTCTGTGGAATGTGGGTAAAATGAGGCTTTATGATTAGCTGGGAATATATTCCTCCTGTATTTTTGGTCCAAAGTTTATCCGTGCTGAAATCTTTCCACCAGAATAAATTGATAGAAGCTGGCTGCGATGAAGCCGGCCGGGGTTGCCTGGCAGGTCCGGTATTCGCGGCTGCCGTTATCCTGCCGAAAGATTTCTATCATCCCCTGCTGAATGACTCCAAACAGGTTACAGAAGAACACCGGTATGAACTAAGGCCTGTGATAGAAAAGGAAGCGATGAGCTATGCAGTAGGTATCGTGGACCATGAAGTGATTGATGCCATTAATATTCTGAAAGCCTCCTTCAAGGCCATGCACCTGGCCATTGACCAGTTGACCACCAAGCCACAGTTGCTGCTGATTGATGGTAATCGCTTTACCACGTATGCAGGCATCCCGCATGAATGCATTATTCAGGGTGACGGTATTTATGCTTCCATAGCCGCCGCCAGTATATTGGCCAAGACCTACCGGGATGATTATATGAAGCAACTGCACCAGCAGTTTCCCCAATATAAATGGGATTCCAATAAGGGTTATGCCACCCTGCAGCACCGCACCGCTATAGAAGAGCATGGTCTGAGCCCCTACCACCGCAAGTCGTTCCAATGCCTGCCTTCCCAGCTTGAACTGGACCTGTAAGGTATTATATCATTTCCGGGAAGAAGCTGGCCCTCCTTTCCTCCCATTCATTTTTGATGATGCTGAAGTAGATAGTATCGCGGCGGCGGTTGGAATGCATTTGCATGTGGCTACGCAATACGCCTTCGGGTATCATCCCCACTTTCAGCAGGGCCGCTTTGGCGCGTTCATTGAGGTTATCGGTCTTGATCTCAACGCGCTCCATTTTCATAACGCCAAATGCATAGCTCAGCAAAGCAAACTTGGCCTGTTTGTTCACCCCCATACCAATGAAGGATTGACCCAGCCAACTGGAGCCTATTTCAAGACGTTTATCGTAGAAGGAAATATTGAGGTAACTGGTACTGCCGCATATTTCGCTTGTATCCTTATCAATGATGACGAAAGGCATACGCTTTCCATCTTCCCGCTCTTTCAGCAGTTCTGCTATCCAGGCGCGCATTTCCTGCGGATCACTCAGCTCTTTGGTAAAGTATTTCCAGATGTCTTTGGATTGTGCCAATGGCAGCAGGATATCATAATCCTCAGGCTGCAGCAGGCGGAGCCGCACACGGGGTGTTTCAAGTTCAAAAGAAGCAGGGAAATAACGTTGGTATTCACTTAATGAAGCGTTCATAATCAGGCTTATTCGGCCAGCGAATATACAGCCAATTATCCGGCCACCCATTCACCGGCGCCCTGTCTGATGATAACAGGCTCCTCACCGGTACAGTCAATGACGGTGGAAGGCACCATACCGCCAATACCGCCATCCACTACTATATCCACTTGTTTTTCAAAGTTGGCATACATCAATTCCGGGTCGGTATATTCTTCCACCATGTCACCGGGCAGGGTGGTACTTAAGATCGGATGCCCCAATTCCTTCACAATAGCCCGGGCAATGTTGTTATCAGGCACCCGGATACCGATGGTGTCCTTTTTGCTTTTCAGGATCTTAGGCACTTCTTTACTGGCAGGCAGGATGAAGGTATAAGGTCCCGGCAGGTAACTTTTCAGCATCCGGTAGAGGGGTGTGGAAATGCTTTTGGTGTATTGGCTGAGGTCACTAAGGTCATAGCAAATAAACGACAGTTGTGCTTTTTGAGGATTTACCTGCTTGATGCGGCAGATACGCTCGATGGCCTTCTGCTGGTAAATATCACAGCCCAGACCATAAATAGTATCAGTGGGATAGATAATAATCCCACCTTTGGACAAAGCGGATACAATGGTTTGAATGTTACGGGGCTGTGGATTATCAGGGTGAAGGTGTAGCAGCATGCCATAAATTTAGCGGTAAATGTTATAAAACTGCAAAAACTGGTCCCGGATGGTAAAAAAAAGCCACTATTAAAATTCCACAGTTGTCACATTATCAATATATTCGGGGAGGCGGAAAACCATAAATGGATTTAATATTAAATTTGCGCAAAATTTTTTTCCATGCGTTTACAACCTGTTGAGCGAGTAGAAAATATAAGCGGAGAGGAGTTTCAGCAGCATTATTACAAACCCATGAAGCCGGTGGTGATCAATAACCTGGCAAAGAACTGGCCGGCTTATTCCAGATGGAACTGGAATTACTTTAAAGATAAGGTGGGCGATAAACGCGTGGGCCTGTACAATAACGTAAAAAGCGATGCCTATACGCCTATCAATACGGCGGATGACTATAAAACCTTTGGCGAGTATATTGACATGATCAGCCAGGGGCCGGCCGGCTGGCGCATTTTCCTGTTCAATATTTTTGACCATGCGCCAGACCTTACCCAGGATTTTACCTGGCCCGAGCACCTGATGAAAGGCTTTGTAAAGAAGTATCCCATGCTGTTTACGGGAGGGGCTACGAGCATTACCCACATGCACTTCGACATCGATATGTCGCATATTTTACACACCCAGTTTGCAGGACGGAAGAAAGTGCTGTTATTTCCTTTTGAAGAACAGTACAAGTTATACCGCAAGCCTTTTGAAGTGTTGAGCCTGGCCGACTTTTCACATTATTACGAAAATGGCAATCCGGATTACCACCAATTCCCGGCCTTAAAGCTGGCCGAGGGCTATGAGGTGATACTGGATCATGGTGATACTTTGTTTATGCCCGCCGGTTACTGGCATCACATGGAGTACCTGGACAGTGGCTTTGCCATGAGTTTAAGGGCATTACAGTCTTCTTTTAGCGGCAAGTTACAGGGAGCCTGGAACCTGTTTGGTATGCGCAGCATTGATACCCTTATGAAGAAAACGGCGCCCAAATGGTGGTATGGTTATAAGAAGGAAAAGATATTCAAAGCAGCAGGGAAAGAACTGACCCTGCATGAAGTGGCCGACCAGGTTGCCCGATAAAACGCTTTTTAAGCGCCAGTGAGCTTTAACATAGCGTCAATAAATTGGTTTTAAAGTACAATTGATCTTTCTTAATAAATGGGTTTAAATACCCTGCTCATTAAAAATTCTTGAAGAAAATATTGATTTTTAAGAAAACAGTCTTTACTTTTACCCTGCTTATGTGCTGAAACACTATTCACACCTGTAAAGCACCTGAAATCTCCAATCTCCTCATTCCAACCATCCAATTTCCAGTACTATCGAAAAGAAAGCACAAATGTGATCTGTACAATATTGTGTTATTGTGTGTTTGCTACCCTTGTGAATGTTTTATTACCTCTGTTACGTTGTTTACGACCCTGTGAGTTTTGGCAATTCAATTATTGCTGTTAACGCCAAAACTAACTGCTTCTACTTCACCGTATAAGCAGAACACCTAAGTGAAGTGCTAAAAGTGCTCGTCTGAACAAGAAGAATATTTGCTTCCGGCATATTACCTGTTATGCCGAGCTGCTTTTAAGATTCCTTCACCACGTTAGACATAATCCAATTCAAGACCAGTAGGTATCCTTAAACTGATTTATATATACAAAATATATAGTTACCTTCTTTCTTTTTGTGGTTTCAGAGGTAAGCACAGGCCGGCGATTTCCATCGCTGGCTTTTTTGTTTTCAGTATTGTTTTGCCGGGAAGGTAAAGAAACGATCAGGCTATTGTCCAGGTCTCATGACCGCGTAAGAGTTTGTCAAGGTCTCCCTTGCCTTTTGATTGGATCACTTCCTGTATTTGCAGGTCCATTACGTCTTCATAGCAAGGGCGGTCAGTTTCATAAAAAACGCCAAACGGGCGGGGCAGGTGGCCTTCCACCCGGGGATCATCAAACATGCGAATGAGGATCTGGGCTTTATAAAAATCCCGGTCATCATGGACCCACAGGTCATCAGCACTGGCACCTTCACCCAGTTCCACCACTACCGGCCTGAAACCATCCAGTTTGATGCCCTTATTCTTCTGTGCACCAAAAATGAGCGGCTTACCCTGCTCCAGGAACAGGGTGTTATCGGGCTTGGTAGCTTTCTCTGTAAAGGCTTCAAAAGCACCATCATTGAAAATATTGCAGTTCTGGTAGATCTCCAGGAAGGAAGCCCCTTTGTGTTGATGGCTGCGGATGAGTGCTTCCTGCAGGTGTTTGGGATCGCGGTCCATGGTACGTGCAATAAAAGTAGCATCTGCCCCCATGGCCAATGCGAGGGGGTTGAACGGATGGTCTATACTGCCATAAGGAGTTGACTTGGTTATTTTCTGTTCTTCTGAAGTAGGAGAATATTGCCCTTTGGTAAGGCCATAGATCTGGTTATTGAACAGCATGATATTGACATCGAAGTTGCGGCGCAGCAGGTGGATGGTATGATTGCCGCCAATGCTGAGCCCGTCGCCATCACCGGTAACGATCCATACGCTCAGTTCCGGGCGGGCAGCTTTGAGTCCGCTGGCAACCGCTGTAGCCCGTCCATGGATAGAGTGCATCCCATACGTGTTCATGTAATAAGGGAACCGGCTGCTGCAGCCGATGCCGGATATAATCACAATGTTCTCTTTGGGAATGCCCAGTCCCGGCATGATCTTCTGCACCTGTGCCAGGATGGAATAATCACCACAGCCGGGACACCAACGAACTTCCTGGTCGGTGGCAAAATCCTTAGCTGTTAATACCGGAGCTGTTACTGGTTCACTCATACTATAAAATTACAAAAAAAGCGGTGAGTGGTGAGTTTTGAAACCCTGGCAAAATGCCCGATTTTCAACATTCAGAGATGATGAATTCGTACATTCATTGCTCCAAAATGTACACATGATGAAAATAGCCTTTACCGTTATCCTTATGCTGTTCATCCTGCTTACCCATGCCCGGCAAGGTAAAGAACCCGTGAAGGTGACTGATTTGTTAAAAATCAAGTCACTGGGTGGCGTTACCCTTACCCGCGATGGCAGCAAAGCCGCTTTTAGTATTACCAGCATTGAACCCGACGGCGATAGCAAAACGGATTATAAATACACGAATCAGCTCTGGATAACGCCTACCGATGGCTCTGCTGTCCCCAGGCAACTGACCACCAAAGAAAATGCCTCCCAGGCCGCCTGGAGCCCGGACGGCAAACAACTGGCTTTCGTACGCGCCGCCGATGGTAAGTCCCAACTATTTATCCTGTCACTGGATGGCGGCGAAGCGGTTCAACTGACGAAATTCAAGTATGGCGCCTCCTCACCTGCCTGGAGCCCCGATGGAAAGCAACTCTTATTTGCTGCCAGTGTGCCTTTTAAAGACCTGTTGAATGATACAGCACTGAATCCCGGTAAACAGGCGCCCAAATGGCCGGCCGAGAAGCCCGGCTTTGATAAGAATGAGCAATTACAGGCTTCTGCTGCCAAAGCTGATCCTGATGGCTCTCTCGAAGAAGTAAGGGCTTATCTCGACAACAATGCTGCCGACCGTAAAGCAAGGGTTTTCAATAAACTCAATTTCCTTGACGAGACAAATATCTCATCCGACATGAGCTTTACCCATTATTATGTGGTGAACGCTGTTCCCGGCGCTACGCCCGTACCCATTACGAAAGGGTTTTACCGCTTTAACAACGCATCCTTTACGCCTGACGGCAAACAGGTTCTACTGGCCGGTGATGTTGACTCCCTGCAACACCCCGACCGCTCACTGGAAAGCCAGCTCTTTATGGTGAACACCAACGGGACCAATTTCCGTATGCTGTTGGGTGAAGAAGGCAAGGTCTACTCCGGTCCCCGCATTTCTCCTTCCGGTAAATGGCTGGCCTTCCAATATGGCAGTACTTCTTTTGTAAGTGTGGCCACACTGGCCATCATGCCGGTGAATGGCACTGCCAAAGACGTTATTGATATTCCTTTTGACCGCAGCAAAGGAGCCCTCACCTGGAGCACTGATGAGAAATACGTGTATTTCACCGCACCCAGCAATGGAGGCTCGCCTCTGTACCGGGCCGATGTTAAAACCAAAAAGGTGGAGCAGTTGACAGATTACAACAGCGGCATCAGCAGCTTTGATATAGAGAACAATAAGCTGGTATTTGTAAAAACAGAGGCAGCCAATCCTTTTGCATTATACCTCGCAGATGCCACTGCCCAACAGGCTAAAAAGATCGGCCATTTTAATGACTGGGTGAACACCAAAAAGCTCTCTTTCCCCGAAAAGAAAACCTTTACAAACAGCAAGGGCATGGTAGTAGAGTACTGGATGATGAAGCCTGCGAATTATGAGCCCGGCAAAAAATACCCGGTGGTATTGGAGATCCATGGCGGTCCTTCTGCCATGTGGGGCCCGGGCGAATCCAGCATGTGGCATGAGTTTCAATACTTCTGTAGCAAGGGATATGGTGTGGTATACTGTAATCCGCGCGGCAGTGGTGGTTACGGCCTCGACTTCCTGCGCGGCAATATTAATGACTGGGGAGCAGGCCCTGCGAGTGACGTGCTTACTTCCCTGGACAAGGCAGTGGCGGAAGGATGGGCCGATACCTCGAAACTCGTTGTCACCGGCGGATCGTATGCGGGCTACCTCGTAGCCTGGATCATCTCCCATGATAAGCGCTTTAAAGCCGCCTGCTCACAACGCGGCGTGTATGACCTGGCTACTTTCTTTGGCGAAGGAAATGCCTGGCGGCTGGTGCCCAATTATTTTGGCGGATACCCCTGGCAGCCTGAAACCAAGGCCATCCTGGAAAGAGAATCACCGATCAATTATGTCCAAAACATTACTACCCCTTATATTATTTTCCATGGCGATAATGACCGGCGCACGGGCTTTGTACAAAGCGAAATGCTGTACCATAGCCTGAAAGCCCTGGGCAGACCGGTGGAATATGTGCGCCATCCCAATGCCACACATGAGATTACCCGCAGTGGCGATAACCGGCAGCGCATAGACCAGTTGCTGCGCACCTGGGAGTATTTTGAGCGGTGGATTAAATAGCTAACACCGGCTTAC